>JAFUCQ010000054.1 GCA_017459605.1 Atopobiaceae bacterium
GTTAGATTCTGTCGAATTTTGTTAGGTTTTTGTTAGATATATCCGCTGGTAAAAGCCTATATTTAGCCTTGCGTGTCACGTGGCGTGGGGGTTATACACCCTCACCCAGAGGCCAGTCTACGCGCCGGGCGGCGCCTTCTTATCAAGAGGAGGTGATTGCCTATGGAACTTGTCTTAAAGCTCATTGTGCTTGCAAGTGGACTTGTGAAACTTGCAGCGGCTCTTGTCGAAGCGACCACGCTGAAACGAAAGCTCAAACTCAAGGAGTTTGAAAGAAAGCGACATACCAAGGCACGTAGGCGTGTTCATACACGCCGTAAAAGAGAAGTTTATCGGTTGATGGCACACTGCCCTTATGAACCCTGAATTGAAAGCGTTTTATTTCTTGTGGATCCATCACGGCTCCATCTGTGAAACAATGTGTGCGAACAAACCTCACAAGCAGGTAAGGAGCATTCATGACCATCATCCCCGAGGGTTACAAATCACAACTTTCCCTCTACGATACTCAGCGTGCCATCGAGCGCATTAAACATGTGTTTCTCGCCAAGCTCTGCGCGGCACTGCACCTCGTGCGGGTGACCGCGCCTCTCGTGGTAGACCCTGCCACAGGCATCAACGACAACCTCAGCGGCACAGAGCGTCCCGTAGGCTTTGACGTGCCTGCCATTGGTGCGGATGTTGAGGTAGTGCAGTCGCTCGCCAAGTGGAAGCGCCATGCACTCAAGCGCTACGACTTTAACGTAGGCAAGGGCATCGTATGTGACATGAATGCGATTCGCCGCGATGAGGAACTTGACAACCTGCACTCTCTCTACGTTGACCAGTGGGATTGGGAGAAGGTCATCGAAGAAGAGAATCGCACACCGGAGTATCTTCACGAGGTAGTTGAGCGCATCGTTACCGCCATCTGCGGTACTCTCGACGAGCTCAAGTGGTACTACCCACAGCTCGAGTGCGAACTCGAACGCAACGTCAGCTTCATCGACGCTCAGGAGCTGGAGGATCTGATCCCCAAGCTCAGCCCAAAGGAGCGCGAGGAACGCTTTGTAGCCGAACACCGCACTGTCTTCATTCAGGGGATTGGCGGGGCTCTGCGCTCGGGTCAAGCCCACGATGGACGCTCCCCAGACTACGACGATTGGAATCTCAATGGCGATCTGCTCTTCTGGGATGACACCTTGGGTTGTACCTTGGAGGCAAGTAGCATGGGCATTCGCGTAAATCCTGAATCGCTGGACAGACAGCTCACGCTGTCTGGCTGCGACGACCGCCGTGAACTCCCCTTTCACAAGATGCTGCTGGCAGGCGAGCTTCCCTCAACCATCGGCGGAGGAATTGGCCAAAGCCGCCTGTGCATGCTGCTTTTGGGCAAGGTGCATGTGGGTGAGGTTCAGGCCTCGGTGTGGGACGAAGCAACCGTCACCACCTGCAAAGACGCTGGTATCCACCTGCTCTAAGCCTATGTGCTACGTGTTCAAATCCACGTGCCATCAAAAACGAGAAATCCTAAGCCTACGCACGTGCAAGCTATCGCCTAAGCTAGCAAATTGTTATCATTCTGTTAGCTGAAAGGAGTAAACAGTGAGACAAGCAACAACCCGGGTAGAAGATGCTGAATACGAGCTTTTCCAGCAGACAGCAGCTAACATCGGCACCACAACCTCAGATGCTCTTCGTATGTTCATTTATGCCTTCAATGACCACCATGGTTTTCCCTATCCAGTGCGCAGCAAGCGCATGAAGGTGGAAGCATTTGAAACCGAAGAAGATGCCACTCGCTTTGCTACTGATTTAGCTTTGGAGATGCTTGATGAAGCGCGGTGAAGTATGGTCGATGCGCGATAGACAATACGCTTCGAAGGCACGACCTGTCTTGTTATCCAGAGTGATGAGCTTGATTCTTTCGATTCGGTCATTCTGTGTCTTTTTACTACAATCGACTCAAGCACCGTTGATACGCGCGTATTCATTCCTGCTGCAGAAACAAACGGATTGCACAAAGATAGCTACATCATGACCGAAAAGATTATCACAGTTAATAAGGACATGCTGGGCAATTGCATTGGTGTGCTTTCCGATGAGGAAATGAACGCTATATCCAATCAACTGAGAAAGATTCTTAATCTCTAACTCCCATACCTACATCGTGTACACCTAACTATAAACAAAAGTCTCTTTTGTAATACGCTTTGAGGATACGTGTATAGATTCGTAACAGTGGAGCCGACAAACTAAGATGTCAGTATACTCAAATTGCCGTACCTATCGCTCAAGTGCGCCAAGAGTGAAGGAGTCTACTATGAAAGACAAATCAACTGAAATGGAAAACACCACGTCTGTCGCTGAAGACAAAACAGTCACTCCAAAAGAGCTCGTTATCGAGGCTCGTGAAAAAGAGTTTGCGGCTGTAAAAGAACTCGGAAGTGCTTTTCTCACCATGGCGAAAGAGCGCTGGAGTGTACGAAAGTTCAAGCCTGAGCAAATCAGCGACACACACATGTCACGTATTCTCGAAGCAGGCAGACACGCCCCAAGTGCCCACAACAACCAGTCACAACGTGTGCTGATCTTGCAATCTGACGAAGCAATCGCAAAGGTTCGCTCCGTTACCCGCTGGGCATTTAATGCACCAACCGTTCTTCTCGTCTGCACAGACTTGACTGAATCATGGAAGAACGTCGATGGTCACGACTCGGGCGAAATTGATGCGGCCATCGCACTTGACCACATGATGTTGGAGGCATGGGAATGCGGTGTGGGTTCTACCTGGGTACGGGGGTTTGACGAGCACATCATGCACAAGGCCTTTGACCTGCCCTCAGAGTGGAAAGTGGTTGCCATTATGCCCATGGGTTATCCCCTCGAAAAGGCTCATCCCGCCAACTTCCATTTCACGCGCAAGGAAGCCTCGGAGCTGTATAGGTTTTTGTAGACCGGTAGCAGAGGTTCTCAGCTGAACAGTTCATGCACATTTTTCGTTTGTCTCGGACAAATTTTTTTCGCGTCCGAATAGTTGCTTCAAAGTGTATGATTCGTAATCGTCGATTCATGCACATTTTTCGTTTGTCTCGGACAAATTTTTTTCAAGTACGAATAACCAAGAAAATGTGTATGAATCGGTAACCTCAATTCGCAGCTTGTAAGAGCTTCCAATCACCTGCCATTATCCCACTGCCATAACCCCATTGCCATTACTCCAGCTCAATCGTCACGCTCACTCCGCGAGCCCCAAGCACTTGGGCAAGTTCGTCTGCAGAAGGGCTAACAATTTTGCCCAAACGCGTATATGCCCACGTGTTTGAACCATAGAACAGAACAATTTGATTGCTTGAATAGAGTACAACGTCTCCTGCTTCCGTGGTCATCTGAACGTCGTTGCTAGGCAGGCTAGCACCGAGCGAACCAACTTGCTCAAACCCACCATGTGGTGACATCTGAATCTCACGTGCTCCTCCATCTGAGACGAGCTCTTTGAGGGCAGCAACAGACTCATTATCCTCCCAAATAAGATTGGCTACCTGCCCATTAATGGAGAGTTGCAGGCGCGTATTCGCGGCTTCGGTTGCGCTTGCATTCCCGCCAGCACCTGCCTCATCGGTTGCGTCTGCACCAGCGGCACCTGCAGCCGTGACCTCAGCACTAACGCTGGCAAGCCAGTCGGCCACCTGCTGCGGCATATCCAACCCACCCGTATAGTAAACAGAAAGACCCTGACCAACATGCGCATCTGGCGCCAGCTTTGAAATTGCCGTCACGCTCTGACCAAATCCCCCGCCACCGTTACTACAAAACGGTCGAATCTCTTTACCCGAGAAATCATTCGACTCAAGAAACGTTGCTATCGGCATGGGAATTGATGCCCACCAGTTGGGATATCCCAGATATACCGTGCCATAGCGACTCATGTCATCAATCTGTGTAACGAGTGCCGGTCGCGCTTGCTGATTTTGGTCGCGTTGTGCCTCATCAAGACAGGTATTGTAGTCTGAAGAATACGGTTTTTCACACACAAGCTCGACTGGCTCAACTCCAAGCTGAGAAGCTACTTCTTGTGCAATTCTTCGAGTGTTTCCGCTCCACGAGAAATAGACCACGAGTGCCTCTCCGCCCGTAGCAGCACGGGTTTCTCCGCCTCCGACGACAGCCTCTCTCAGAAGAGCACTTCGCGCAAGGCGAAAGCCAACGCTGGGACTTGAGCTCGTGGGTGTTAGAGAAGCTCGGTAGGCTGAGCGAAGGTTCTTTGCAAAGTCATTCCAGCCACCACCGCGATTCACCCGCACCGCGCCGCTCTCAGGACCCATTGGATCTTGAGCCGATGAGGTATCATAGCTACCATAACGGTCCCACACCCACTCAGCCACATTGCCGTGCATGTCGTAGAAGCCCCACGCATTGGGCTCAAACGACTTTGGAGCAATCGCCTCGCCCCGGTAGACTCCCGGTTTCACATCGAGCGCCCCTTGATTAAAGTAGTTTCCCTCAATCTCATAAGGATAGTGACCATAGTAGTTAGCTTCATCAGCGCTGAGCGAGTGGTCAAGATTGAACGGGCCCGTTGTTCCTGCTCGGCAGGCGTACTCCCATTCTGCCTCAGTTGGAAGACGATAGCCGTTGGCAGAGAGATTCCAGCACACGTTTTCGCCATCTATTTCATACACGGGCGTCAGACCAGCCTCTGAGCTCAGCGCATTGCAGTACCGTACCGCGTCGTACCAGCTCACATCTGCAATAGGAATCTCAGGGTCTCCCCCATCAAGACCCATGTGCTTGTTGTAGTCGAGTTGCGAGACTTCCGTCGTAGAAAGGAAAAAATCACTCACGACAACCTCATGCTGCAGCTCGTCGTCTGAGCGCCATGGCTCATCGGCGGGACTGCCCATGGTGAAGCTTCCACCAGAGACTCGAATCAGTCCGTCATCAACATCTGGAGCTTCTGTAGTCTCGACGTGCTCGTTTGACACAGCCTCACTCGAGCTCTGCGAAAGACTTGTTGCCGGCTCACTCGCAGAGGAAGAGACAGACATATCATCTTGAGGAGTCTGTGCATTGCGCGGAGTCCAGCGTCCCGCAAGCGCCATTGCCCCACCCGCCAGAGCACCAGCCATGAGAAATTGGCGTCTATTCATGGGTTGTCCAGATTTAAGTGACAGTGTGTTCTTTTCTCGTGCCAACATGTCCGTCCCATTCTTTGTCGCAGATTAGTATCTGTACGAGCACTTCTCGCACCCAGATGCGAGACTTATGCTCACTTGCCCGACTTAATCAATGACCTTTTTCCAAAAGCGAATTGCATCAATACCGAGCGTATCTGCAAGCAATTCTTGTACGACAATTGTGCGACTTGAACCAAGGTTTAAGTCAAGACACTTTCTCAACATTGATAAAGTTTCTTCGCTCGCGTGCCTTGCCTTCCATGTCCCACACACATCTCTTGGGACTACACATCTCTGAATTGTTCGTATTTTGATGTTGGAAGAGAGATTTACAGCTCAGGCTGTCTACCTTACGATTACACTCTCTTGATTAACTACAGTTGGTAGAGAGTTGGTAGAAGGATGCCACCTCGAAAGGGCACTACGAGAGGATGCCGCAAAAGGGACGCCCCATACACAGCTTAGGAGTTTGGAGTCCAGTATGATAACGAGACGAGAAACACTTCAGCTGGCAACGCTGGGAGCAGCGAGCCTGGCTGCGGGATGTGCTCCAATCAGCAACGATATCAGCACACAAGCATCAGAGCCTGCATCTGCCACGTCATCAACTCCAAGCTCAAGCGCCCCTGCAGCATCTCATGGCATCACCATAGAGCCTCTTAATAGCGCCATTACCAAGACATGGGATGCTCAATACTACCCCATCACCTATGCCAGTCCTGAAGAGGCAAAGGCAGCGGCAGAGTTGGTTGCCCAAGAAATCGAAGCCGAAGGCATTGTCCTCATTAAAAACGACGTGCCTGCCACACCGTATGTGGACACCGCACCGCAGGCGACACAGGAGACAACCGTGCCGCAAGCAGCTGTCGCTCCGCTCGCAGCTGCGCTGCCACTTGCAGAAAACGAACCCATTGCACTGCTTGGAAGAAGTGCTGTTGACACCATTTTTGGTGGAACGGGAGCTGCAGCTGTAGACATGGATGCCTGCCACAGCATCGCAGATGCTCTTCGTGCAGCTGGCTTTGTTCTCAATGAAGACATCCTCAGCTGGATTGAACAAGAACTTCCCAATCATCCACGCGCTCAGGTGGGACAGCTCGACCATCCCGACACAGTCACGCACTACATCGGAGAAATTCCCCCTGCCAGCTGTCCCTTCGACCTCGCCGCCGCCGTAAGAGACAGCACCGCAATTGTGTGCCTTGGTCGTCCAGGGGCTGAAGGCGACGACCTGTCGCTTAACTTGCTTGACGACCTCGCTTCAGAGCGCAAAAGCTCATTCGTTCCCAATGCAGAAACAGAACGCTACGTCGAGGGTCAGCATCAACTCGAGCTCACAGCAGAGGAAATCGAACTCCTCAGCCTCGTGCGTGCTCATGCAGCGAAGCTTATTGTGGTACTCAACATGGCAACAACATTCGAGCTTGGCCCCCTCTTTGAACAGGGAGGTCCGTGTGAAGCAGACGCTATCCTCACTATCGGCCTCGTAGGCGGGGTAGGCACACAAGCTCTGGCTGAAATCCTCAGCGGTCGCATCGTCCCGAGTGGACGCACCTGTGACACATGGGCGCGAGACTTCACCGCTACGCCAAGCTTTGCAAACTTTGGCAACCATACCTACACCGATGTCACCAACCACTACACCCAACTTGGATCAGGCGCTCATTTTGTTGAGTATGCTGAGGGAATCTACGTGGGTTACCGCTGGTTTGAAACAGCAGCCTACGAAGGAGCGATTAACTACGACGAAAGTGTCTGCGTGCCTTTTGGACACGGGCTCTCATACACCACGTTTGAGCAGGAGCTGATATCTGTTGAGGTCGTAGAAAACGAGGTCAGCGCCCATGTTGCCGTAATCAACACAGGCTCCTTTGAAGGAAAAGATGTGGTGCAGCTGTACTTCTCAGCTCCGTGGGAACCCGGCCATGCCGAGAAGAGTACCGTGGTGCTCGTTGGCTTTGCAAAGACGTCGCTTCTTGCCCCGGGCGAGCGTGAAGAGCTACTCGTAAGCTGGCGTGTCGATGAGATGGCAAACTATCATGCGGAAGAGCAGGCATGGGTGCTCGACAAGGGCAGTTATGTAGTAAGCTTGCGTGCCAACTCTCACCTTATACTCGCTGAGCAGGAGCTCACATTTGACGAGACATATTTCGAGACAGACTCAGCTACCGGAGCTCCTATTGAGAACCGCTTTGCAGACTGCGACGACTATCTCGACCGTAATGTTCTGTGCCTCAGCAGAGCAGATTTCGCAGGAACATTTCCCCTGCCAGCGCAGGATAAAACAACAAGCGAGGTAGGCATCTCTGTAGAGCAATACGATGCCGAGCTTGCACAAGACCCAACAGACGAGATGCCCCCAACGAAAGCCAAACGTCAGCTTGCCCTTATCGACCTAAGGGGACGTCCGATGGAGGATCCTGCATGGGACGTGCTTCTCGACCAGCTCACCCCTGAGGACATGAGAACCATAGTCGCAAACAACATTTATGGAACGCCTGCAGCTGGCTCTGTCTTGAAGCCCATCACCAAAGATGGCGACGGTCCTGCAGGTATTGCTTACTTTTACGAGCCCACGGGGCACTGCGCCTACCCATGCGAATACGTGGTTGCTCAAACGTGGAATACAGAGCTTGCACGCGCCATGGGCGAAGCTCTCGGCGACGAAGCTCTCGCTTGCGGAATGATGGGCTGGTGTGCTCCTGCACTCAATACACATCGCTCGCCTTTTGGCGGGCGTAACTTTGAGTATTACTCAGAAGACCCCCTGCTGGCTGGTCGCCTTGGTACAGCTGCGGTCGAAGGCGCTTTCTCATGCGGTGTCTACAGCCAAATGAAGCACTTTTGCCTGAACGACCAAGATAGCAATCGCTGTTGGCACCTTCTCACATGGGCGGGAGAGCAGGCTATTCGTGAGATTTACGCTCGCCCCTTTGAGTTGGTGGTCAAAGAAGCGCGTGGGACACTCCCCTACCTCAACGCCGAGACAGGAGAGCGCGATGAGCTTGAGATGAGCGCTGCTACTGCTGTCATGAGCAGCTACAACTACATTGGCACCACATGGGCAGGTGGTCGGTCATCACTTGTGACAGGTCTTCTTCGTGATGAATGGGGCTTTGAAGGTTACGTTGTGAGCGACTGGAGTTTCTACGATTACATGGAGAAAAACCAAGCCATCATGGCAGGAACCGACATCAACTTTACTTCAGAAGAAACAACTGGCACCATGGTTGATGCAAGCAGTTCCACTGCCGTGAGCGCTATGCGAAGATCCATGCATCACTACCTCTACACGCTGGCAAATTCTAACGCCGTCAACGGCCGACCGCCCCGCGCGCTCATTTGCGTTGAAAATTGAGCGTTTCATGTCTGAAAATCCCCTCCGTGGACGGTTTTTGAGGCAACTTTGCCCACCAGCGCCATAGAGCACCCCTCAAAAGCGCAGGTCATAGATACCGGGTTTCAGACCCCGTAAAATCTGAGACCAAAAAACCGTCCATGGAGGGGAATTTCGAACATGAAACTGAGTTTTTAGAACGCAAAACGAAAACTTATGCAGAAGTGTTGACTCTCCCGTTACGTGATAGGGTTAACTGCAGGGTCAAGGAGGCACAATCATGAGTATGTCGGTTAGTGAGTTTGCAGAGGTCACGGGCGTCAGCGTGCGCACGCTTCATTACTATGACGAGATTGGCCTGCTCAAGCCTGCTTTTGTTGACGATACAACGGGCTATCGCTACTACGACGGCTCCTCAATTCTTCGCATGCAAGAAATCCTCTTTTACCGCGAGCTTGACTTTCCACTCAAAAGCATCGCTGAAATGCTGTCTTTTCCACATTACGACATAAGCCAAGCACTCAAGGAGCAAAAACACCTGCTCATCCTCAAAAAAGAAAGGCTAGAGCGCCTCATTCACGCGATTGACGGAGCCCTGAAAGGAGAAAACGTTATGGCAGCATTCGACAATAGTGAGTTCGAAACATACCAGCAAGAAGCCAAGGAAAGATGGGGGCAAACCGAGGCTTACAGCCAATACGAGGAAAAAGCCAAAGGTGCTTCTCAGGCAGAGCTGAGTGCTCTCGGCGAAGGCATGAACAACATCATGGCTGAGTTTGCCACATGCATGTCCACAGGAAATGCCTCAAATTCTGCCGAAGCTCAGGAGTTGGTGCTTTCTTTGCAGAGCTATATTACCGAGCATTACTACGATTGCACCAACCAGATTCTTGCAGGCTTGGGCCAAATGTATGTTTGTGACGAGCGCTTTAAGCGCTCGATTGACGCACATGGTGATGGTACTGCCGAGTTTATTTCTGAAGCAATCAAAGTCCATTGTTCAGACTAACACAGCTTACCCAAGAGTAAAGAACATCTCCAGCGTCACATTGGGAAACCTACTCAATGTTTCCTTTGTTCGTCCTTTCTAGGCGTGCGTGCGTCAGCACTTCTTATGAATCAAAGAACCGGCGACCGTCGTCTGTCACCAGTCTCTCTGACTGGGGATACTCGAAAATCTCAGGGTTGTTTGCATTCTCAGCAAGATAAGCTGCGTATCGTTTGGCGTACCACTTAGCCATGTCGAGGTTGTGCATAAGGTAATTTCCACAGTTTACCGGGGTTGCTCCGGGAAGAACCTCTTTTGAGTCCTCTACTGATGCAAAAGCCTTGAGTAACAAATCGTAAATCTCCTGAGGCGTGCGATTGCCCTTCAAGATGAGATAAAAGCCCGTAAGACATCCCATGGGACCCCAGTAGATGATTTGATCTTTCCAATCAGGGTCATTTCTGAGATACGTGGCAATGATGTGCTCCAGTGAGTGCATGGATGCCACATCAAGTGCTGGCTCTACGTTGGGTCGAGTAACCCGCACATCGTAGGTAGTGACCAGCTGGTCTTCGAGGGTATCAACTCTGCTGACAAAGATTCCCGGAATGATCTTGGTATGGTCAATGGAAAAGCTTGGGATTAAATCCATGTCTGTATTTCCTTTCTTTGCTGTAGGGCAATTCGACTCCCCTATGTCCCACAGTTCTTTTTAGCTCTGGCATAAGAACACTCTACTGCCCAAGCTCCTGCAAACAGCGCTTCTTGCCCGCGCGAGCTCCAGCAAGTGCCTTCTCATACCACACTTCACCGTTTTCAACTGCAATCTCGAGCCCAACAACAGCCTTTTTATACCACTCCGAAGCCCGCTCAAAATCCTGCGTACAGCCAATTCCATCTTCATAACAGTCAGCCAGCCTTAGAGCAACACTTCCCAATATCACTGGTCGCTCATGTTCTGCAAGCTCAGAGGCGCGGACATACCAGCGAAAGGCTTCCTTGGCATTTTGATCGCAGCCCATCCCGTGCTTGTACATATCACCCAGCTTGTAACACGCCTCACAAATATCCGCCTCAGCTGCTTCCAAATAGCATTCAAAAGCACGCTCTTCGCGAGGATAGGGACGTTTGTAATCCTCCTCAGTCTCATGTGTCATGGGATTTACCCAGTAACGACCGCTGCAGCGGTCATAGCTATAAACATAACCAAGGCACAAATTGGCTACAGCATTACCTCTCCCAGCCGAATGCCGATACAAGAGTTCCGCTGCCCGAAAACAATCAACGCGCTTCTCATAATCTTGTGAGCTGGTATAGCTCATTGCCTCGTCATAGTAGCGACCACCGTAGTAGAGCGCGTCGTTTCCGTCTTCATCTTTGTGACCTGTGAAAGGAAGCACTGCCTCGTCATAGGGGTAAATCATGGCATACGTACGACCCTGATAGACTCCGTCATCATCGATAAGAGGTTCCGTAATCCAGATAGAGGGAAGCGTATCTCCATTGGGATACTCGTGCTTGAAGTCATATTCCACCTCAAACACAGGGTCATTTCTGTAAGTCCTTGATGTGTTCTCTGATGTGCTGTTGTTTGCATTAGTCATCGAGGGACACCTCCATGTGCAGTTTATTCCACGACCCAAGCTTCTCTTTGCCAGTCAACTTTGCAGATAAAAGCTTGCCGCCGTCCATCAGGCGTGCGAGTATCTCATTGCAGTCTGCTGGTACATAACCGATATGTTTTTCACCCACACATACCCTAATGGCCCACGTATCTGCCAAATTGCCAAGATCTCGCTCCAAGCGCAAATCCGTACCAGTTGTGAGGTCTTTGGCAATAGCATCGATACCTTCGACATGCATGGTGCCAGCAACTCTTGTATCTTCGATAAGCACAATTCTGTTCTGAAACGGTATCGGAACTGAGAGCGATGTACCATGTGCCTCTGAAGCTGCAATCAGACTACCTGTGGTGATAGTTGCAATCGCATTGCTTGGATTGTCTACTCTCTCATCAGTTTCCATTTCAGTTCCTCCTCACAAGCTCAGCAAAACGCTCGTCATACGCCTGAACTGCAGCCTTCTGCTCTTCAATCTGGTCTTTGAGCTGTGTTATGCGATTGATGAGCCATGTACCATCTTCAAGTTTTTCCTTCAACGCATAGGGGTTTGTCTGCTTTAATTCTTGAAGCTGTTGTTCTACCACACGCTCGTGAGCTAACACCAGTTCAAGCTCAATTGAGGCTTCGTCTTCAGTCATATCCGGAATACTCTCTTCCCACATACCTTCTGTAGCCACGGCCAATGCACGAAGCGTATCAAGATCCCCACTTTTATATGCTGCTTGAGCGACCATAAAGAAACGCAATGCCTCCTCTGGTAAATCCGGATGTAAATCAGGATGGAGACGCTTAATCAATTCACGATGTAGATGTTTGAGCTCTCGAGACTCGAAAGGAGACATCGGTCGTGATCCAACTACACGCTCTGCAGCTCTCAGGAAATCCTCGATACTCTGAGCGAGGAGGTTTTCCCATTCTGCAAGCTCTTCGTCGAGCTGAGCTTCGAACTCGTCCGCTTCGAATGCCATCCCTGAGTTTGCACGTGCTTGAGCGAGCATGTAGCGACGCTTTGCTCTGCGAGCTGCCAGTTGCCATTTGAAGAGGTCGTTTTCTAAGTAACCAATCTTGGTTGCGTACTCAGTTTCTAACTGCGGGTTTATCTGCAGGACAATGTTGTCTATTTCCAAAAGTAAATCAGCAATTCGCGACCGTGCTTCAACAATATCTTTGATAGGGCGTGTAGCTGTGTTATGTGTTTGAGTGTTTTTCACGGTACCTGCCTTTCTTCGATGTTGGGATAATTCTTCCCTATCAAGGCTCTTTATGAGTACCGAATATGGGACAGCTGAGGACTTTCTTGACCGATAATTGCGAAGACCATCACCCTGGGTGCTCTTCGTAGATAGCTGTAATGCTTTTGAGCCACCCCACGTAACGCTCTCGCAGTAACCGAGGACTGAGGATTTCTGCACCATCTCCAAGCATCGCAATCCAGCTATAGAGGACGGGACTGAGACGCACGGGAACTGTCACTATGGCAGTCTTGCCTCCATCGACCGACGCGGCTTCTACGTCACGCCCAAAGCGATCAACTACGATGTTCATGAGGTCAGCATCTACCCTTATTGACATGACCACACGCTCGCCATCGTACATACCAAAAGCTGTCCGAGCAGCTTCATCGGGGTCGTAATGAGCAATTGTTGCATTACGATCTACTGGCTCATCAGTAACTACGATACCCCCCATACGATCAACACGATAATTGCGAATCTCTTCATCTGGTGCACTGTAAGCAACCAGATAATAGTTGCCATCTGAATAGGTGAGATTCATGGGAGTCACCACATGTGCTGCTCCACCCTTGCGTGCAAGACGCTCCTTACCCGCTCCATATTTGTAGTAGCGAAACGACACCTTGCACTTGCAAGCAATCGCTTCTTGCAAAAGATCAACAGCTACAAAGTCTGACAAATCCTGCCTCTTGGGACGCCCGTGCACATGCACCTGTTTGTTAAGGGTCTTTCGCTCTTCTGCAGATGCCAGTTGACGAATAGATTTCACAAGCGCGTTTGATGCCCCATCAGACAAAAACCTACTCGACTGTACAGCGTCGACAAGCAATGTAAGCTGTGAGAGTTCAAAATCACGCTCGACCAATGCATACTGGACAGGTTGTCGCTTAAGTGTGCGAATATCCAAGCCAAACTCACGGAGCGTCTCGATGTCGCGATAGAGACCCTTGCGCTCAGCATCAATGCCCTTGGCTGCTAGACGTTCGATAAGCTGTGGCATGGAAAGACCGTGGTCTGGGTCTGTCTCTGTTTTGAAAATGTCCATCAGGTACAGGAGTTTGAGCTTTTGTGCACTACCCGATGCCATGTGTGCCCCTTTTCAGCGATTGATGTAGATGCATCTATGGTAACTCACATCACGCTGCTCAAGCTGTTGTCTCATCCCCAGCTTCTTCTCGGAAAATTCGCTCAAAGTCCCGGCGATAAGGGCCCCGAATACCAAGCTTGTCAACATCATCAAGACTGTTCACTCCAAAGCTGGTGAGATATGACCTCACCTCATGGTTGTCCTCGAGGAACCTACCAAGAGCAGCCATGTCATATAGTTCTCCCACGGCAACTGCAGCACCCATCCTAAAGTAGTCGTTGTCGCTCAAAGCACCTCTGTCCTTTACAGCATCCATGTATCCCCCTTGTCTCAGGTTGATTCTTCACCTGAATGCTAACGTTCGTCACTCATCGTAGGTGTACCACACCGTGGACAGCGGGCATATATCTGGTATGTGCCGTGCATTGAGTTGCTTGATAACTCACGTTTTATTGAAAGATTGTTGCTCGATGCCAAGCCACAACGCCTCAACATCTAAGCTGTAGATGCCAAGACTCAGTTGCCTCCGCATCTACCTCGCATGTCTTTACATGAACGCTTTTCCTGCTTCCCAAGCACCACCAACTTCTTCGCCCACCACACGATAAATGCGACGTGTAGCATCGTAGATAATGGGATGCATCTTGGAGAAGTCCACCCGGCCTTCGTCATCAAGGATCGACTCATCAACCCGAGTGTTCACAATGCGACCTACAATACGAGCTCCATGCTCATCGCCTTGAATGTCGGTTACCTCACACTCCATAGTCAGAGGAAACTCCTCAATTACCGGAGCATCAACAAACTCAGACTGAGTGAACGTCATGCCCGACGCAGCCGCCTTATCGGTCGTGTTGCCGGTAGCGATGCCAAAATAGTCAGCCTCGGCTACGTGTGTCACATCCGCCGGCGCTACGGTAAATGCACCTTTCTTGACAATGTTTGCTGTAGTTTTGTGGTCACCGATGTTGAAGCAAATCTCATGACGAGAACACTCGCCAGCCCACGCTGCATTCATAGCGTTTGGCTTTCCCGCCTCGTCATAACTTCCGATGATAAATACTGATTGCGGAAACAGCTCGCCTGCGCTTCCTAAATTCTTGATTGCCATGTTTTCCATCCTTTCAGTCTTGCCGGTAGCTGAGCTACATGCTACTTAGGCTATAAGTCTTAGGCAAGTTGTACCTAACCAATGCTGTCATGAGAACATGTGCGTACTTTGCGGTGTGCACAAGTTTTTTATTGCGGGTGAGATAATCCTCTGGTTCCTGTCTTTGTGTCTCCGGGAGAAAAACTCTGTATACCTGTAGGTAGGCACAGTTTTTGGTTTTGTCGACTCCAGCTGACAAAACCGCAGGTCATTTTTTTACGGCCCGAAACTCTGTATACCTGTAGGGGGACACAGTTACCCGACCCGAAACTCTGCATACCTGTAGGTAGGCACAGTTTTTGGTTTTGTCGACTCCAGCTGAGCTTTAAGTCTTAGGCAAGCTGTCCCTAAGCAATGCTGAGAGAGGTTGTGCCTGACTAACTTCAGCTGTCTCACGCTTTTTAATCTGTTCAATTTCCTCAGGATTCACGTCTTTACATTTCATCGAAAAATTCTTTCGCTCGAGTTGGTAGCACCGATTACATGCATGGGCCATACCATTCATCTCACATATTCACCGTTCAATCCGCATCTGTCTTCTCTGAGTTAAATGGGCATTTCTCTCGGCTCTTTTTCCGTTGCTACAGCGTTGTTTTCATTGCCCGTTGCCATGCCAAGCGGTCCATATCACCATGCTCAATCTCTGCACGCAAAGCCGCCACAATCTGGTCCTTGCGAACAAGGAAATCTGGCCCAGACAGATTCACACCGCCCACGGTATGGTGCGTATTGAAATAACAGTCACATTGTAGATTTTCGACAAACAACAACAGCTCTGCGAGCATTTCTCGTTCAGACAATGGATTGAACTCTCCTGCCTGAGACTCATCAAGAAGTGGAGTACCTGCAAACAAGGTAAGCCTAGCCACACCAACAAACATGGGACTGGTTTGACTAAAGATTTGAGCAGAATTAAGCGCGTGCTCGCGGCTATGCGAGCGACCAGCAACACCATTCAAAAATGTATGCCAATATCGAATACCTGCCTCGTCAAGCTTTGCACACTGCTCAAGAATATCGGCTGCATGATAACCCTTGTGCACAGCTAAGCACGCCTTCGAAGCTCGGCATTTTGCACACGGAAATGTAGGCTGCGTTATTGACTGGATACGCGGAAATGTTGAGGCAACCCCAAAACAGCTAGCAGCGTTCATTTTCTCGTGTATCCCCAACTCTTTGCGCAGTGCATACGACCTACTGGCAACTACGGCATCTGACTAGCTGGTCTTTATAATCAGACTCTTTCAAAGAGTGATATTTCAAAGGGTGATTTGGGTGTTGTTGAGGACACGGTTGAGATTGCTACAGGGGCAGTGACACAGACTTAACCGTTCAAACAAATACATGGGCTCAGGCGGATATTATAGCTCGTAAGCGATGGACAGCTCGTGCAGGTGTACTATGTAGTCAAATGACATCGTGCGAACGGACACATCATGAACGCATACGATTTTGATGGAACTATCTTCCCAACAAACTGTACTGTAGGCTTTGCCTTTTGGAGCATGTGGCGCCATCCTAAGCTCTACTTCACCTATCTACCAAAGATTCTCTTGAGCTTTGCTGGCTATAAGTTGGGGCGAGTTCCAAGCTTTCGCATGCAGCGGCAGCTCTTTGAGTACCTCACCAAGATTGATGACTTTGATGAGCAGATTGAGAAGTATTGGGATGCGAACGAGTCGAAGATTTGCTCATGGTATCTCGAGCAAAAGCGCCCAGATGACCTCATCATAAGTGCTGCTCCTTCATGTCTTATCGGCCCTATTGCAAAGCGTCTGGGTGTCAACTATGTGGCAACTGACTACGACCGCGAACTTGGTGTACTGCTCAACAACCTTATGTATGCAAAAGAGAAGGCACGCTACATCATCGACCACGGCTTTCCGGTCATCGAGAACTTCTACTCAGACTCGCTTACCGACACACCGCTTGCGCTGTGCTCAGAAAAAGCATATTTGGTCAAAAACAGGGGCACCACTGTCGTTGACTGGCCACATTTAGATCCAGAGACAGTTGTGAAGGTGAAAAAGAAGCTCGACACTGGTTGGAATATCCACATCAAAGACGACTAATTGGTTGTCTGGCCCGTATCTCTTGTTAACAGCGAAGAGTCCTAAGGGACACCATGCCTCTTAGGACTCTCTGCTTGTATCGCTCGATACAGAAAAACGCTCTGAGCGATTTCCTTGCTACTACTCGTTTGTCTCGGCTTTTTTCACTTCCTCACTGCGATCTTTTGTGAAGTCAATACCGTCGAAGAAGTCCTCATCAGGAAGCATCATTTCAAAGTTATCAGTGGCATCGAGCGCAAGTTCAGCCTTATCAACGGCAAGATCAAGCACGTGTCCGCCCATTGTGCCATCCTTCGACACAAAGTGCAGATGCCAACCTGCATTGTTGAGCTCCTTCATGTAGTCGGGGCAATAGAGCGCAACGACCGTTCCCTCAACATTCTCGTAGTCAAAAAAAGTCTGGTCAGTCTCAAGCACCTCGACGAGGGGCTTGTAAGGCTCTTCTTGCGCGTACTCGCTGCGAACATTTACCTTGGAGAAGGTACCGTCGACACGTGCAAAGTAGAAGCGGTTGGGACCAAGCTCGGCCACGCAGGCGTTGAGGATTTCCTCGAGTGCTTTGAAGCTCTCCACTCCCTCCACTGACTGCGTCCCGTCTGCGTCAAAGAAGGTGACGTTCGAGAATGGAATGGTTTCAGAATCAGCAGGTACCTCAACCGTGCCGTCACCCTTGGCTCTATACAGCACGCCGTCGACCATGATGAGCTCGCCATTGAGTTTGTCAAAGGTTCCAATGCCAATGTCGCCATGCTTCTTGAGGTCGCCAATGCTGATGCTACCGTAGTAGTCACCTTGTAGCAGGCTCTGCAGCAGCGCCACCTGCGAGATGGTTTCACGGTTAGAGGGGGTTTCTTGAACTGTAGCTGCTTGGGTTGAAGCACTCTGCGAACTCTCTGCAGCAGAACTTGTTGATGTAGTCTCAGAAGATGCAACTTGTCCACACCCCGCAAGTGCGCATGCAAACACTGCAGCAAGTGCTGTTTTTGACAGCTTGTTGATAGTTGTGCCCATGGTCTCTCCATTTCTCAATAGTCAACAACGTGTCTCCTATTGTTTTTATTCGACAAAGTGTCGCCAATACATTTCCGCAGCACCTCTCCCGATGCGTGAAACAGCTTACTCTTTATCATATCTTTATGCAATGAGGCACTTGTGTAGCTTGATACCTATAAAGCTATGGTCTCCTAAAGCTTAAGCAGACTCAGATACCAGACGCAGTCCAACGATACACCCCACCAGACCAAGTATGAGGGCAATTTTGACCGGCGATGCAGGCTCAGTCCCTGAAATTACACACCATAAAGCGCTGTTGCGACAACTCCTATACCCGTCCATACAGCGTAAGCGATGCCAATAGGCAAAGTCTTGGTGGCATAGCCAAGACCCAGCATGCTGCACAAAAGTCCGATGATAAAAACGATGGTGGGTAGTGGGTGTGTGAACCCCTCAGATTGGTCAAGAGCAAGCGCCCAGACAGACTCCATTAATCCAGAGGCAACCAGTACAATCCAATCCATTTCAGGCTCCTTCCAACGAGGTTTCACGTGTTGCGCTCCGTCTTTGCATACCTGGTACGGGCGCCCTCGTCAGGGTCCTGATAGGACTGTGCCATCATAGCACGAAGGCCCGCGCGTGTTTTTGGTTGGACAAGTCTTCTTCATGAGGGGAAACTAGGACACGACTCCAACCTGACAAAACACGCATGATAGACTGTCTATTGGTTTATGCCTGTCTTTTGAGCTTTGATAAGGGGTCTACAATGGCGGAGAACAAGTACTCAGAGATTAGTGGTGCGGGGAAAACCCCCAACTCCAAATCTCGCACCCTGAAAGACCCCGCCCGAAAAGTGAAACTACTCGAGACAATAACAGCTGTTCTTCTCGGCGTTACTACCCTTCTCACTGCTTGGGCTACATGGATAGGGTCGCTTCATGAGGGACTCGAACATATCCACTTCACAGAGAGCAACAACACCATTTCCAGTGCAATAGCTCTATACAATGATGCCACCCAGCTCGTGGTACAAGATGCCACCATTTATGCAAGCATCCAGAACTACATCCTCGACGCACAGGCTGCCACCACCGAGGGAGATGACCTCAAACTGCAAGCTGCAAATGCCAAACTCGAAGCGCTTGAGCAGGTATGCTCGCCTGAACTCAAAGCCGCGATTGACTGGGCTCGTAAAACCGGCAAGTCCCCGTTTGAAATGGAGGGGTACGGTCAATCGTATTACGATGAAGCCAGTGTCTTGGTAAAGGACTCACAGGACTTGCTCACAACAGGAAAGCAAGACAACACAAACAGCGACAAATACGGGCTGGTCACCGTTATATACTCGCTCGTTCTTTTCCTCCTTGGCATTGCAGGCACGTTCAAGCGCTCCCCCAACCGAATGCTCATTATGGGAACGGCCGTTGTGCTGTTAGTAGTAGGATTCGTGTTTATGCTGAGCATACCGATGCCAGAAGGCTTCAATCTCCTCAATTACCTTGGAACGAACTAGACCACATAGAAATTCTTTCTAATCTATGAGACTCAGCAGCTTCTCGGAGACTATCTTACCTGCTTTTTGGGGATTATACTCAGGGGCACCTACCTTAAGCATGGCGTTTACATCCGTGCAGAAATCCCTGCTTTCTAGTTTAGAGTCAAGGTTCTTCATTATCATGAACCCATCCACACCATCTGGTTTGTAGGCAGGGAATGAGGATATGATGTCCTTCGGGTCGAGCTTAAGGACTGTCAGCGCGAGCCACAAATCATACAGATCGCGACCTTTCTTTCGCAGATATAGGGCACGGAGCTTGGTTGCCACCAGCTCTTCTGGTTGGAATGTCGGCACACTGGCACTTCCTTCGTAGAACGAGCTGACAATACTGTGTCCTCGCATAGTCAATGGCAGCATTGGCGAACGCTCGTAGGTGTTTATCTCGAGCTTAATCTTTCCTGGGGTTCCATCCTCGAAGATAAACTTCCAATACACCTTTGGAAACTCCCCTATCTTCGTGCGCACATTAAATCCCATAGCTCGACCGAGTGCGGTAAGCCTCTTCATCACATCACCAATACCACCTACACTCGTCCTAACATAATCCAGATCCTCACTGTATCGGTAGGGTTCAGGCAAAACAATTTGTGAAAGGCTGTGCCACCCCGCAAGACCAACTCGTTTCCGAGCAGAGAGTCATTTGCTATCTCAACCATCGCCATAGACAACAAAAGGTCCTGCTCAATCTGATTCTCATTTTGCCAAGGATGATCCACACCCCACTGGATAATCTGGCTTCTGAGCATCATACGTCCGGGTCGACCTCCTCATTCATCACAATCTTCCACTTAGAATCAAGCTTACCCTGTCTGGATGATGATGGCGACAGAAAGGAAGGTTCACTTGTGAGAGCTGAGCAGTAGCGTACAATCTCGTCAGGTGCTCCAACTCCAAAAGAATCGAGCAACCACCCAAGGCGCCTTGATGCAGCATCTGAAAAGAATGGAGCATTGGAAGCAGCTTCTACACCGAAGTCTGTATATTCCTCAGAGAGTTCGACAATGATGCTCGCTACATTAGATATCCCTCCAGATATACCAGGGTCAGCTGCCAGCATCAGCATAGTCGTTCCGGGTGACGCAACCCGAACATTCGTCTTACGCTGCAGGTGAGAAGAAACTGTTGCCACGTCCACGTAGTCTCGACAGTAAAACTCGAGCCGGGAACGCCCAAACGTCCGCGCACGCACTGCCTTGCCTGTAACAACCTGAAACACCTGTGGTGCATGGTGGCTTGCACCGTGACGTTCTGCAGCAGTCAACCAACCTACAAGGTAGCTGGTACCAAGATGTTCCATCATATCTGCAATATAGTACATAGGGTCAGGAGCGCCCCAAGTCCTATACTCAGGTGGGATGGGCACCCAAAGACCACGTGCGGGCGAGAATAGTTTTGTGTTCTTGCGCAAAGCAGCCATACGTTGAGAAACTTGGTTTGCTGGCAGATTGCACAAATACATCACATCTTTGGTAGACAACGAAGTGATTCCGCGCGAAAGTGCCCAATCAGGCAGTTGGGAAGCAGTAATCGAACCGGGTGTTGTGCGAGCAATAATATGATTCATATTGCGTATTCTAATGTTTATAATGAGGTTACGCAATATGGTGCATTATTTCACCACAACCTGAAACACTTATGGATGGCAAGTCTAGTTGTTCTGCTCCAAAACATACAAGACAATACGCGCAGCTGCATCCTCGAGACTCTCCTCGCTGGTATCGACCGTGATTGCGGGATGCTCTGGTGGCTCGTAGGGACTTGATATCCCCGTGAAGTTAGCAATCTTTCCCTCACGAGCCTTGGCATAAAGCCCTTTGACGTCGCGCTGCTCACACACCTCTAACGGAGTTGATACGTAGACCTCCACAAAGCTCTCGTGTCCGATAATATCGGCGGCACTTCTGCGATCGCGCACGAACGGCGAGATAAACGAGGTAAGCACAATGAGTCCCGCATCATTCATGAGTTTGGACACCTCAGCGATGCGGCGAATGTTTTCGATGCGGTCAGGCTCAGTAAAGCCGAGGTTTCGGTTAAGACCCAGACGTACGTTGTCGCCATCGAGTAGCATGGTGTGCATACCACGCGCATGCAAACGCTTTTCTACTTCGTTAGCAAGCGTCGATTTGCCTGAGCCAGAAAGTCCCGTAAACCACAGGGTACATGCGGTCTGCCCGAGTGCTTGCTCTCGCAAGGCGCGTGTGATGTCCATCTCGTGATAGGTGAGGTTGTCCGAGCGGTTAAGCTTATGCTCGATAATGCCTGCTGCAGCTGTTGCGTTAGTAAGACGGTCAATGAGAATCATTGAGCCGAGGGTGCGGTTTGCGGCAAAGTCTTGGTAGACCAGTTTGTGTCCGAGCGAAACCTTGCACTCGCATATCTCGTTTTTCTCGATACGCTTAGCAGATAAGTGCTCGCCCGTTGAGACATCCACGCGATGAGTAATCTCATAAATCATGCCAGGAACCGTTTGGCTCCCGAGCTTAAACAGGTAATTCTTGCCTGCAGTGAGCGCTGTATCTTCCATCCAAAGCAGCGTTGCCCTAAAAAACGAGCTCGCCTCAGCCGAAGAATTGCGCTCAATCACACAGCCACGAGACACGTCGAGCTCGTTACTCAGCACGAGCGTCACCGCCTGACCAACCTGTGCCTCTTGGCAATCAGAACCCGCAACCAAAATGCGCTCGACGGCAGAGCTTGTGCCACTCGGCAACACGCGCACCTCATCACCCACCGCGATACGTCCCGAGGAGATAGTGCCTTCATAGCCACGAAACGTCCTGTCAGGGCGACACACCCGCTGTACTGGCAAGGTAAAGCCCTGCTCGCCAGAACCTGCACGAGCATCTACCTGCTCGAGATAGGGCAAAAGCGCCAGGTCTTGATACCACAGCATACTGTCTGATGGCTCGGTGATGTTGTCTCCCCACGTGGCAGATGTGGGAATGACAACACAAGACGATACCGCATATTCGTCCATCATGGACTCGATGTCACACTTGATACGATCAAATGTCTCTTGGTGATAGCTCACCAGATCCATTTTGTTTACTGCAAAGACAAAGTGCCTTATGCCCACGAGAGAACAAATACGCACATGACGATAGGTCTGAGGCAACAGCCCCTTGCTTGCGTCCACTAAAATGACAGCAAGCTCAGAGTTCGAGGCACCCACCGCCATGTTTCGCGTGTATTCTTCGTGTCCGGGACAATCTGCCACGATGAAGCTTCGTTGCTCGGTAGAAAAGTAGCGGTAGGCAACATCAATGGTAATTCCTTGCTCGCGCTCTGCTGCAAGACCGTCGAGCAAAAGCGAGTAGTCGAGTTTGCCGTCTTGTGCAGCTCCTGCTTGACTGTCAAGCTCTAAGGTCTGTGCTTGGTCGGCAAAGATGAGCTTAGCATCGTAGAGCATATGCCCTATGAGCGTTGATTTGCCGTCGTCTACACTGCCGCAGGTAACAAAGCGCAAAAACCCTCGTTTAGATGAGTGCTCAGCATCGTGGCCTAGAGGCGCCTGACGTCGTTGGTATGCGTGTTGTTCGGCCATCAGAAGTACCCCTCACGCTTGCGCTTCTCCATAGAGGCAGAACCTCCGTCATAGTCGATGATGCGGCTCGTACGCTCGGAAGAAACCGCCCCGAGTGTCTCGGCAACTACCGCGTCCAGCGTATCAGCATCGCTTCTCACGCCGCCAGTAAGCGGATAGCAACCTAGCGTGCGAAAGCGCACCTTTTCTGTGTGGGGTTTGTCGCTCGGCAGAAAGCGAAAACGATCGTCGTCTACCAAAAGAATCTGCCCGTCTCGCTCAACTACGAGCCGTTCTTTGGCAAAGTAAAGCGGCACAATAGGAATGCTTTCACGCTGGATGTAGAGCCAAATGTCGGCTTCGGTCCAGTTGGAAAGCGGAAATACACGCACACTCTCACCGGGATTCACGCGTGCATTGAAAAGATTCCACAGCTCAGCTCGTTGGTTTTTTGGATCCCACGCGTGAGCTGCATTTCGAAAACTGAATACGCGCTCTTTAGCCCGGCTCTTTTCTTCGTCTCGCCGAGCACCGCCAAATGCCGCAGTAAAACCATGCGCATCAAGTGCATCTTTGAGGGCCTGCGTTTTCATGATGTCGGTGTAGGCAGCGCCGTGGTCAAAAGGATTGATGCCGGCATCTACGCCTTCTTGGTTGATGTACTCGATAAAGTCAAGCCCGAGCTCTGTCATGCGCTGGTCGCGAAACTCAATCATCTCGCGAAACTTCCACGTGGTATTCACGTGCATGAAAGGAAAGGGGGGCTTTTCAGGGGCAAAGGCTTTGAGTGCAAGGTGGAGCATAACGCTGGAGTCTTTGCCAATAGAGTAGAGCATCACCGGA
>JAFUCQ010000055.1 GCA_017459605.1 Atopobiaceae bacterium
CCTGTCCTGATTGTGGTGGTCTGGGACAAGTAGTTGACCACCCCTGCGAAACTTGCGACGGTCAGGGCAGAACTCCCAGTCGTGAAAAGATTGAGATTGAGATTCCTGCAGGCATTCGATCTGGACAGCGTTTGGTTCGCGAAGGTTTTGGCGAGGCAGGTATTCGTGGTGAAGCCTCGGGCGACCTCGTTTTGGCTATCGAGGTTGAGAAACACAATCGCTTTGCGGTTCAGGGAGAAGACCTCCACATCAACACTACTATCAGCGCATTTCAGGCGATGCTTGGCTGTACCTTGTCGCTCGACGGCATTCTTGCTGATGAGCGCCTTGAGCTTGAGGTGCCAGCGGGTTGTCAAAATGGAGACCGTGTTCGTTTGAGCGGTGGTGGCATGCCGAGAATGGGTTCGTCGGCGCGCGGAGACCTTATTGCTACCATTGCGGTGGAGATTCCTCGTGATTTGTCGCTTGATGAGCGCGATGCAATCGAAGCATTAGCAGAAGGTCGTGAAGAGCCTTTCGGCGATGAGCTCTTTGAAGTTGAGTTTGCAGAAGAGGCCGAAGTGCCCGAACGCAAGATCTGGCGTCCCCGCTGGCCGTGGGAGCGTCCATGACATCTGGCACGGATGCGACACAAAGACCTGCGGTTGCCCTGCTCAATCTGGGATGCCGAGTTAATCGCGTTGAGCTCGACGATATTGCGCTTGAGCTTGAGGCTTTGGGCTGTCGTATTGTAAAGCCTGAAGAAGCCTCGCTCATCGTGGTCAATACCTGTGCAGTTACCGGTGAGGCTGAAAAGAAATGTCGCAAGGCAATACGCCGAGCGAGTTCGCTGCCACACAAACCAACGGTTTTGAGCTGTGGTTGCATGGCAGCTTTGTTTGCCGACACAACAGCTAATCTTGCGGAAAATGTCCTTGTCGAGATTGACAAGACAAAGGTGCCTGCGCGCTGCCGAGAGCTTCTGGGTATTCCCGATGAGACAGCAACTGCACTCACGCTTCCTCATGAGGCACATGATGCGGTGACGCCAACGGGCAGAACACGGCCAGGCATCAAGATTCAGGACGGTTGCAATAATCGCTGTAGCTTTTGCATTGTGTGGAAGGCTCGCGGGTCCTCGCGCTCGCTCGAGCCTGAGCAGGTGTTAGAGCGTGTTGTCCAAGCTCAAGAGCGTGGCGCCCAAGAAGTGGTGCTCACGGGCATCAATCTAGGACACTATCAGGCACGCTCTTCCGATGGCTCATCACGTGATTTGGCGGCGCTCGTCCGTTTGATTCTCGATAAGACGGATATTGGACGAGTGCGTCTGTCATCGGTTGAACCTCCTGAATGTACCGAAGATTTAGTTCAGGCGATGGCCGACGGCGGCGAGCGTGTGGCAGCATTTTTGCACCTGCCCTTACAGGCAGGTTGCGACACGACGCTTGAGCGCATGAGACGTCTGTATCGAGTAGCAGACTATGAGCGAGTTGTTGATACCATCCGCACCCACATTCCCGACTTAGCGCTTGCCTGTGACCTTATCGTGGGTTTTCCGGGAGAAAGCGATGCAGATTTTGAAGAGAGCAGGCGTTTTTGTGAGCACATGAACTTTGCCAACATGCACATATTTCGCTATTCGTCGCGCCCGGGCACGTGGGCTGCAACGGCTCCCAATCAGGTGTCGCCCCAGCTGCTTGATGAGCGCTCTCAGATGATGCATGAGCTTGCTCGCAGAAGTCGACAGAACTATGTTTCGTCTCGTGTTGGCGTCGAGGAGCTGGTGTGTGTTGAGCGCCGCGGCAGGGCGAGCACGGGAGGGCTCATCGAGACACTGGTCGATGATAGTCTCAGCGTGGGTTCGCTCGTGCGAGTGACCCCCCATACAAGCGTCAATTCAGGCTTAGTTCTCGATGCGCGCAGCACGGGCACACAATCTGGTGTATCGTCAGAAACGGCAGATGGGCGTTGAGCAGGAGGAATATGGAGCCAACTCAGATTCGTTTGACCATACCAGACTCAGTAGATCTTGCGCTTGTGATGGGCGTCTCGGACAATTTGTTGCGGCGCATTGAGCAGGCAACAAAGGCCTCGATTACGGTTCGGGGCAACAATGTAACCATCCTTGGCGAGCCTGCTGAGGTCAATGCCCTTACCAGCGTTTTTTCTCGGCTGATACGTTTGGTTGAACAAGGCGACATTCCTACTGAGCTCGATGTTGATTTGTTGCTTGAGCAATCTGAGCGTGGTATTCAGCTGCAAAGTGCTCCTACAGATGACATATTGTTGACGCATCGTGGTCGCGCCATTCGTCCCAAAACAACAGGTCAGCGCCGCTACATTGAGGCTATTAGAAATAACACGGTGACCTTTGCGGTGGGTCCTGCCGGCAGTGGCAAGACCTATCTTGCAATGGCTATGGCAGTGGCTGCACTCAAGCGCCGAGATGTTGGTCGTATTGTTCTTGCGCGGCCGGTCGTTGAGGCGGGGGAGTCTTTGGGATATCTGCCGGGCACCATGGCAGAAAAACTCGATCCCTATGTGCGCCCTCTCTATGATGCCCTCTTTGACATGACTGATATGGAGCGGGGAAATACCCTCATTGAGCAGGGTGTTATCGAGATTGCACCGCTGGCTTTTATGCGAGGTCGCAGCTTCAACGACGCTTTTGTCATTCTCGATGAGGCACAAAACACGAGTCCTGAGCAGATGAAGATGTTCTTGACGCGCCTTGGTTTTGGCTCGACCTTTGTGGTTACTGGAGACATCAGTCAACGAGACTTACCGGGTGAGTCTGGTATCGAGTCTGCCCGCCGTGTTCTGAGCGGCGTTGATGACATTTCCTTTGTTGATTTGGACAGAAGCGACATTGTTCGTCATTCTCTCGTAGCTCGCATTGTAGATGCGTATGTGCGAGACGAACAAAACAAGGGAGCTGAGGCGCATGCCTAAGACAGATGACTCTTACAGTTTGGCACTCGAGCTATTCCTTGATGCAGAAGAAGGCGTTGTATGCGCTCTTGATGCGGCAGAGCTTGAACGCTGTGTTCGCTTTGTGCTCGAACAAGAGCAGGTGACAGGAGCTTGTGAATTGTCGCTTTCCATGGTTAGCGACGAGCACATGCGTGAGCTCAATCGCGCGTGGCGCGGTATTGACCGTCCAACCGACGTATTGTCGCTTGAGTGCGAATCTCCCTTTGAAGATGCACGAGATTTTGCTGTTCCTGTGATGCTTGGTGATATTGTCCTTGCACCGTCATATATTGCCGCTCAGGCTGCCAACTTTAAAACTACTGAAGCAGATGAGACCCGACTCTTGCTCGTACATGGTATCCTTCACTTGTTAGGTTATGACCATGAGGAAGAAGAAATGGCTCGCACGATGGAGGCTCGAGAAGATCAGCTCGTTGCCTTGCTTGGCGGAGACGGTAGCTTAGGTGCTGTACGCATTGTGCGACATGGACGCGGTGATGAAGAGTGATACCTGGTAGTGATACAGATCACGTAGGTTTCAAACGAACCTTTGGCTTTGCCATCCAAGGTTTTCGTATGGCGTTGCGCACCGAGCGCAACATTCGCGTTATGCTGGGAGCCGCCGCTTTCATCGTTGCGTTGGGGCTTATCGTGCAGCTCGATTTGATGAGCTGGGCGGTGATTCTTTTGTGCTGCGGAGCGGTGCTTATGGCAGAACTCATGAACACCGCTATCGAGACAATCGTTGACCTCGTGTCACCCGAATATCACCACATGGCAGGTCGTGCGAAAGATATTGCCGCTGCAGCTGTGTGGACGCTGAGTGTTTTTGTTGCCGTGGTAGGCATTATCGTTTTTGTGCGCGCTATTATGATGCGATTCTCGTAAGCGGGGACTTCGAGCGTCTGCAAAGGAGAACCATGAGTAGGGAATCTGATTCGTCACGCGACGACAGTGATGAGCAATTGCGTCTTGGTGGGCTTGGAGAGACCGAGGAGCTTGGAGAGACCGAGGAGCTTGCTGGGCTCGGTGAGCTCGGTGGGCTTGAGGAGACTGGAGAGCTTGTTGGGCTTGGTGAGCTCGGTGGGCTTGCTCAGGGTGGCAGCGCACAAGCTCAGGGTGGCAGCACACAAGCTCAGGGATTTCGCAGTGGCTTTGTTGCCTTGTTGGGAAGACCAAACGTTGGCAAGTCAACGCTGCTCAATGCTTGTGTCGGCGAGCGCCTAGCAATTACCAGTCCGGTTGCTCAAACGACATGACGTCGCTTACGCGCCGTGGTAAACCGTGAGGATTTTCAACTGGTTATAGTTGACACTCCGGGCCTTCATAAGCCCAAAGACGCACTTGGCAAAGAGCTCAACCGAGCTGCTCTGGCAGCCTTGGGAGATGTTGAGGTGGTAGCGCTGCTCATTGATGCTACGAGACCCGTTGGCAGGGGAGACGCGTGGGTTGCTCGCCATGTTGATGCCTGTGATGCGTATCGGATTCTGGTTATCACCAAGGCAGATATTGCAAATCCAGAGATGGTACAAGCACAAATTGATGCGGCATCTGAGCTTGCTCGTTTCGACGATGTGCTAGTTTTGAGCGCAAAAGAAAACTTCAACGTCGAGGGATTTGTTGAGCTGGTAGCGTCGAAGCTGCCCGAGGGTCCTCGTTGGTTTCCCGAGGGTATGGACTCAGATGCGAGTCCAGAGGAGCTTATCGCCGAGCTCGTTCGAGAAAAGCTCTTGCTTGCATGCCGGGATGAGTTGCCTCACTCAATTGCGGTTATCTGTGAAGAGTTGCAGTACAAGAAAAATGACGTCTGTGTTGCTCACGCCACCGTTTTGGTTGAACGAGAGAGCCAAAAGGGGATTGTCGTTGGCGCTGGTGGGTCGATGATAAAGCGAGTTGGTGTGGCAGCTCGCGAAGACATTGAGCGTTTGCTTGGCTGCAAGCTCTTTTTGGAGCTGCATGTTGAAGTGCGTCGTCAATGGAGACGAGACGCTACAGAGATTCGGCGTCTGGGACTCGATTCTAGCGAGTAGTGTATGGCTTCAGCTCGTACGCGCAGGCTCAAAGCAATTGTTTTGTCTCGAACAAAACTTGCCGAGCAAGACAGCATTCTTACCGTGGTGAGCGAAACTGGCGAGCAAGTTCAAGTAGTTGCGAAAGGTGCTCGTAAGAGTGGTGGCAGACTGGCGAGTCGTTGCGACCTGTTTTGCGAGACAGACCTCTTGGTAGCACGAGGACGTGGCCAGCTTGAGATTGTGAGTGAAGCTTCGCTCATTGAGCCGCATACCTCACTTCGTGCAGATATTGAGCGCATGGCATCGGCTAGTGCGGTATGCGAGGTTGTTCGTTTGATGTGCTACGAAGATGCCCACGATAGCTTTTTGTATCCCATTTGTTCACGCGCGCTGTATGCGTGCGAGCAGGCTGATAGTCGAGCTGCTCTCGATACCGTGGTTGCAGCGCTTACCTTTAAGCTGCTCGCGCATGGTGGCTGGTGGCCTGAGTTGCAGCGTTGCGTTATGTGCGATGACGAAACGCCACATTTATTCTCGGCACGTTTGGGTGGTCTTGTATGTGAGGCCTGTTCGCGTGATGTCGAAGGGGCTGAGGCAATCACGCCGAGTCAGCTTGCATGGATGCAGGCGTTTATGAAGATGACCTTTGACGAGTTGCTTGCCAGCTATCCCGACGAGCAGACAGCACTGTGCTTGGTGAGCATGGCCCACGTTTGGGCATCAACCCATCTCGATGCACGCTTGAGGTCCTTTGAGTTTTTGATGTCGCTGTAGGGTGAATGTAGAGCTTCTCGTTTGTGGGCAAAGTATACACATTTTGCAGACTATTCGGTCTCTGTAGAGCTTCTCGTTTGCGGGCAAAGTATACACATTTCGCAGACTATTCGGTCTCGAAAAAAATTTGTC
>JAFUCQ010000056.1 GCA_017459605.1 Atopobiaceae bacterium
TCTTAGGCCGCCTGGAGCTCGGCCTAGCCCGCAGCGTCGTCGGCGCCGCTGCTGTTCAAGATGCCGTTGTACTTGGCGTCCAGCGCGGCCTGGGCATCCGCCTTGGCTGCCTCGAGGTCCTTCTGGGCCTTGGTCTTCACCGCATCCAGGGCGGCCTCGCCCGCCTGCTCGGCCTTCCACGCGCCGTTGTCCTTGGGATCTGCCTGCGAGTCCGCCACGGTCGCCGCTTCGATTTCCGCGGCTGCCGAATCGTAGGCCGCCTGGAGCTCGGCCAAGCCGGCATCGTCATAGGCGCCGCTGTCCTTCATGCCGTTGTACTTGGCGTCCAGCGCGGCCTGGGCATCTGCCTTGGCTGCCTCGAGGTCTTTCTGGGCCTTGGTCTTCACCGCATCCAGGGCGTCCTCGCCTGCCTGCTCAGCCTTCCACGCACCGTTGTCCTTCGGGGCCGCCTGCGAGTCTATCACCGTCGCCGCTTCGATTGCCGCGGTTGCCGCATCGTAGGCCGCCTTGAGCTCGGCCAATCCGGCATCGTCGTAGGCGCCGCTGTCCTTCAAGGTGTTGTACTTGGCATCGAGCGCGGCTTTAGCTTGCTGCTTTGCTTGAGCGAGCAGGGCGGCCTCGAGCATATTCTCGTCGTCTGTCAGCTTCGCAAGCCTGCCTGTAGCAGCGATGCTGGCTTTCTGGCCGTCACTCAGCGCATCGTAAGCAGCCCTGGCTTTCTCGATGGCACCTTTGTCGGACACACTCACGTCTTCAGCGTTGGGAAGCGCGTCAATCTTATCCTCCACCGCCTTCAGGGCATCGTCTGCCGCGATGGTCACAGTCATGCAGACGGGCTTGCTGTCCACGTAGTTTTCACCGTCGCCCAAAGCCTTATACCACACGTAGTAGTCGCCGACTTCCTTGCCAATCAGCCCGTCGATGCTGCTCTTCCAAGCATCCGCCTCAGTGGGTTTGCTGGTGTCATCTGCGCCCAGCGCGTAGCGCATGGAGCCGTTGGTTGCTGTGCCAGGGGTAGCCAGCAGCGCCTGATCCAAGCCGTTGTAGGTGAGCTGCGCAGCGGTGGGTGCCGGGTCGATGGTGGGCACGGCAACCCAATCGTAGGACAGGGTCGCCTCGGCGATATCGTAGTTGCCGTTTTCGGCGTAGGTCGAACCGGTCAGCTCAACTATGATAGTTACCGTGTGCGCGGTCATGTTGTGCACAACCGCGTACTCGGTATCCGGAATCGTGTTGCCCTGTGCGTCCTGAATGGAAACCTCAGGAGCAATATCCGCTGGAGTGGGCGCAGGGCTGAATGTCACGTTGTCATTGGTGGGCGTGACCGATTGCCGATAGATGGTAACGTCTTTGGTGGCAGTACCGCTCTTGTAGCTGTCCGTCTCTCGCACTTTCACAGTGAGCGTGTATTCGCCCGCGTTCTTGGGAACCTCTGCGCTATCCCATGCGGTGGTACCTTCCTTGCTCGTGAATGTGCTGCTGTCGATCAGGCCCTGGCCGGGGTTGTTGTCAACGTCGATGGGGAACGTGGGGCCAGAACCGTACATCCAGCTGCTTGCGTAGGAAATCGTGGGCGAGATGTCGGCCTTGTTGACTGTTACGGTTATGGTGATGGGAAGGGTTACCGCCCAATACGGAACACCATTACTATCTCTTTCAGTAGTCCCGCTCGTCGCGTTCACGACCAGCGTGTAGACACCAGTCGGGATGCCCGATGCAACGGTAAGCTTTGGATTCATGGGAATCAGTCCGGGAACGCTAAAGTAGTTCACATCGTTGCCGGAGCTGTCCTTCTGGCTATCGATCTGATAGAAAACCAAGCCGCCTTTTTCGGGAGTCGCAGCGGGGAATTCAAGAGCAGTGTCATCGGTGCTGTGGTCCTCGCCATAGGCCATGCTGACAGCCCGCGAATCCTGGTAGTCGGTTATCATGTTGACTTTCTTGAGCCAGATCCTCCACTCCGTTGGGTTGTAATGAATAGTGTATGCATTTCGATCGAAGACCTCGTAATAGTCATCTGCGCCCCAGCTGCCTTTATCATAGTACACGCACACATAGCCGTCTGACTCGCCATCTTCGTCAGCTTTCATCACTCTGACTACTAAGTCGTCATGCTGAGCAGCTCCATACGTCCAGCCAGTCTCGACATGAATACCGGGTGCAATTATGTCGCCAACACGAAGCTCATCGGCATCGACAGGATGAGGCCCTGCGTGGACTGTTTTCGAAGCGGCAAACGCTCGAGGCACCGCCCATATCAGCGACAGGGCAAAGACCACCAGAAGAATAATCGAAACGAAAAGGGATTTACGAGAGACAGACTTCGCAGACATGACAGACCCTTTCACTCCTATACGCCAACCAACATGCCTATTCGTTTTAAAAGCTGCACGCCAAAAGACGCCTTGCATATTTCTTGCGGGTAGCAGGTCACCTTCATTGCTTAGAGTTACCTGATTACCGTAGTGCAGACAGCTAAATCATGCCATTTGCACACATATATATTATATATCCAATAGTGAATATATAATACTATGTTAATGTTTATTTTATTCTGAAAGAATGGAGTTTGTCCATAGCATTTTGAACGATTTTTATACGCAATGAGCCCCGAGCGGCTCTCCAACGTTACCATGACACGGGAAGGGGCAGATTGTGACAAATCGCCGATCGTGACAAATCGCCAGTCCCCTTGTCACGTGACAAATCGCCAGTCCCCTTGTCACACTTCCTCGATGCCAGCTTCCGTGAAGTGCAGAACTCGGTCGCAAATAGCAAGCGCTGCTTTTCGGTGGGTGACGATGACCACGGTTTTGTCGGTAAGTGAACGAAGGTTTTCTAGGAGTTGTTGCTCTGTAACCTCATCCAAGGCACTCGTAGACTCATCCAAGAGCAAGATTGGGCAGTCCGAGAACACCGCGCGGGCAATAGCGATGCGCTGCATCTGTCCTTCCGACAAGCCCGAACCTCGCTCCCCGAGCTCAAGGTCAAGGTCGTCAACAAACTCATCTGCACAAGCAATCTTGAGAGCCTGTCTCAGCCGAGCCTCATCGTGGGATGCCTGTACATCTGCAAAGCTCACGACCTCACGAATCGTGCCGTTCATAAGGGCATTTCCCTGCGGCACGTAGGCAAAGAGCCTGCGCCACGAGGCATCAAGCGCACGCGTGCCGTGCGTAGTTTTAAGGTAGCGCTCACCAGAGTTGAGCGGATACATGCACATCAAGAGCTTGAGCACAGTACTTTTGCCACAGCCGCTGTGTCCGGTAAAGGCAAGGTAGTCGCCCTTATTGATGGTGATAGAGACGCCATCGAGCACGGCTGAGGGATTCTCGTCATGCACATAGGCAAAGCTTGCATCGTGCAGACCCAGCGCGGTCAGTGACTCACGATAGAGACTGAGTACCTCAGTGGTACTCCGTGCTGGTTCGTCAGTGGCGAGGACTTCTATCTCCATCAGCCGCTCAGCGCTTGCAACCATGGCATAGTAGCGGGGCAAGTACCCACTGATGGTTAAAAACGGACCTTGAATCTGTCCCACCAGCTGCATTATGGCAACCAGCGTTCCATAGCTCACATCGCCCACCATAATGCCGTGGGCACAGTACACCACACCCAGCAGGTACATGCCACGAAATGCAACTGCCAGACCTGAGTTAGCGACATTTGAAAAACGGTTGCGATGCATTCGGGCGGCTTTGTGGTTTTCCATGGCATGAGCCGCTGCTTGACTCGACTGATCTTCTGCTGCATAGGATTTGATGACCATGAGGTTGCCCAGATGTTCTTGCAAAAGAATGAGCAGCTGTCCGTCGCTTGCCTGAATGTCTTTGTGGAGGCGCTTGAGGGCTCTTCGAAAACCGTAGGCAAGCGCGCACATAGCGACGCCTCCCGGCACCAAAATTGCCGCGAACATGGCATCGAGCGCGATTACCATGGCGATAGCCGTCACCAGCTGAACGACGGTTCCCACTACTCCCGGCAGAATCTCGACAAAGCCGTTAGCCACAACAGAGCTGTCGTTTGTGAGTCGGTTGAGCCACTCGGCGGTGTGTGTTTCTGACACAGCACTGTATTCTTTGTGCAAGACATTATTTGTCAGGCGCTGTTTGAGCAGGTTTTCGATGCTTGACTTTGCGAGTTCCTGAATCCAACGATTAGCGGCAGACAAACCCACCTGTATGATGACAAGCGCTACAGCGAGCGCCACGTTTTGCCAGAAGGCAGCTTGATTGGCTGCAACAGCGCTGTCTACTATGTTTCGCAACAGCAGGGCAAAAAGCACGCCGAGAAACCCTTGCAGGCCATGGGCAAGCGTGAGCGCCGCTACGTAGCCTTTCTTTTTGCCGGTGACTTTGTAGAGCCAACGGGCGGCGGTGTTAGCGGGGGCGGTCGCGGGGTTGTTAGCGGAAGTGGTCATCTTACGCTGATGTTGCCGTTTCATACACATCGTTGTTAGTATCTATCTTCACCTGTATCACAGCGTCGTTAACCATAGCAGCCTCCCCAGCATTCATACTACCTCACAAATGTATCACGCTCTTCGTATCCTGCTCATCTGCATCGCACTCATGTGACAAATAACCTGTCCCCTTGTCACCCCTTTTGCTGGTCGGGAATGTGACAAATCACCTGTCCCCTTGTCACAGCTTTTCGACAGCTCGCATGATTGCCTTGTAAATCTCGATGATGGGGATGATGACAAAGGCAAGACCAAGTGCCATGAGGTAGTGGCGCAGATCGAGCTTGGCAAAGCCAAAGGCCTGAGCTAAAGGTTCAACCTCGATAACCACAAGGGTCAGAACAAGAGACACAGCAAATGCTCCCCACAACCACATGTTCTGACCCTTCAAGCGAAAGATTGACTCTCGCCTGCTGCGCATATTCAGTGAGTGGAACATCTCAACCATCGACAAGGTCAAAAACGCCATGGTCATGCCCTCAACACCCATATCGGGGTGTGCAATGAGTTCTCCGATGGTGATATTGGGATACTCAGCAGTAAGGCCAAGGTAGAAGCTCAGCAAGGTCAAAGCTGCAATAATGACACCTTGCACGAGACAGTCAATGCCCAAACCGCCGGAGAAAATTCCATCATGTGAGTCACGAGGCTCTCGGTTCATAATGTTTGGCTCGGCTTTTTCCATCGCCATGGCAAGCGCCGGCAGCGAATCGGTAATGAGGTTAATCCACAGCAAGTGCGTGGGCTCAAGGATGGTAAAGCCAATGAGTGACGCAACAAACACCGAGATAACCTCTGCCAGATTTGACGAAAGCAAGAACTGAATGCATTTGCGAATGTTGTCGTAAATACGTCGACCCTCTTCAACTGCAGCAACAATCGTGGCAAAGTTGTCATCACTCAAGACCATGTCTGCCACGTTCTTTGTAACATCGGTGCCGGTAATTCCCATGCCCACACCAATGTCTGCTCGCTTGATAGAAGGAGCATCATTCACACCGTCGCCGGTCATGGCAACGACCTTGTCCTTTTTCTTCCATGCCTCAACAATGCGCACCTTGTGCTCAGGCTGAACACGAGCGTACACACCGTAGTCTTCGATGCGCTGCTCAAGATCCTCGTCACTTATCTTATCGAGCTCAGCGCCCGTTATGGCTTGTGCGCGATCAGAGATAATTCCCAGCTCTTTGGCAATGGCAACAGCGGTATCAATGTGGTCTCCCGTAATCATGACCACGCGAATACCTGCAGAATGAGCCTCAGCAATAGCAGACTTAACCTCAGGTCGCACTGGATCAATCATGCCAGACAGACCAACAAAACACATGTTTTGCTCGAGAAACTCTGGCTCATAACTAATAGGTTCGTGCTCACCCCAGTCACGTCTGGCTGCAGCCATAACGCGAAGCGCTTGGTCTGCCATGTCTTTGTTGCGCGCGAGAATCGACTCACGAAGCTCATCGGTCATATCGATAATCTCGCCGTCTTCGGTGCGATAGCTCACACAGCGCTTCAAAATCTCATCAGGGGCACCTTTGGTGTGCTGGGTCACCTTGCCGCTTGCACGCTTGACCACAACCGACATCATCTTGCGCGACGAATCAAAGGGGGCCTCACCTATCCTTGGGCGACTCGCATGCAGGTCATTGGTGGTAAAGCCAAGCTTGGCAGCATCTGCCACAAGCGCTGCCTCGGTCGGCTCGCCCTTTGCTACCTGCTCAATATCGTCCCACACCGCATCAGAGCACAGCGCCATGGTACGCACCAGCGCGTCGAGGTCTTCTGTCTCGTGGCGGGTCACCGTCATGCGGTTTTGGGTGAGCGTTCCGGTTTTGTCTGAGCAAATGAGCTGCGTGCAACCCAAGGTCTCAACTGCGGTGAGCTTTCGGATAATGGCATTGTGCTCGCTCATCTTGGTAACACCAATGGAAAGCACAATGGTCACGACAGCTGCCAAACCCTCAGGAATGGCAGCTACCGCAAGCGAAACAGCAATCATAAAGCTATCGAGCACGAGCGAGATGTTGGAGAAAAACGCCGCCCCGTGCTTAAGAAATCCCGTGAAAAAGATGATGGCTGAGATGACCACAACTAGCACGGTCAGGATGCGCGACAGCTCTGCCAGCTTGATTTGCAGGGGTGTCTGCTCGTCTTCTGCCTGAGCAAGCGCGTCTGCAATCTTTCCCATCTCGGTTTGCATGCCGCTTCCCACAACCACGGCAGTTCCGCGTCCGTAGACAACAATCGAGCCCATGTAGCACATGTTTTTGCGGTCACCCAACGGCACCTCGTCGTGACCCTCAGGAAGAGCAAGAACATCCGCGTGTTTTTCAACCGGAACAGACTCGCCGGTAAGTGCCGCCTCTTCAATCTTGAGTGAGGCTGCCTCTAAAATACGACAGTCAGCAGGAACAGAGTCTCCGGCTTCAAGTAACACAATGTCGCCTACAACAAGGTCTGCCGAGGGAACCGTTTGCACATGTCCATCGCGCAAAACCTTGCTTTGAGCTGCTGCCATTTGCTGGAGTGCTTCGAGGGCTTCTTCGGCCTTGCTCTCCTGCACCACTCCAAGCACGGAGTTCAGGATAACAACAAACATAATGATGATGACATCGGCATAGCCCTCTTTGCCACCTTCATACACACCAACTGCAGAAGAGATGACCGCCGCCACAATGAGCATGATAATCATGGGGTCTGCCATCTGAGCAAAAAAACGCTTCCACAAGGGTGTTTTCTCGGCCTCTTTGAGTTTATTGGGGCCGTTTGCAGCAAGGCGACTGGACGCCTCAGAACTACTCAAACCTCGCTCAACATCAACTCCCTGTTCAGCAAGGACATTGCTTGCCTCAGCAAGATACTCTCGCATATCTCCTCCTGGGTCGAACGTAGCGTTTGTCGTCTTAGGATCAGTGCCCGATCATAATTCCCCAGGAGGGGCAAGGGCTCACCAAACCAGCTTTTCGCCGCTGACAATAGTAGCGTACTTTGGCGAGCAAAACAGCAGCGTCAAAGGAATTTATGAAGCTACCACAGTGCGACTCAGGTAAACTACGGCTGATATGTTTATGAGGGGACAGCGAGGAGGGCTGCATAAACATGTCAACATTTACACAGTATGAGGGGGTTTTATGAAATACAAGCGGACGAAAATTGTCTGTACTATGGGACCGGCTACCCAAGATGACGAGCTTTTAGCTGAACTCATCAAGGGCGGTATGAATGTTGCTCGATTTAACTTTTCGCACGGCGACCACGAGAGTCAAAAAACGAATATCGAGCGTGTGCGCAGGGTTTCTGACAAGCTTGGCATACCTGTTGCCATTATGCTTGACACCAAAGGCCCTGAGATTCGTACCGGGCGGCTTGAAGGTGGCAGCCTTGAGCTTACCCGCGGTCAGCGCATCATCTTGGCGCACGGTGACTTTGTGGGCAATTCCAAGCGCATCTCGATTGACTACCCCACCTTGCATGAGGAGCTCTGGGATGGCTGCATTATCATGCTTGACGACGGCCTTATCTCGCTCAAGGTCTACCAGATTGATAGAACTGAGCTCTTTTGCATCGTGCAAAACGGTGGCACCTTAGGTGAGCACAAAGGTGTTAATTGCCCGGGCATTGCTCTTAAACTGCCTTTGGTTACCGACCGTGACCGCGAAGACATCATGTTTGGCTGCGATATGGATATCGACGTTATTGCAGCATCGTTTACCCGAAATGCCGATACGGTCAGGCAGATTCGCGAGATTTGTCGCGAATGTGGACGCCCTGACATTCCCATCTATTCCAAGATTGAGAATTTCGAGGGGCTCGACCACTTTGAAGAGATTCTCGAGGTAGCAGACGGCATCATGGTGGCTCGCGGAGACTTAGGCGTTGAGCTTCCCATACAAGAGGTTCCTCACATCCAAAAAGATCTCATCCGCAAATGCAATGAGGCCTACAAGCCTGTTATTACTGCAACCCAGCTGCTCGATTCGATGATTCGAAATCCTCGCCCCACGCGTGCTGAGGTTAACGACGTTGCCAACGCCATCTATGACGGCACCGACTGTGTCATGCTGTCGGGCGAGACCGCTGCCGGCAAGTATCCACTCGAGGCGCTTCAAATGATGACCAGTATCTGCTTAGAAACTGAGCGCTTTGTTCCGCGCCGCCGTGAGTATTACACCCGAGAAGGTCTGGGCAAAGTGAATGGCTCGATTGGACATGCAGCCGTGAACTGTGCCGAGGCAGTTGGCGCCAAATGCATTATTGCTCCTACCCGCTCTGGTCGCTCGGCGCGCCTTATCTCGTCATTTAGACCTGACCTTCCCATCATTGCCTCATCTCCTGACGAGCATGCCATTCGCAGGAGCTGTCTATATTGGGGTGTTCATGGTTATCTGTCGACCATGCAGGCATCCTTGGGTTCAACCATCCGTGGAGCGCTTCAGATTGTCCAAGAAAACGGCTATGCCGAGCAAGGTGACCTCGTTGTTATCACAGCGGGAGACCCAGGAACTGCTCCGCGCACTGAAGACTACATTACCTCGACAAACCTCTGCATGGTGGCACAGATTAAGTAGCACGACCTCGTGTTCTGAAGACCTTGCTTGTGGTGCGGACTGCGCACCGCTCGCTCATTTGGGCGCGGGGTGCCCGTCTGTACTGAAGACCTCAACTCCACCCGCTCGCTTGCAAGCAGCTCGCTCAGCCCACGTACCTCAACTCCACCCGCTCGCTTAGATGCCGCGGGCAAAGGCAAGCAAGGTTGAGCGCATGCAGCGATGAGCCACCTCAAAGGTCTCATCAAAAAAGGCTTGGTCGAGCATTTTGTAATGTGCATCTGCTGGATCTTCAGCATCACTGTTGGTAGTAACAATGTCGCGCGCAACCTCAATGGCTGCGCGCGCATCCTTTTCTTCTATGCGATATTGGGGAAACGCCGCAGCTTGTCTCAACAGCTCATCTGTTGGCTCAACAAGCATTGAGATGTTCAATGAATGACCAAAGTGGCTGAAGTCTGCCTGCTTCTTGATGCGAATCTCATCACTCAGCTTGATGTCGTGGGCTTGTGCCCAGCTGCGTGTCATGGCGTTGTAAACTCGGTCGCATATCAGATGACACAAGGTACCAATGGTCAGGTCATCACAACCACCCCGTACATGAGTCAACCAAAAACGGTCGACTTGCGGCGTTGGAATGTAGTTAGCCTTTGACCAGTGGGTAGTCATGTAGTCGATGCGCTCATCGACCTTGACCATCCATCCCACGTAAATATCAGGTACATAGTTGCCAAACAAAAAGCTATTCACATCGGATATGCCGAGCGCCTCAGCACCATCTTCAGCAAGCAGGCGCTCGACATGGGCCGTATGTACATTCCAGCTGGGCATGACTGCCCTCCTAGCTACGCACCTCCGCACCAATCGACCGGCTCAGCTTTTCTACCAGCTTGGTGTGAGTCTTGTCCACTTCTTCTGAAGTAAGTGTACGGTCTTGAGCGCGATATGTGAGCGAGAAGGCCATTGATTTTTTGTTAACTCCTACGCGCACCGGATCGCGATAGACGTCAAAGAGCTGAACGGTCTCGAGCAGTTTGCCGCCCGCGCTCTGAATACGCTGGGTGAGCGTCTCTGCTGTGACCTCCTCATCAACCACCACAGCTAGGTCAACCTCAACACCCGGAAGGGTGGGAATATCTTGGTACGGCAGCTCACGCTGGGCAAGGCGGAGCAGATCTGCGCAAGACAGCTCAAAGGCAATCACCGGCTCATCAATCCCAAAACTTGCAAGCACCTCGGGGTGTACGTCTCCTACCCAACCCAAGGAGCTGCCCTGGGCGATTACCTCAGCTGCGCGTCCTGGCTGAAGCCAACCAAAACTCTCAGCGTCTGTTGGCTTGAAACGAAGCTTGGTAATGCGAAGGGTTGCCAGAAGCTGCTCAACCACACCCTTCGCGTCATAAAAATCAAGCTTGTCGTGTTTGGCGTTCCAGCTGTCATCTGCCCACTTGCCGCAGAGGACACCCGCCACAAAGCTTGGCTCGTCGGGTTGCGACTTGTTGGGACGACCATAGAAAACACGACCAATCTCGTAGAGCGCCACATTGTTAACGCCGTGGTCGAGGTTGTAGGCTACCGAGCGCAAAAGCCCCGGCAGCATCGAGCGCCTCATGTGTGACTGGTCAGCCACGAGCGGACGCAAGATCTCTACGGGAACTCCTCGTCCTTCTTCACTCATGCCAAGCTGCTCAAGCTCGTCTGGCTCAGCAAAACAGTACGTTGTGGTCTCAGACAAACCGGCTGCACGAAGAGCGCTTCCAATGAGGCGCACACGACGCTGATCGAGGCTGAGACCACCGGCGTGGTTTTTAGCTGCAGGCAGGCTTGGCTCGATTTTATCCATACCCCACAGGCGAATGACTTCCTCGATGAGGTCAACTTCTCGCTCGAGATCGGGGCGAGCGCTTGGCACTTTGAAGCGAAGCACCTCGTCGCTCGAAGACACAAGCTCACAACCCAAACGCGTAAGTACGCACGTCATAAACTCAGGGTCGATGTCTGTTCCTGCCAGTGTCGCCACACGTGCAATGCGCAAATCGAGCTCTCGCTGAGAAGCTGCTGCAGGATAGACATCAACACGGCCAGGACACACGGTTGCTCCACAGCAGCTCTCAAACAGAGCGGCTGCTACATCTGCCACAATCGCACAGGTTTCAACGTCAACTTGGCGCTCAAAGCGAATGGACGACTCACTCATAAGATCGAGCTTACGGCTGGTACGAGACGTGCGTCCCGCATTGAAGCAGGCGCTTTCGAGAAGAACATCAACGGTACTCTCGTCAATCTCGGTGTTTTGGCCGCCCATAACACCAGCAAGGGCAATGGGAAGCTTGCCGTCGTCGGTAATAACTGCCATATCGGCATCGAGGCTGCGCTCCACGTCATCAAGGGTGGTGAGCAGCTCGCCGTCCGTGGCAAGGCGAACGTGCACGTGACGCTTGCCATCATGCTCGCTGAGTTTTCCCAAATCAAAGGCATGGAGGGGCTGTCCGGTGAGATACATCACATAGTTGGTGACATCGACCACGTTGTTGATAGGACGACTGCCCGCCGCGATAACGCGCTGAGCCAGCCAATCAGGGCTCGGACCAATCTTGACGCCGCGCACCACGCGAGCAACGTAGCGTGAGCAGACTTCAGGATCTGAAATGCTCACCTCTACCAGCTCAGAGGCATCCGGACCACTCTCTTCGCTCGGAGTAGGAAGCTCAATGTGGGTATCGACATCAAGCATGGCAGAGACTTCACGAGCCATACCACACATCGACAGACAGTCAGGTCGGTTGGGGGTAATCTCGCAGTCAATAACGGTGTCGCTGAGTCCGTACCAATCAGAAAAATCCAGACCAACGGGGGTCTCTGGGGGAAGAATCATGATGCCGTCGTGGTCACTTCCCAAACCAAGCTCGCGCTCAGAGCAGTTCATGCCTTGGCTTTCAACCCCGCGAAGCTTGCTCTTCTTGATTTTGAAGTCTCCGGGCAGAACTGCTCCTACCATCGCAACAACAATCTTGTCGTTGTTCTCGAAATTCTGTGCTCCACAGACAATCTGCAGCGCTTGGGGATTTCCCTCTTTGTCGACGTTTTTCTCGCCAACGTCGACCGTGCACACCCAGAGGTGATCTGAATCGGGATGGGCCTCCTTTGCGATAACTTGTCCCGTTACTACCTTATCGAGCTCGGCTCCGGTTTTCTCAACCGCCTCAACCTCGGTTCCTGTGCGGACAAACTCTTGAACTAAATCCTGTGGATTGTCAGGAAGGTCAACCAGTTCTTTGAGCCATTCATATGAAACGCGCATGTGTTTCTCCTCATTTCTCATTCACTGCGCACGCTGTGCTGTGTGCGCCGCCAGCTTGTTGGGTGGTGTGGCTGGCTCACCGAAAGTTTCTCGAACAGGTTAGAACTGGTGCAAAAAGCGCATGTCGCCGGTCATGAGCATACGAAGGTCGGGCAGGTCATAGCGAAGTGCTGCAACTCGCTCGACACCAATACCAAAGGCAAAGCCGGTATAGCGCTCGGGGTCAATGCCGACGTATTCAAAGACGTTGGGATCTACCATGCCGCAGCCCAAGATTTCGAGCCACCCCGTGTTTTTGCAGAAACGACAACCCTGCCCGTGACACACGCCACACGAGACATCAACCTCGGCACTTGGCTCAGTGAACGGGAAGAAGTGGGGGCGATAGCGCGTTGCGCGGTCTTTGCCAAAAATCTCGCGCGTGAGGTGATCGAGGGTACCTTTGAGGTCGGCAAAACTGATGCCCTCATCAACCACCAGACCCTCGATTTGTGTGAACTGCGGCAGGTGGTTTGCATCTGCTGTGTCTGGGCGAAACACCGTACCCGGACAGATCATGTAGATAGGCGGCTTTTGGTTTTCCATGGTGTGAACCTGAACGCCCGAGGTTTGCGTGCGCAAGAGCACGTCAGACTCACCGGGAGCAAAGCTTTGCTCTGGGTTAGGGTCATTGTCCTTGAGGTAGAAGGTGTCTTTGGCGCTTCTGCTTGGATGGTCTTCTGGCGCATTGAGCGCGGTAAAGTTGTACCACGCGGTCTCAACAAAGGGGCCATCTTCTACGGTGTAGCCAAGGCCCACAAAGATGTCTTCGATTTCCTCTCGAATCTGGTTGATAAGGTGCTGAGTGCCTGCAGACAAACCACGCCCAGGAAGGGTGACATCAATGGTGTCTGCTGCGATACGCTCGGCGAGTGCTTGTTTGTCGAGCTCTGCTTTTCGGGCGGCAAGCGCTTCTTCAATCTGGCTGCGCACCTCATTGGCGAGTTTGCCGATGGTAGGGCGCTCTTCTGGAGAAAGCTTTCCCATGCCCTTCATCGCTGCAGTCAGTGAGCCCTTTTTGCCCATCACTGCCACGCGTAGCTGCTCGAGTGCATCGAGGTCGGCTGCTGCCGAGAGACGCTCGGTTGCCTCTTCATGTATTGCTCGGAGTTCATCTGCTAGTGACATGTCTCTTCCCTTCCAAAAAACAAAACCGCCCCTGACTTGATGCCAAGGACGGAATAATCCGCGGTACCACCTTGCTTGATGCGCACGTTTTCTCTCGCGAGCACCCACTCGTGAGCCCCGTGACGTGGGGCAGACGGCTTTCCTACTGAGCGAGTACCACAGATTAGAGCCACGCACGTGCGCTGCCTTGCGTGCTGGAGCGCTTGCGTGCTGGGGCACTTGCATCGCCTACGTGCTCGGAAGCTTGCGTCGTCCGCATCGCTTGCGTCGCCTGCATCGCTTGCGTCGCCTGCATCGCTTGCGTCGTCCGCGCTGCCTGCACTACCTGTACGCTTGCACGTCTGTACTACCCGCCGTTCAAATTGCAGCTGTTAGAGTGAACTTCGCTGGTCTGCCTCGTGAGAACCTCTCAACCACGGGTTTCTCTCTCTGTCCAAAGCAACGCGACCACACGAACCTCTCCGTCATCGCCTCGCACATGGTATCACATGGAAGAATTGCGGTACACTCTCGCCCGCTCTTGTGCGCCATCAGGCGTTTCATACACTTTTTTTCACTTATTCGTACTCGCAAAAAATTTGTCCGAATAACGTACAAAATGTGTATGATTTGCTCATTCTCTGTTCATACACTTTTTCCCACTTATTCGTACTCGCAAAATTTTTGTCCGAATAACTAACTAAAAGTGTATACTTTGCTCGATTGAGAAGGTCTGGCAAACGAGCACAATGACCATTGACTCCCCAAGGAGGGTTGCTATGAACACGCAAGTCCACATGAAGCCCAACAAAAAGCGCATCCTCTGTTTTGGGGACTCTCTGACATGGGGATTTGAGCCAGTGAATCACCTGCGCTTTGACGAAGAAGATCGGTGGCCTCAGGTTATGCAGCACATCCTTGGCGAGACGTACGTTGTTATTGAGGAAGGACAATGCGGCAGAACCATCGCCACCGATGATCCTGCCGAAGGCGAGAAGAACGGTCTGCTCTATCTACAACCCTGCCTTGAAAGCCACAAACCTTTTGACCTCTTGTGCGTGATGCTCGGTTCAAACGATTGCAAGCGTAAGTTTTCGTATAGCGCGAGCGACATTGCTGGAGAAATGCAGCGGTTTCTCCAAAAGGTAATTATGTTTCGGCAGTTCAATAGCCCATGTGACTTTGAGATTCTCCTCATTGCACCACCCCTCATTACCAACGACATCAAAGGTAAATGGCTCGAGGAAAGCTTTGACGTTAACCATGCACCAGCTGTGTCGAAGGGGCTTGCTCGCTATTATCGTGGACTTGCTCAAAGTTTGGGCTGTCGCTTTATTAACGCTGCAGAGTATGTGCAGGTCAGCCCTGTTGATGGCTGTCATCTCGATGCTGATGGTCAGCGAGAGCTTGGTCGTGTGATAGCTGCCTATGTTGAGGAGCACTGTTTTTCTGTACAGGTATAGTTTTTCTGCAGGTAGATTCGCTCGACACGCCAAAAAAGTAGGGAGCCTTGCTTTATGTGCAAGACTCCCTTTTTTGTGCTGTGTACACGAACGACAAACGCTGCTGAGTTGCAGTGCGTTTCTCAGGCGGTTGCCCTTGCTGAGTCACGTGCTCTGCTTGGGCGGGTTGCCCTTGCTGAGTCGCGGTGCTTTGCGCAGGTAGCTACCTTTGCCGCGTCGCGTGCTTTGCTCGGGCGGTTGCCCTTGCCGCGTCTCGTGTTTTCCGTAAGTAGCTGTGCCTTACTCAGCCACCGGCTTCTTCCAGAGAGACAGAATCAAAGCGCCAACAGCAGAGCCCACGAGCAACGCCACGAGGAACATAACGGGGTTGCCCAAAACGGCGATAACCCATGCGCCACCGTGAGGTGCAGGGCTGTAGCAGCCAGCCGCAGCAGACATGGCACCAGCAACAGCAGAGCCAATAATACAGCTCGGAAGCACGCGACCAGGATCTGCCGCTGCAAAGGGAATGGCACCCTCAGAGATGAAGGACAAGCCCATGATGTAGTTGACCAGACCGGCGTCTCGATCTGCCTTGGACCACTTGTTCTTGAAGAAGGTGGTGGAAAGAGCAATGACGATGGGAGGAACCATGCCGCCAACCATACAGGATGCCATAACAATCTGACCCGTCTCGCCAAGGGCTGCGCCTGCAAGAAGTCCTGTTGAGAAGACGTAGGCCGCCTTGTTGAAGGGGCCGCCCATGTCGATGGACATCATGCCACCAACAACCGCGCCAAGAAGCACAATGTTAGCTCCGCCCATAGAGGACAAGAATCCGTTGAGAGCAGTATTGATGGCACCAAAGATGGGGTTCAAAACGTACATGACAGCGCCAATGCACAAGGTTCCCAAAAGCGGATAGAGCAAGATTGGTTTGATTCCTTCGAGCGCATCGGGCAAGTGATCACACAGTTTTTCAATCCACAAGGTGAGATAACCCGCTGCAAAACCAGCAAAGAGCGCGGCGATAAAGCCACCAGAAACATTGAGGTCACCGTTAAAGTCGGGAGCGGTGCCCAAGAAGGCGAGGCTGTAGCCAGCCTTAGCAAACAGGCCGCCAACAATACCGGGTGCAAGACCGGGTCTGTCGGCAATCGACATCGCAATGTAGCCTGCCAAAATGGGAAGCATCATGCCAAAGGCTTCTTCGCCAATCTTCTTGAAGAAGGCAGCTGCAGGAATGGATGAACCATAAGCACCAGTACCAAGACCAGGCTGGTCTACCAAGAAGGCAATTGCAGTCAGGATGCCGCCACCGATAACCAAGGGCAGCATGTGGCTTACGCCGTTCATGAGGTGCTTATAGATGGTGCGACCAATGCCCTCAGACTCTGCTGCGGCATCTGCGCCAGTAACAACTGAGCCTTCCTGCACGGGAGCCTCATTGTTAACGATAACGTTGATGAGTTTCTCGGGCTCGTTGATACCTGCGGAGACGCTCGTGGCATAGACCTGCTTGCCTGCAAAGCGAGCACGGTCAACGTTTTTATCGGCAGCAATAATAATGCCCTTAGCATGGGCAATTTCATCGGCGGTCAAAACATTTTTCGCACCAGCAGAACCTTGGGTCTCGGCCTTGAGGGTAAGTCCCATCTCAGCGGCCTTCTTCTCGAGGTTCTCAGCTGCCATATAGGTGTGAGCGATACCAGTGGGGCATGCAGTTACAGCGAGGATGTCGGGGTAGTTGCCAGCGGCGGTTGCAACAGCAGCAGCCTCTGCCTTAGCAACATCTGCAGCCTCGCGCTCAGCCTCGGCGGCGTCAATTATCGAGCAGAACTCTTCAGGGGTCTTTGCAGCGCGAAGCTTTGAGGTGAAGTCTTCGTCCATAAGCAGGGTGGAAAGCTGTGCGAGCACCTGCAGGTGTACATCTGCCTTGGTGTCGGGAGCGGCAATCATGAACATGAGGTCAGATGCTTTGCCGTCGGGAGCGTCATAGTCAACGCCACCATCAACGGTTATGGCTGCCAAGCTTGGGTTGCTGACAGCGGCAGTCTTGGCGTGGGGAATCGCAATTCCCTCTCCAACAGCGGTAGTTCCCTGCTCTTCACGGGCAAGAATCGCTTGTTTGTAGCCCTCTTTGTCAGCTACATTGCCCGTTGAGAATTGCAGGTCGACAAGCTGGTCAATAGCAGCCATCTTGTCAGCTGCTTTGACGCCAAGCTTTACTGCCGAGGGTTTAAGTAGGTCTGTAATTTTCATACATTACCCCCTTCGCATTTGGCGATACACATACGGTAATCGCGATTATGATTCCCGAGCCACCCCCTCAGTCTGTAGCTACGAGAATAAAACTGCTACACATCCCTCGATGTGGAAGCCCACACAAAAGAAGCCCTATATTTATAACACGTCCATCACAAAATCGCCACATCTCCAGCAATAATTGTTGCATAAATTGCGTTGCGTCAACTTTGCTGAAGCTGTGGCGATATTCATCGTATGTTGTAGCGTGCTACAGTGCTGCGCCTACCAGCTGTGGTGGCA
>JAFUCQ010000057.1 GCA_017459605.1 Atopobiaceae bacterium
TCACTCGGACAGAAGGTCTTTCCTGTGAGCGCTGCTATCTGCCTTGGATTGCCATGGCCGATCGCATGAGACAGAACAACAGTCCGCTGTTAGCTCTTGAAAGCGCGGCTCCGGTGGCTTCGTTTGATGTGGTGGGTATTTCGATAGGTCACGAGATGGCGTGCACCAACATCTTAGAGACCCTCGATTTGGCAGGTCTTGCGTTTCGGGCTTCTGAGCGCGACGAAGACGACCCCATTCTTATTGCAGGCGGACCATCGGTATATAACCCTGAGCCGTATTGCGAGATATTTGACGCCATCCTCATTGGAGACGGTGAAGAGCTCATCGTTGAGGTGTGTGAGGCTATCAAAGCGGCGCGAGCTGCAGGGCTCAGTCGCACAGAGATAGTGGAGTCGCTCTGCCACATTGAAAGCGTTTACGTGCCGAGCTTGTATGAGATTCATACTGATGAGTCTTCGACCCGCTGGGGATATGCACTGCCGCGAGAGGGAAGTGCTGCCCCTGAGTTGGTGCTCAAGCGCACCATACAAAACTTTGCAGACACCGACCCCGTGCCACAAACGGTCATTCCTTTTGGCGACGTGGTGTTTAATCGTCTGTCGATTGAGGTATTGCGGGGTTGTGCTCGAGGCTGTCGTTTTTGTCAGGCGGGCATTACCTATCGACCGGTGCGTGAGCGCACAGCAGACCAAGTAGTTGCTGCTACCATACGCGGTCTTGAGGCAACGGGATATGACGAAGTGTCGCTTACGTCTCTCTCGACAACTGACCACTCCTGTTGTGCTGAGATGTTGAGGCGCTTGAATAATCGCCTTGACGGGACCGGCGTTCAGGTGTCAATTCCTTCTCAGCGTCTCGACTCCTTTGGTGTTGATATGGCAGCAGAGGCGTCAGGTGGCAAGCGAAGCAGCCTCACCTTTGCACCAGAAGCAGGAACGCAGCGTTTGCGCGATGTCATCAATAAGAACATCTCTTCAGAAGATTTAACGATAGCAGCTACCAATGCGTTTAGCGCAGGATGGCAGCGCATGAAGCTCTACTTCATGATGGGACTTCCCACAGAGCGTGACGAAGACATCGTGGCGATTCCTGAATCTGCAGCAGAGGTTATGCGTATAGGCCGCTCGATTGTTCCCAAAGGGCAACGAGGGGGACTGGGGGTTTCAGTCTCTGTTTCGGTATTTGTTCCCAAACCCTGGACGCCGTTTCAGTGGGAAGGGCAGCTGCCGCTCGAAAAGGTTCGTGAGCGCCAAAAGCTTTTGCTCGAATCAACTCACGACCGTGCCATTCGCATTGCCTATCATGATGCGGAAACCTCGCAAATCGAGGCCGTTTTATCGCGCATTGGGCGAGCTGGTCTCGATTTGATTATTGCTGCGTGGCATGAGGGATGTCGCTTTGATGCGTGGAGCGAGCAGTTCCACTATGATGCGTGGCTGCGAGCTGCAGAGTCTGTTGGTATGGACTTATCCGAGATAGCCTCGACTGCCTATCGCGTTGAGGATCGCCTGCCATGGGATCACGTGAGCCCGGGTGTCTCAAAGCGCTTCTTGGCACTCGAGCTTGAGCGTGCGCGCAAGGCACAGACAACCCCAGACTGCACCTTTACAGACTGTGTGGGATGTGGGCTGTGTCCTGCAGTAGGTGCCGACAATTCTTTGGCGGGGGTGCGACATGGCTGAGGGACAGTTCAAACTGAGGGTTGCCTATCCTAAGTCGGGTCGTCTGCGTTTTTTGGGACATCTCGAGTTTTTGCGGACGGCTGATCGCTGCATTCGCAGGTCAGGTCTTCCCTTTGCAGTAACTCAGGGCTTCAAACCTCACATGCGCATCGCATTTACGGGCGCTTTGCCCTTGGGTACTGCTTCGCGAGAGGAATACTACGACGTTGTCCTGAATGAGTATGTACCTGCAGAAATTGCCTTGGAGCAGCTGAGACGTGCTACGCCACCTGATTTACTGCCGTTTGCTGCGGGATACGTTGATATGCGTGAACCTTCGCTCGAAGCATGGCTTAATCGCTCATGGTGGCATTTGCATTTTAAGGAAGGCTTTGTGGACGAGCACGAGCTTGCCTCCACGTTGGAGTCTCTTGTTGGAGAAGGCTCAATTGAGTATATGCGTGGAAAAAAGCTGCGCACCGTCAATCTGGAGCAAACCTTGGTGAGCTGGGAGCTCGGAGCAAGTGATGCAGACTTTGATTATGCGGAGCACTATCCCTATGTCCTGCGTGTTGCAACCAGAAGTGGACAAGACGGCTCTCTCAGGCCACAGCTGTTATTAGCTCAGGCCTTAGAGCGCATGGGATGTCCACACACGGTAGATGAGATTGTCTATCCGCTCAGACACAAGCTTGCCCATGAAACAGAGAAAGGCTCACTCATCGATGCGCTGTCTCGCTGCACTGGCGCATGTGCTCGCGCAGAGGCAGACAGGTGAGTTCATGGCAAATCCCTGCATAGTTGAGGCTGCGTGTCTTATATGTATCCATTGGGGGTACAATTTGTGGGTTAGAAGCGTTAGGGGGAGCCACTGTCTATGGCCTCAATGGACCAAAAGGATTATTACGCCATCTTAGGCGTAGAGTCCGATGCAACAACTGATCAAATTCGCAAAGCTTTTCAGAAAAAGGCTGTCAAGCTGCATCCTGATGTCAATAAAGAGCCCGATGCAGAAGAGCGTTTCAAAGAGATCTCTGAGGCGTATGCGGTGCTTTCAGATCCAGAAAAGCGCTCGCGCTATGATGCGATGAGGTCTGGCAACCCCTTTGCCTCAGGTATGCCCCATAGCCAAAGTGGTAGCTATGGTGGTGGGTGGTCTCAAGGCACGGGCGGTGCATACGGGCCTTTCACGTGGGGATTTCCCTTTGGACAAGCTGCCTACAATACCCAGCGGCGCAGCAGTTCTCGTGCGTATAATCCGCGTGCTGGAGCAGACATTCTGTATGAGCTTGAACTCGACCGAGAAAATGCTACAACGGGATGCCGCCGTGCGGTGAGCTATCAGCGCTATGGTGTTTGTCATGCGTGTGACGGCACGGGATCGGTTACTCATGCAGGTGCTTCTACCTGTCCGAGCTGCTCGGGTACTGGCTCGGTTACGGTAAAGATTCCCGCAGAGATTTCTGTTTTGTTTGGCGGCGGTGTGATGCGGGTGAGCTGCCCTGAGTGTGAGGGATCAGGAAAGGTTGTTGTAGAGCCCTGTAGCAGCTGTTCTGGCACCGGACGTCAGGTGAGTGCAAGTGAGCTTGTTGTAGAAGTTCCCGCAGGGGTCCATGATGGTCAAGAGATTCGCTTTGAAGGCAAGGGTAACGTTGGTACCAACAACTCACCTGCAGGTGATTTTGTCTGTCGCATTGGCATACCGTCTGAGCGCTTGAGCCAGCGCTCTGCTATGGGTTTCATGGTCTTGGGTTGGTCTTTGGGTGTCTCTGCACCAAGTGCTGTACTTGCCCTCATGGTGGGAGCGCGCCTCAGCTTAGGCATTGCGATAATACCGCTCGTCTTTGCTGTGTTTATGCTCGTGACGGGAGGGGTTCTCGGCAAGAATCGCCACTGGTGGGCAAACGCAGCAAGAACGCTGGTTAATGGCTTTACCAACGGTTTGCTCGTTGGACTGTTCTTTGCTGCTCTTAACTCCTGCAGCCTTGGTTATGTCAGGCGGGGTGTGGGTTATGTTCTTGCCGGAAAGGACCTACTGTGGCTGTGATGATGAATCGCATGATGAGCGTGCTTCATGCCGTGGTGCACGAATACGTGTCGACTGGTATTCCTGTGGGAAGCCGCACCATCGTTTCCAATCATGGCCTGAAGGTGTCACCAGCAACGGTTCGCGCTGACTTGTCTCGTCTCGAAAAAACGGGGCATCTGACTCAACCCCATGTCTCGGCTGGTCGCATTCCAACCGACTTGGGATATCGCACAGCTATCGATGATGATCTTGCGAGCGGTGCGGTGTCTCCTGTGCTTGAGCTTGATTTGAACACGCTATCTGTCTATGAGGGCATGCGACAAATTGCACTGGCGTTAGCATCGCTCACGCATTGCTTGAGTATTGTGAGCGACCCTTTTTCGCAAGCAGCCACCATTATTCGCATTGCGCTGGCGCGCATGCGAGGCAACAATGCCATGCTTGTTATCATGTGTGACGACGGTCGAGTCGAGCGCCGCATGTTGTCGTGTGTCGGGATGGACGATGATGCTTTGAGTCGGGCTGAGTCGGTTCTTACCAGTCTGTTTGTAGGAAAAGACGTTTCTGAGGCAGACCTAATTGCCTATAGCATTGATGCAACAGTTGATGAGTTTGTTGCCCGCGTTGCACAAGAAGCTCGCCGTGCTGTCACGCGAGCGAGTGAGGCGACGCGACAAGCAGCGGGTGTCTCGCTCTTGTTGGCTCAGCCCGAGTTTCGCGATTCTGAGCTCATGCGTGTTTTTGTGAGCGCCTTTGAAGATGATGATATCGACTATGACCAGCTCTTGGGCGCCAGCCGTAATGGCTTGGTTGTGTCCATAGGATCAGAAAATCCCGACGAGCGGATGCAGGGAATATCTTTTGTGGCAAAAGAATACGAAGTGAGTTCAGGTATTGGTTTTGTTGCCTGTATAGGACCTACTCGTATGGATTATCGAACCGCAATTGGTGCGGTTGAAGCTGGTGCTGCTAAGGTGGCAGATTTGATAGATGGCGGCGGCGATTCGTAACAACTGCCCGCTTGTGAAAGAGAGGTTTGTGTGAAACCACAACGTGACTATTACGAGGTATTGGGCGTGGATCGCTCTGCTGATGCGCGGACTATTAAGCGTGCATTTTTGAAAAAGGCTCGTGAGCTCCACCCCGATGTCAATGATGCCGATGATGCCGAAGAGCGCTTTAAGGAGGTCAACGAAGCATACTCGGTACTCTCGGATGATAGCCGCCGAGCAAACTATGACCGCTATGGCGACGCTGACGGTCCCTTTGGAAGCCACGGTGGCGGCGACTACGTTGACATGAGTGATTTCTTTAGTGGCTTTGGTATGGACGACTTGTTCTCGTCGTTTTTTGGTGGCGGCGCTTCCGCGAGAACGACGCGTACTCGCGGCCGCGATATGGCCATGACGCTCAAAATTACGCTTGAAGAGGCGGCGGCAGGCTGCACCAAAACCATTGCCTATGAGCGTCTTGCTCCCTGTGAGGATTGCTCAGGAACCGGAGCCGAGGGCGGAGAGGCTGCCCGTAGCTGTATTACCTGTGCAGGTACGGGTCGAGTGAGCCGCATCCAGCGCACCATCATTGGTCAGATGCA
>JAFUCQ010000058.1 GCA_017459605.1 Atopobiaceae bacterium
CGCGTGGAGTACGACCCGGACACCCACGTGATGAAGCGCGTCATCTTTCCGCGCGTCCACCAGCTCGACGCTGTGCGCAAGCTCGTGGCGGACGCCCGAGAGAAGGGTGCCGGCCAGAGCTACCTTATCCAGCACTCCGCGGGCAGCGGCAAGTCCAACTCCATCGCGTGGCTGGCACATCACCTGCAGTCTCTACATGACGCTGAAGACAATCCAGTGTTTGATACCGTGGTAATCCTCACCGACCGCCGCAACCTCGACACACAGCTCTCCGAGACCATCGACTCTGTGGAACACAAGCAAGGCGTCGTTGTGCGTATTCGTGAAGAAGACGGCAGCGCAGGGCTTCGAGAAGCGCTGAATGCGGGAGCGCAGATTATCACGAGCACCATCCAGAAGTTCCCCTACATCTGTTCGGAAACCAAGGTGAGCGGCAGGAAGTTTGCCGTTATCATCGACGAGGCCCACAGCTCGCAGAGTGGCAAAGCCAATGCCAAGATGAAGTTGGCGCTCATTGACCGCGACCTTGACCCTGATGAGCCGTGGGATGACGAGGACGAGCTTGCCAAGGAGATGAAGGCGCAGGGAACAATTCCCAACCTCAGTTTCTTTGCCTTCACCGCTACTCCTAAGCCTGCCACTCTTGAGGTCTTTGGTACACGCGACGACGAGTGCAAGCGCGATGGTGACGGTATGCTGGTTCCGCGACCGTTTCACCTATACAGTATGAAGCAGGCCATCGACGAGGGTTTCATCCTTGATGTGCTCGAAAACTACACTTGCTTTGAGAGCTACTTCAAGTTGGTGAAGACCATCGCTGACGATCCAAAATACAAGGAAATGAAGGCCAACCGTGCCCTGATGGGCATCGTCGACTGGAACCCCGCGATGATTAGCCAGAAGGCGCAGATTATCGTCGAGCACTTCATGAACGATGTGGAAGGCGTGCTGGGTGGAAAATCCAAGGCCATGGTGGTTACGTGGAGTCGCCCGATGGCTTATCGTCTCTATCTCGCCATGACGGAATACATCAAGGAGCAAAGATATGCCTGTCAGGTAATGGTGGCATTCTCAGGTAAGCTCGATGTCGACGGCGAAGAGGTCACCGAAGCAAAGCTAAATGGCGTGCCTGAGACACGTACCGCAGAGCTCTTTGATGCTGATGAAAAACGCATCATCGTGTGTGCAAACAAGTTCCAAACCGGCTTTGACCAGCCCAAACTCTGTGCGATGTACGTAGACAAGATGCTTACGGGCGTTGCAGCCGTGCAAACGCTTTCACGCCTCAACAGAACCTGTTCTATTCCGGGTAAGCGAACCTTTGTGCTGGACTTTGCTAACACGTGGGACACCATACGAGCGAGCTTTTCAGACTACTACGAGGCCACCCAGCTCGATGCCGCGACCGACCCTGACGTTATCTACAACCTGCAGGGTCGACTCGATGGTTATCACGTATATGAGTACACAGAGGTAGATGCAGTTGCGTCCGTGTACTTTGACGAGCCTGATCCAAGTACCGTGCTGCGAAAGATTGAGCCCAAGTTGCAGCCCGCTGTGGACAGGTGGTCTGACCTCGACGATACACCCAAGCGCGAGTTCAAGGCACTTCTGCGAAAGTTCCTACGCTCGTACTCGTTCATCACGCAGATGATTAGTCTTGGAGATGAAGAGTTGCATCGCCTCTTTGTGTATGCCGGCTTTTTGGTGAAGAAGCTGTTCTTAGATACGGCTAGCATGCCCGACCTGCGCGATAAGGTGGAGTTGGAGTATCTGCGCATCGAGGACAAGGGCACGCAGCACATCAAGCTGGAGAGCACCGAGCTTCACAATGGGGGAGCAAACGCGGGAGTGACCAAGGAGGAAGAAGAGGAGCACTTGAGCGTTCTGGTAGATCAGCTGAACGAGGTTTTTGGTGCTGAATGGACTGAGGCGGATAGGATTCTCCAAGCATGTGCCGACAAGATTTGTGAAGACAAGGAATTTGTTGCTAAGGCACGGGCTAACAGTATGAGTGACCTGCGCGCTATATTTGGTGATGTGATGATGGCAGCACTTGCGGCCATCCTCTCAGACAGTCAGGACATGAATGAAAAATTCAACGAGAATCCCAATGCCTTCATACAGATCATGAATGATCACCTGCTGCCTATCGTGTATCGTCGCTGCAATTCGGATGGGGAATAATGATTGCACCATTACACAACTTGTTTATCTTTCCTGCAGAGGACTCTCTGAGACTCATCGCTGTGCGAATTTAAAAGTCAGAGTGTCGCTTATCTTGGGCTTTAGCCCACGCGAGGTATTCTGAGGCGGTCATGCATTTGAGCTTGGAGTTTTTGAAGGCACGCTCGTCTCGGGTGATGATGAAGTCTGCATCGTTGAGCTCAGCCGCTGCGCGCACAAGACCATCTTCAAAATCTGGCTCATCAGATGTGATGGACACAGAGCATTCTTCCCAGCTAAGAGGAGCAATCACGAGGAGCTCCATGAGTGACTGGATAGCTTTTCGTGCGTAAGGCTCAGCCATACGCTTTCTCAATAAGTAATATGTGTCATTAAGCGAGGATGGGGTTACCATGCCCATGTCGCCACTCCAAGTACACCAATCAAACAGCTCACGGGCACCGTCTTCATCTGGCCGCCCCTGAATGAGTGAGTCAAGCAGGATATTGGTGTCAATCATCAGTCTATACATCTTTACTCCCAAGCATGTCACGCATTTGTTCGTCTGTCATCGATGCGAGCTCGGGGCACGCTGGGAGCTCTTCCACAACTTTTCTAAATCGAGCGTATGCCTCACGGCGACGCTTAAACTCAGTCTCGGCATCATATGAGACAGGTACCTCGCCAGTAGTGGCTATCTTTGCCCATACGGTCTTTATGACATCAGCTGAACTGAGGCCTTTTAAGCGCAATACGCTATCCACGCGAATCTTGATATCTTTGTCGACCCTTCCTGACACAACCTCGGTAGCCATAGCACATCTCCTCATAAGAACTCTGCAGTCATTATGTTTATGTGTATACAGTATACAAGAATTCTTTGAAGTGTTGGATAATAAAAATGCCACCAGCCGCGTCCCATGATTTGTAGTTATATCTGTGCGGTGACGTAATAAACCGTGCGGTGATTTCGAATAATCTGTGCGGTGACGTAATAAACTGTGTCCTGTTATCAGTTGGTGACTCCAAAAAATGCAGCTCATGTGCTCTTTGAAAACGTCGCGTGCAAAGATGTGGTGTGCGTGTTAGAATGACCCTCGTCAAATACGAAAGGGCGATTGGCTCAGGGGTAGAGCACATCCTTCACACGGATGGGGTCACTGGTTCAAATCCAGTATCGCCCACCAGAACACTTCAGGTCAGGGGCGATTTGTCCCTGACTTTTTTCGTATAACGGACGGTTTGACGAGACGAGGCGACACGACACAAACGCACCGCGGAGCGGCAAGCACGCGGCGCACTACGGTACGGCAAGCACACAACGCTGCAGTACCGCACGGCTTCTGGAGGGTTCACTTGATACTGCTTTTAGAAAGAGTTTCCAAGTCCTTTGGAGGCCAACAGCTCTACAGCGACGCAACACTGCAGCTCAATGCAGGTGAGCGCTGGGCATTGGTTGGCCCCAATGGAGCTGGAAAAACGACCCTGCTTCGCATTGTTATGGGGCTCGAAAGCCCTGATGAGGGGCGGGTGAGCCTTGCTAAAGGAACCACCGTTGGCTACCTTGAGCAAGAAACCCAACTATCGGGCGACAGAACAGCGCTTGGGGAGTTGCTTCACTCTGCAACAGAGATTCGCCAGCTCGGCGACAGAATCAAACTGCTCGAGGAGCTCATCTCGTCAACTGAGCCGGGCTCTGAGCTCGAAGCCCTGCTCGAGGAGTACGGACGCTCGCAAGAGCGCTTTGAAAACGCCGGCGGCTATGAGCTTGAAAGTCGCGCTCGTGCCATTCTTGTGGGCCTTGGTTTTCCGGTATCAGACCTTGACCGTCCGGCTATTGAGTTTTCTGGTGGTTGGCAAATGCGTATCGCCTTGGCAAAGCTTTTGCTTCGCCGGCCAGACCTGCTCCTTCTCGACGAGCCATCCAACCACCTCGATCTTGAAAGTGTTCGCTGGCTCGAAGACTTCATTGCTGCCTATGACGGGGCAGTGCTTTTGGTAAGCCACGACCGCGCTTTTATGGATGCCTGCGTTAGCCACGTGGCAGCCCTTGAGAACAGGCGTCTTACCAACTATACGGGCAATTACTCGTCCTATCTCAAACAGCGTGAGGACAACCTTGAACAGCTGCGGGCAAAACGAGCCGCCCAAGAGCGAGACATGGCACACATGCAGGTGTTTATTGACCGTTTTCGCTACAAGCCAACCAAGGCGCGCCAAGTGCAGGAGCGAATCAAAAAACTAGAAGCCATCAAGAGCCAGCTTGTGGTGCTTCCCGAGAAGTCCAAACACGTGAACTTTAGCTTTCCAAAACCGCCGCGAACAGGCGACATGGTGGTAAAGCTCGAGGGCGTCTCGAAATCCTACGGCACGACAAAGGTTTACAACAATGTGAACCTTACTCTCTATCGAGGCGACCACGTGGCGCTCGTTGGCCCCAACGGCGCAGGTAAATCAACCCTTATGAAGCTCATTATGGGCGTTGAAAAACCCACGCAAGGAAGTATTGAATACGGACAGAGCGTCACGAGCACCTACTATGCCCAGCACCAGCTTGATACTTTGAGCTCGGGAAATTCCGTTTTAGGTGAGCTGAGTTCTGTGGCCGCAGGTTGGACAAGCTCTGAAGAGCGCCGGCTCTTGGGTGCCTTTTTGTTCCATGGCGATGATGTTGAGAAGCGCGTGAGCGTGTTGTCAGGAGGGGAGAAATCTCGCCTTGCCTTAGCCAAGATGCTCGTTGCTCCCGACCCGCTCCTCTGCCTTGACGAGCCAACCAACCACCTTGATATTGAGTCGGTCGACGTGTTGGAAAACGCTCTCGTAAGCTTTGAAGGAACCATCGTTCTTATCAGCCACGATGAGCATCTGGTGCGCTCGCTTGCAACTAAAATTATCGACATTCGAGACGGAGAAGTTCGTCTCTATGATGGCGATTATGACTACTACCTCTACAAACGAGAGGAGCTTCTCGCCCGCGAAGCACAAGACGCATCAGAGGCTCGCCCAATACAAGACGGCGGGCGCGACGGTGCAAACTCAGAAAAGAATCTGACACAAGCGAGCTCTCAAAAAGCTGCTCAGCAGACCAGCCAGCAAGCTCAGCCATCGTCGGGCCGAAACGTCAAAACAAAGGAGCAGCGCCGCGCTGAGGCAGAAGCTCGAAATGCACTCAACAGGCAGCTTCGCTCAACCAAAGAGCGCTACGCCGAGGTAGACCGTGCGCTTGCTGCAGCCACCAAGCGCTATGACGAACTTATGGAGCTTATGGCATCAGAAGAGTTGTATGCAGACCAGACGCGCTTTGACAGCTGCATGCAAGAATACAATGCTCTCAAGCAAAAGATTCCAGCACTCGAAGAAGAGTGGCTTGAGCTCTCGACCATCCTTGAGGAGGCACAGAATGCCAACTAGTCTCAAACGCGGCTGGCGCTCCTACCTTGCATCGCTGTTGCGTATCATCGCAACGGTTCTGCGCATTTTTGCGGCACTTCTGTGTCTTGTTGTTCTGGTGCTCACGTTTGCATCAGGAACCTTACGAGATGCGCTTTTGCCGCTTGTCAACTTTTTTGGGGGCCTGATGCTAGCACCTATCAGCGGTTTGTTTGTTTATGAAACTATATTTGGCGGGGCGTTTCGGGGTGACTTTGCGCTTGCTGCTTTTCTCACACTCATTGTTGACTGGCTTTTGAACAAGCTGGCATTTTCTTTGCAACAACGCGATCGTGAGCTTGCTCAGGGACAAAGAGGTGACATTGCTCAGGCAGCATCGCCCTACAATCCTCCAACCTATCCCAATGGAGGTCGTGTGGCAGAGCCGTATGACCATTACAATCGATATGAACAGACAGCTGAGCAAAAAAGAAACGAGGCGCTTCATAGAGCACGCCACATAAAGATTGATGACTTCGAGTGACATTGTGCTTGCCTGCAAAACACAAACCACAGGCGAAACACGAGTCACTCAATTGAAAGGGACACAGATTCATGGGAAGTTTTTTTGACAGTATATGGGACACCGTGCTGGTAGTGGTGCTGCTCATGTTTTCTGCGGTCATCCATGAGATGGCTCATGGCTATGCAGCTCTTGCCTGCGGAGATGAGACAGCCAAGCGAGCCGGACGCCTCACGCTCAATCCCTTGGCACACCTCGATCCGTTTGGCTCGTTTATCTTGCCACTCATGATGGTGATGGCAGGAGGCGGAGCTCTCGCTTTTGCAAAACCAGTTCCCTATAACCCCAACAACCTCAAGCATCCCGTGCGAGACGAGGTTATCGTTGCCTTTGCAGGGCCGTTTTCTAACCTCGTGCAAGCACTCATTGGATCTGCAATCTTGAGATACATGATTGGGGCATATACCACAGCTTGGCCTGAATGGACCCTTGCTGTTGCAGATGGTTTGTCCACCTATGTGTATGTGAATCTCATTCTTATGTTTTTCAACCTCATTCCGCTGCCACCGCTCGATGGCTCAGCGATTATCTCGCCCTTTTTGCGCGGAGAGGCACGGATGACCTATTACAAGATTCAGCGCTATTCTCTGCCCATTTTGCTGGCGGTTATGTATCTTGTTCCGATGGTTACGCAGTTCAATCCGGTGAGTGCTTATCTGAGTGCCACTGCAGGTAGGCTCTACAACGTGTTTCTAGGGTTTTAGCTATGTCGTATCGCGTTCGTACTAAAGCATATACGGGCCCCTTTGACCTGCTGTTGCAGCTGGTGAGTCGCCAGCGTGTTGACATTGGGTCGATTTCGATTTCTGAGGTAGCCGATCAATACCTTGCAGAGATTGAGCGGATGCAATCGATGGATCTTGATGTGGCAAGTGACTTTGTCTTGGTGGCATCAACCTTGCTCGAGATTAAGAGTGCCAGTCTGGTGCCTGCTGGCTTTACGGTGCGTGCACAATCTGATGATGATTTTGATGACGAGCTGGGAGATCTCAGCCCTGAGCAGGCGCGTGAGCTGCTTATTTCTCGTTTGATTGCCTACAAGCAGTTTAGAAATGCCGCCGCCTCTTTGAGCTCGCGTATGGCAACAGAAAGTCGCATGCATCCGCGCACAGCTGGCCCCGAAGCTCCCTTTACCTCGCTCATGCCCGATTTTCTTGAAGGCATGACCCTCCATGGCATGGCCGTGCTTGCCGCAGATGCACTGAGCCGCCAAGAGAGTTTGTTGCTCGAGGCAGAACACGTTGCCCGCAAGCGTTTGCCGGTGTCGCTGACCATAGCCTCGGTTGACCGCCTGCTGCGCGAGCGCGGGTCAATGAGTTTCTCGGAGCTGCTCGAAGGCCAACCTACCGCAGAAGCTCTCGTGGTGAGCTTTTTGGCAATTCTTGAGCTCTACAAGATTGGATCTATCCAAATATCACAGAGTGAACCATTTGGAGATATTGAACTGGTGCGTGTAAAAGATGCTCCCGCCTACGAGCCATCCATGACCGACCAAGACAATTACGGAGAAGACAGCTATACCGAAGAGGATTTTGGCGAGGAGGCCGAAGATGGAGAGCTTTGATAGCGTTGGAAACTCGAGCATTCGAGGAGCGCTCGAAGCGCTGCTTTTGGTGGCAACCGATGCAACGCCGGCCGCTCAGCTGGCTTCTGTCTTGGGCGTGACAGCTGCAGAGGTGAGCTCTGAGCTCAGTGCACTCTCCCAAGAGTACGAGCGGACAAATCGCGGCTTTCAGTTAAGAGAAGTTGCGGGTGGCTGGCGCTTTTTTACCCACCCTGCCTATCACGAGCAGGTTGAGGCCTTTGTGCTGTCGTGGGACAAGCGAAAGCTTTCCCAGTCTGCCCTTGAAACGCTGGCAGTTATTGCTTATTACCAGCCGGTGAGCCGTGATGGTGTGCGTCAAGTACGCGGAGTTAACTCAGACGGCGTTATTACGTCGCTCATCGATAAGGGTTTGGTCCGTGAAGTTGGCAAAGACAAAGA
>JAFUCQ010000059.1 GCA_017459605.1 Atopobiaceae bacterium
CACAAAAGGGCTCAGCACCCGTGCAAAAAATTACGATTGTTCCGCGCACGTCAGGTGCATTGGGCTACACCATGCAGGTAGAAGAAGACGAGCGTTTCTTGACCACCCGCCAAGAAGCTAAGAACAAGATTGCTGTTCTGTGTGGTGGTCGGGCTGCAGAAGAGCTCATCTTTAACGAGATTACAACTGGTGCGGCAAACGACATTGAGAAGGCCACAGAGATGGCACGCAACATGGTCACGCGCTTTGGCATGTCTGATGAGTTTGGCATGGTTGGTTTTGGAGAGCAGCAAAATCGCTACCTTGGCGGAGGAACTACTCTGAACTGCTCGGAAGGAACAGCTGAGCGCATCGATTCTGAGGTCATTCGCATTGTTGATGAGGGACACAAAGAGGCACTTGCAACGCTGACTCGTCATCGTTTCAAGCTGCATGAGCTTGCTCGTTATCTGCAGAAAAAAGAGACTATTACGGGTGAGGAGTTCATGACCATCTTTACCCGTGATGATGGCTTTGCTCCTCAGTTTGGCGAGAACTCTACCGCGACGAACACAGCTCGTCCTGCTCAAGCTGCGACTGCGCCTGCGGCTCGTCCGGCTCAAGCTGCGACTACTCAGCCGGCTCGTCCAGCTCAGGCTGGAGCTGCGACTGCGGCTCGTCTGGCTCAGGCTGCGACTACTCAGCCGACCCATCCTGCTCAGAGCCCTTCCGACTCAGATCCCTCTCAGCCTCAAGACTCTTCCGTGTAACAAGCTCCCAGCATGCTACAGCAGATGCTGCAGCCACATTGAGTGAGTCAACACCTCGACTCATGGGAATCTTAACCACATAATCACACGCATTAACGGCCTCTTTTGTGAGGCCGTCTCCTTCTGAGCCAAAGAACAATGCTTGTTTTTCATGGTAAGGAAGCTCGGGGCTGCCCAATTCATAGGCATGCTCGTCAAGAGCAAGAGCATAGCAGCTAAAACCAGCCTCATGAAGCATATCGAACGCCTGCTGGGGCCATTGCTTCTCATTGAAGCGAGCAATCTTGAGCTGAAACATGGTTCCCATCGACACCCGTATGGCGCGGCGGGCATAGGGGTCTGCGCTGGTAGGGGATAGCAAGAACCCATCGATACCGAGCGCGGCTGCATTTCGAGCAATCGCTCCAATGTTGGTGGTGTCGCTTACTTCCTCAAGCACAACAACGCTTTTTGCACGCTTGAGCACCTCGCATACCGGTCTTAGGGCAGGGCGTCTCATAGCACAGAGGATGCCGCGCGTGACGCGATACCCCGTAAGCTTTTTGGTTTGTTCAGTAGGTAGTGTAAACACTTCAATACCTGCAGGTAAAAGACCCACGAGTCGTTCTTCAAATTGAGGAAGCCAGCGGTCCTCAATCAAAACACTTAACGGCTCAAGACCTGCTTGCAATGCCACTCGAACTACTGTCTCGCTCTCTGCAATAAGCACTGCCCTTGCTGGATCGAGTACGTTTCTGAGCTGGTGATTTGTGAGTTGCGTATAAACAGCCAGTCGCTCATCATCAACTGAGTCGAGCGGAATTACGTTCATGATTCAAAGCCTTTCACCACATATTTGAGTTCTTTGACATGTTCACCATTGTAATAGCTGTAATGAACGATTCATAACAAGCGTTATGGCGCTATCCATGCCTCGAGTTAAATCCCTCACTATCTTTGCTCAGTATCAGTGCAGGTAAAGCCCGAGGTTTTACATTTCTTCATTAGTACAAGGTTTGATATTTGTACAAATTTCGGATATCTTTGCAAAATATGCTACCATTTTAGTAGCATTTATTGCTGTACATGGAGATGGCACTAACTAAACGACCCCTCAAATTAAGGAGTGACCATGACTAATGTACTGTTCATAGAGACTGAGCGTCTTAAAGTGGCGTTTCGCCACGTTGGTGGAGTGAATGCCCGCAAGTTGCTCTTCTTGCATGGCAATCTCTCCTCGTCAGTTTGTCTCGACCCTCTGTTTCCATATTTGTCTGAACACTACGATGTTGTAGCACCTGACCTGCGCTGTTTCGGTGAGACCGAGCCACTGCCTATTGATGCAACGCGCGGCTATCGCGACTGGAGCGACGACATTGCTGCTTTTGTTAAAGAACTTGGTTGGGATAGTTTTATCTTGGCAGGGTGGTCGATGGGTGGCGACATTGCCATGCAGTTTACTATCGACCATCCCGAGATGGTCGAAGAGCTGATACTTCTGTGTCCTGGACCGCCCTACGGTTTTGGAGGAAGCTATGGTATCGAGGGCGAGGCATACGACCCCGAAGGCTTGGGAAGTGGTGCGGGAACTGCTTTTCCTGGTTTGGTTTATGCTATCGAGCACAAAAGCCTTTCATTCTTGCGCGATATGATGCTCAAGCAAAACTTTACTCCTGGAGCAAAACGCGACCTCGAGTGGGAAAACCGCCTCGTTCATGCCATGACACACGTAACTACAGGCACGGAGCATTTCCCCGGCAACTACAGCGTATCAACTAAGTGGCCCTACGTTGTTGCTGGAGACAAAGGCGTTCTCAATGCCATGACGCCTACGTATGGCAGGCTCGATGACTTTATCAAGATTGCAGACAAGCCACCGGTACTGTGGATTCGTGGCGAGAAAGATCAGGTAGTAAGCGACCACTCAAGTATCGAATTTGGAGCGCTTGGAGAAGACGGCACCGTTCCTGGTTGGCCGGGAGCAGACACCTATCCTGCTCAGCCAATGATTCGCCAGCTTCGTGAATTCTTTGCAAAGTACCAAGACGAGGGCGGCAGTGTAACGGAGCGTATTATGCCTGGAGGCCACATGTGTGCACAACAACACCCCGAACTCTTTACTCAAGAGGTGAACGACTTTATCCGTAATCAAAGTACGATAGGTGCCTGAGCCTCTGTCTCATGACAGAGTAAAGATAGCTGTTCCGAGTCGCAGCGAGAGTCTTTGCTCCTGTCATTGCTTGCGAGCCGTACATCGCCCTTGTACGGCTCGCTTTCTATGTGGCGTCACCTATATGAGAGATGAGAGCCTCCAGATGGGTTCGGTGCATCGACGACTTCGATGTGTGTTCCTTTTTGTGTGAGAAGCTCCAGATGTCCATGACACGACCTTACATGAACGTTTCCCACATTCTCAGCACTGTTGCCTTCGTGTTTTCGTGGCATTCGTGGATGGTTCTCCTTCCCTCTGAGTGCAGAATTACCGACTATAGAAAATGAGGGACTATCAATCCTGCAGAAACGTTGTTTGGGCTTTCTATAGTCGGTAGTTTTCGGTATGGTCAGCACAATCGGGAACCAAAGGAGTTTCTCGGAGACGCTCGATCCTCTCGATACACTCGATACTCTCGATCCACTCGAGACTTCGATACTCTTGGTACTCTTGACACTCTTAATACTCCAGCACAGAGCTCTGTAATTGTTTGATTCTGCAACTCTGTAATGGTTTGATTCTGCAACTCTGTAATGGTTTGATTCTGCAACTCTGTAATGGTTTGATTTTGTACCCCGCTTTGGCTTGATACTACGCTCAGCGATGGTCTTCTCGTCTCGCTAACACAAAACTACCGACGATAGAGAATTTAAGATGGATTATCTGGTATTTTACTGATATGAGTCTCTATAGTCGGTAGTTTTGATGGAAGGATAGACTCATGGCGGGGATACATGGAGCACAGGCAAGCTCAAGCAATAACGCAAACAAAGTTGCAACAACCTCGATGCATGCCTCAACACCCGAAACAATATCTCAGGGCATCCATGGCCAGAACCCTGATTACCTACAGCGTTCAACTCATAATCTAAGTACTGAGTCTCGCAGTTTGCAGTATGCCTTTGTGAGTCATGAGTCAGCTGTCGATGCCATATGGCACTTGGCTGCCAGAAATTGGAGTGGTGTGCTTGATGACGAAAATGTTTGGATGGTACCTGCCCCCGACTGGTGTATCAAGAATCAGCGAGAAGTGAAAAAGCTTGCTCAGGTGGCCAACCTTTCTCAGTTCGGGCTCAGTCGCAGACCGATTGATTTGCTCGTACCAGATAAGTCTTGTTACTCGCGTGGCAAACAAGCGCGTTTTCATGTCTGGAAGGACAGCTTTCCCGACCGGTCTTTTGTACGCATCCATGAGCGGATATTCGTAAGTACGCCTTACTTCATAGTTCTTCAGCTTGCCATGTCGAGACGATCTGATCGCTTGAGCCGTCTTGAGGCTGAGATTTCAGCAGCGGAAGACCGTCGTATACGAAAAGAACTTGGTATTGATACAGGAGGATCGAGTTATCGTGACCTCCTCAAATGGAACAACATTTCTCACTTTGTGAGAGCGACTCAGGTGCTCTGCGATTTTATGGGAACCTATCGTTACAGGCCTTACTACGTTTCTGACGGCAGCTTTGCCTACGAAGTCATGTATCACACAAAACCGCTCATTACAGAGAAGGCCATGAGTGACTATCTCGTTTACATGAGAAAAACTCGTGGTATACAGCGCGCACGTCGGGTAGCGTCTGCGGCTTTTTCAGGAGCGGCCTCTCCTATGGAGACAGCGCTGGCTCTGATCCTATGCCTACCGGTGGAGGCGGGTGGGTTTGGATTGCCTCGGCCCCAGCTCAATTGGGAGATTTCACCGAAACCTCAAGAGCGTGAGCTGGTGTCACAAAAGAATTTCTTTGCTGATTTGTGTTGGCCGGATCACCGCGTGATTGTTGAGTATTACGGTCAAGAAGACCATTTTGAATCTGGCTTTCAGAAGATATCTGAAGATATGACACGGACTAATTCTTTGAACGCGCTTGGTTGGTCTGTACTTCAGGTTACCCATGCGCACATACGAACTGCAAATTCGCTCACGCTGCTTGCGAATCAACTTGCTTCGTTACTTGGTGCACAGACGAGAGTCCCCTCAGATTTGGAGCGCATTTGGCGCACGAGGCTTATCGCGCAACTCTTACCAAGGAGCCAGCGAATGTGAGGGTATGTGCGAACATTACCTCAGATAATCATGCATTGCGAAGATCTTTTTCGTGGGAATCTCACGAGCTGTTGTGAATCTTTCTTTGGCGCTGCAGGGCATAGTGCAGCGTGGTGACGAATCGCTATGCAAAACAGTCTCGTGGTGACTGGTTGAAAGGCAAATCTACCGCATGGCGACTGACCGCAATGCAAAACAGCCTCGTGGTGACTGGTTGCAAGGCAAAGCTATCCGGTGGTGACTGGTTGCAAGGCGAAACTATCCGGTGGTGACGGGCCGCAAAGCAAAATTACCGACTATAGAAAATGGGGGACTATCAATCCTGCAAAAACGTTGTTTGGGCTTTCTATAGTCGGTAGTTTTATGAAATGACCGATAAGACAGCGTTGGCTCTCAAGCACGCTCGGTTGTCTGCGTGCTGAGTCTGGTGCACCCTGTCTCAAAGGTGTCAATCAGCCACCCTGTCTCAAAGGTGTCAAAGAGCCACCCTGTCTCAAAGGCAAAGGTGTTAATGTGGTGCGACCTTAAGGCGTCCATCCTCAGACGACTGCAATAGTGATAGCATTACACGACGTATGTGAATGTAGTGCGAAGCATGGTTTCGCTGAGGAGGTATAGAAGGTGGCAAACGAGTACAAAGACACGATGAACCTGCCCAAGACTGCCTTTCCCATGAGGGCGTCGCTGGCGCAAAATGAGCCCAAGCGTCTTGAGGCATGGGAAAAGGCTGGCGTCTACGATTTAGCGCTCAAGAAAAACGAGGGACATGAGAAGTTTGTCCTTCACGACGGCCCTCCCTATGCAAACGGTCCCATCCACTTGGGTCACGCCATGAACAAGATTTCTAAAGACATCATCAATCGTTATTGGATGATGCAAGGCTATGAGGTTCCTTACGTGCCCGGATGGGACTGTCATGGTCAGCCCATCGAGCACAAGGTTGAGGAGACCTTAGGAACCGAGAAGTTCAACGAGCTTCCCACGGTTACCATTCGAGAACTCTGCCGCAAGATGGCAGTCGAGCAGGTGGACACTCAGCGCCAAGGCTTCAAGCGCCTCGGTGTGCTGGCTGAGTGGGACAACCCCTACCTGACCTATACCAATGACTACGATGCAACTGACATCGAGATATTCAAAGCCATCTTTGACAAGGGAGCGGTGTATCGCGGACGAAAGCCAGTTCACTGGTGTAGCCATTGTCACACGGCACTCTCCGAGGCAGAGATTGAGTACTCTGACGAGACAAGCCCCGCCATTTTTGTGCGCTTTGAGATGACTACCGTGCCTGCAGGCCTTGAGTCATGGGAGGGTAAGCTCGATGTTGCCATTTGGACGACCACCCCGTGGACGCTTCCTGCAGACGATGCGGTCATTCTTCATCCAGAGGCAGACTACGTTGCCCTTGAACACGATGGTCGTGCCCTCATTTTTGCCGAGGCTCTTGCCATGAAACGTGCAGAGCACTTTGGTTGGGAAGATGCCAAGCTCGTTGTGGGCGAGGATGGCGAGCCGTGGCGGGCAAAGGGTAAAGACCTTCTCAACAACCGTTATAAGCAGCCCATCTTTGCCGACCTTGGCGAAGAAGGTATCTTTATCTATGCAGATTATGTCACGCTCGACGATGGCACGGGTATTGTTCACTCGGCACCAGGCCACGGCGCAGACGACTACCTCGCAGGAACCAAGTTTGGCGTTCCTGTTGTGATGCCAGTCGACGACAACGGTCACTTCTTTGTAGGAGAGGGCATGGGAACAGGTGGTCCCTTCTCTGGTATGGAGGTCAACGAGGCCAATCCCCATATCATTGAGTGGCTCCGTGAGCGTGGGATGCTCCTTCACCACGAAGATCTCTCACACAGTTATCCACACTGCTGGCGCTGCAAGAATCCAGTGATTTTCCGTGCAACTAACCAGTGGTTCGTTTCGATGGACGAGACAGGACTTCGCGAGCGTGCCCTCTCTGAGCTCGAGAAGGTTGCCTTCTATCCGGCACACTCGGTCAAGCGCATTGGCTCGATGGTCGAAGGTCGTCCTGACTGGTGCATTTCTCGCCAGCGCAATTGGGGTGTACCCATTCCTGCGTTTACCTGCTCAGACTGTGGCGAGACGGTCATGAATGACGAGACACTCGATGCGGTCATCAAGCTTTTCCGCGAGCAGGGCTCTGACAAGTGGTTTACCGATGAGCCGCAGAGTTATTTGGGAGATGCCTGCGTGTGCCCGTCGTGCGGAAGCCACAATCTCAAGTCAGAGCGCGATATTCTCGATGTGTGGTGGGACTCGGGCGTTTCTCACACAGCTGTGTGCAAGCACCGTGACAATCTTCATTTCCCCGCAGACATGTACCTTGAAGGGTCTGACCAGCACCGCGGATGGTTCATGAGCGCACTCATGACGAGCGTTGGCGCGTATGATGTAGCACCCTACAAAGCGGTAGTCTCGCAAGGCTTTACCCTAGATGGTCAGGGTCGCAAGATGTCTAAGAGCCTTGGCAACGTGATTGACCCTAACGAGGTGTGCAAAACACAAGGTGCAGACATTATGCGCCTGTGGGTATCCTCGGTAGACACCTCAAATGACATGCCTTGCGATCAAGACATTCTTTCTCAGGTGGGCGATGCCTACCGCAAGATTCGCAACACCATCCGTTTCCTGCTTGGGCAGGTAGAAGACCAGTTTGACCCAGCAACTCAGGCGCTCAAGCCCGAGGAGCTGTTGCCCTATGACCGCCTTGCTTTAGCGCGTATGTGTCAGGTTCACGACCAGGTGAGCGCTGCCTATGCTAAGTACAACTTCAACGTGGTCTATCGCACTATTTATGATTACGTGGTAACAGAGCTGTCCAATTCCTACCTCAATGCCACGAAGGACCGCTGTTACTGCGGTGGTGCAGAGAGTCTTGAGCGCAGGAGTGCGCAAACGGTGTGGGCAGAGATTTTGTCGATGCTCGTTCATGACTTGCAGCCCATCCTTGCCTATACCACCGATGAGGCGATGAGCTTCTTGCCAGAATCTCTGCGAGAGGGCCAAGAGTTTGCAGCACTGCTCGACTGGTATCAAGCTCCCATGACGGCAGAGGAATACGAGCCGCTTTTGGCTCGCTATGAGGCCATGAAAGCCGCTCGTGATGTCTTTACCAAGGCGTACGAAGATGTCGCGGCAAATCTTGAGGAGCGCTCGACTCAAGCAGCTCAAGTCACGCTTACGCTTCCGCAAGAAAGCTTTGAGCTGCTCTGTGGTGAAGGAGCACCCGATCTTGCAGAGGCTTTTGTGTGCTCGTCTGTTGAGCTTGAACAGGGAGAAGAAGCATCAGCCGAGGTAAGTCGTGCAGCTGGCGAGAAATGCCCGCGGTGCTGGAATTGGCGCAAACAGCTCATTGATGGTGTTTGCCCGCGCTGCCATGAGGTGGTATCGCTTGCTTAGAGCTTAGTGTTTTGATCCGAGTTATAGGAGAAGGTATGGCCGACGATACGCTCAATACAAACGAAGTTGACACAGCTGCTGTTGTAGAGACAGAAGAACAAACTGCTGTAGCACCGCTTCCCATACGTGGGCCGTTTTTACAAGAGGACTCAAAAAAGGACTCTGAGGCGCTCGCTGCCTTTGATGCTCTGCGTAAACAGCGAGAGAAAAAGCGCCGTCGTCGTTTTATTGTGAGCGGTGTGCTTATTGCTCTGGCATTGGTCGGATTGATCGCTGCGGTCAATCACTTCATGCAACAAGACGCCGCTATAGACGCTGTGCAGGAATACGTGCCTACCGGTATGGTGACGTTTGGTACGTATGAGACAAGTGTCAGCTCATCTGGTTCAACCGAACCTGCCGCATCGACTGTCGTTACTCCAGAGGTCGATGGCATCATTGAGACAGTCAACGTAGCAGAGGGAAGCGTTGTTGCCCAAGGAGACATTCTGTTTACCTTGCGAAACGAGAGTCTTGACAAGGCTATTCGAGATGCTCAGTCACAGCTTGATAATGCCCAATATGCGCTTGATATTGCTTATAGAAACGCAGATGCTGCACGTGCAAACTATTCTAACGAGTGGAATCGGGCGAATGACGCCGAAGATTGGTCAGAGTTTGACGAGGCGGGTCTCAACAGTGCGGTAGAAGCAGCTGATCGAGAAATAGTAAGCGCTCAAGATGCCTACAATGTCGCTTACGAGGCGCTCACCGAGGCACAAGCTCAGGCGGAGAAAAGAAACGTGAGGGCGCCATCGGCGGGAAGCATTGTGGCGCTCAACGCTGTTGTAGGCGCAGGTGTTGGCTCACAGGCTTCTACCAGCAATCCTACCAGCGGGCCCCTCGTACAAATTGCTGATCTCAGCCACATGAACGTCACAGTTCAGGTAAACGAGATTGACATTTCGTCCATACACGAAGGACAAGAAGCTGAGGCGAGCTTCTCGGCATTACCGGGAGTAACCCTTCCTGCACAGGTGGTACACATTGCCTCTGTTGCATCGGGAGCTTCAGGCGGGGCTGAGTTTTCAGGCGGCGTGGTTACCTATGCCGTTGATCTGGTAATTCCCAATCCCGATCCAGCCCTCAAGCCCGGAATGACCGCATCGGTAACTATCAAAACCAACTCAATACCTGATTGTCTCATGGTTCCCACAAGCTCGCTTGTCGATGATGGTACAGGACTTATGCATGTGAGTGTTGTTCGTGACCCTGAGGCTGACGACATGATGTCATCCGTTGAAGATGTCGTGGTTCAACTTCTTGCACGCGGAAATACTGAGTCGGCGGTTCGAGGTGAGCTCTCAGATGGCGATGTGGTGCTTCTGAGTGGTAGCAGCGATAGTGAAGTCGAAGCGATGACAGATACCATGGTTGCTATGTAGGTGAGCTTCATGTCTCAGGTTTTGCGTATTCAAGATGTGCATCGCATCTATGAAAATGAAGCCGGTATCACCCATGTCTTGCATGGTGTCAACCTGAGTGTAGAGCGCGGTGAGCTTCTCGTCATCATGGGGCCGAGCGGATCGGGTAAATCGACGCTCATGAACATCATGGGCTGTCTTGACCGGCCCACCTTAGGTACGTATACACTCGAAGGTATTGATGTTTCTGAGCTCTCAGACGATGATTTAGCATTTATCCGCTCGACACGCATAGGCTTTGTGTTTCAGTCATTCAATTTGTTGCCGCGGGCAACGGTGCTCAGAAACGTGACACTGCCGCTTATCTATGCTCGCACGCCCAAGGCAGAGCGTGTTGAGCGTGCGATTGAAGCTCTCACGATGGTTGGTGTGCCTGTCGATTTGTTCGATCACCGCTCAAACCAACTATCGGGCGGTCAAATGCAACGCGTTGCGATTGCTCGGGCAATTGTAAACGACCCTGCGCTCATTCTGGCAGATGAGCCAACGGGCAATCTTGATTCTGCAACGTCTGACATGGTGATGGCAACTTTTTCTCATCTGCGCGACCAAAACAAGACGGTGGTGCTCATCACGCATGACCCTGAGGTTGCCGAATGGGCAGACAGGGTTATCTACATACGTGACGGAATACTGCTTACAGCTGAGCAGGAAGAAGCCTATGTCAAATCGCGTGACGGTCAGGCAAGGGGGCGCACGTGAAGTTCTCTGACTTGATGTATGAAACGTGGTCGGCGCTTGAGTCAAATCGAGGGAGAAGTGCCCTGACCATCTTGGGTATTGTTATTGGTATTGCAGCGGTTATTGCGATGACCTCGCTCATTGGTGGTATTCGCCAGTCGATTGTGGATGAGCTGGGTTTGAATCAAGCGCGTCTCATCTACATCAATTGTTGGACAGACCGTGAGTTGACCTTTGAAGACCTCGATCGCTTACAGGCAAATGTCCCGGGCTATGACTACGTAACTGGCGCGGGCTATGGTTATGCAAGCGTGTCCTCTGATACCAAGCAAGCAGAGGCACAAATTACTGCAGTTAAGCCCATTTACTTTGAAGCCACAGGTACCAAGATGCTACAGGGTCGTCCGTTTAGTGAGGCTGAAGAGCGTTCAGGTGCCATGGTGGTGGTTCTCGATCAGGCATCGCTGAGAACTTTGTTTGACGATCCTGAGGCACAGGTGGTTGGCAAAACACTTCGCATTGGAAACGATAGCTACACGATAATTGGTGTGAGCGAGTCTATTGGTATGATGTGGGGAGATACGGTGTTGCTCTATGCGCCGTTTTCCGTTAATGCGTCACGTATTTCAGGAAGCGAGAGCATTTCAAACATCATCGGTTTTGCCACAGAAGGAGAAGACCTCGACGATGTGGTGAGACGCACTGAAAACTACCTCGCGTCGTATTTCAACATGACTGAGCAGCAAAAGGAAGAGAGCATCTACGTCTATTCCATGAAGTCGCTTACCGATGAGCTCGATAGCACCATGATGAGCTTCTCGATTTTGATGACGGCGATTGCATCTATTTCTTTGTTGGTTGGCGGCATTGGCATTATGAATATGATGCTGACCAATGTAACCGAGCGTATCCGAGAAATTGGTCTGCGCAAGGCCCTTGGCGCTAAGAACTCAGACATTACGCGACAATTTTTGCTCGAGTCGGTCTTCTTGTGTTTAGCGGGTGGCGTCATTGGCATCATCTTTGGCTACTTAGGAGCACTTGCCTTTTCAGGTTTGGCAACAAATCTGGCACAAACGGTTCAGGTGCGCCCCGTCATTGATGTGTCGACCGTAGTGATAGCTGCAAGTATTTGCGTGGGTATTGGTATCTTGTTTGGTTTTGGACCAGCACGTCGTGCAGCAAAGCTCGATCCGGTCGAGTCGCTTCAATACCAATAGGAGGCGCAAGAGGGAGAGCCTGCAATGCGGGTACGCGGGTGTGGTGAGGCTGTGATGGCTGTGGCGATGCCCAAGCTGTTTGAAAGGAGTTAGTGCATGTCAGCAGAGTCAATGAATGCATCAAACAGGGTAAAGAAGTGCGTTGCCTATATCGTGATAGCCGTGTTTGCTGTGGTCGTTGATCAACTCTCTAAAGCTGCTATCGTTCACTCCTTTGAACTCGACAATCAAAGGCGCACGCTCATTGCGGGTGTTCTCGACCTCGTACTTGTCCACAATGAAGGAGCTGCCTTTTCTATTGGACAAGGCGCAGGGCCTATCTTTGTGATCGTTGCGGCTGTCTTTGCAGTTGCTGCCCTTGTCTTTCTATGGAAGTATCCCTCAACAAGCTGGTTTTCTGTTGTGTGTATAGCCCTCGTGGTTGGGGGTGGCCTTGGCAACATGATTGACCGCATACGCTTAGGCTATGTGAACGATTTTTTCGCTACCTCATTTATTGACTTTCCCGTGTTTAATGTGGCTGATATCTTTGTGACCTGCGGGGTGGTTCTCCTTTTGATAAGCATCATCTTTTTTGATTCCGATGAGCCACATAAGGTTGATTCGTCTGGCAAGACAAGCACACACAAAGGGGCATAGATGACAGACATTCGTGACTATACTTATCAGGAGATGCATGACAAGCTGATTGAGCAGCGCTATACGGGAGCTGTCTATAACGTAACGGTTGATGCTCGTTGTTCGCATCACATTACTGGCATCATGGAGTCCCACTGGTTTTTCTCCGATGAGCCAGCTCGCAAACTCTACGATGATTTGTCAGTGCATCACTGCATGAAACAACTTATGCTTGCACTCGATGCCGACTCTGTACGCGTTATGCTCAATACTCGCTCCATCGAAGCGGGACATGGCCTTTCAAACCCCTTTGCCGACAAGCTCATCTGTGATGAGTGCCTTCTTCGCTCAGAGGTAGAGGAGCGCTAAGACGTGGATGTATGGAATGCAGACACGGTGCGTCTCATTGAGCTGTTGGTTGGGCCTGACGCAGACGGAATGCGCCTCGACGCCTTTCTTGCTACATCTGAGGAGCTGCCGTCGCGTTCTGCCTGTGCACGTTTGATTGAGCAGGGACGAGTACTTATCAATTTGACGGAGGCGCGGAGTAAGTCTGAACGAGTGCTCTTGGGCGACCGTGTCAGTGTGGAATATGTTGAGCAGGCACCAGTTTCAGGGCTGCTTATTCCTAACCACGATATTGAGCTTGATATTCGTTTTGAGGATGATTACCTTCTCGTACTGTCAAAGCAACGAGGTCTCGTGTGCCATCCCAGCCCTGGCCATGAAAGCGACAGTCTTGCTAATGCCTTGGTTGCTCGCTATGGCTACGAGCATCTGGGCATGCTCCAAGGAGAAGATCGTCCGGGCATTGTTCATCGCCTTGATATGGATACCTCTGGTCTTATGCTTGCGGCTAAAGATAACGAGACGCAAAAGGCGCTCCAAGATTTGATACGTTTGCGCACGCTCGACCGCCGCTATGTAACGCTGGTGCATGGCTTTGTTGCCCAAGACAGAGGAACGATTGAGACAGGCATTGCGCGCTCCACGCGCGATCGTCTGCGCATGACGGTGAGTGATGACCACGGAGCTCGAGAAGGTATCACCACGTTTGAGGTGCTTGAGCGCTTTGAGGCAGGGTCTCACGATGAGGGCTATAGTCTGCTTGAGTGCCACCTGTATACGGGGCGAACTCACCAGATTCGTGTGCACATGCGCTATATTGCCCATCACGTGGTTGGAGATCAGCTCTACGGCAGGGGAGACAGCCGAGCAAATCTGGGGCTTGATCGTCAGTTTTTGCACTCATGGCGGCTGTCGTTTGATCACCCGCAGACGGGAAAGACCTTGACGTTTAAAGATGAACTCCCTCGCGATTTGGCTGGCGTTTTAGAAAAGCTCAATGCTCGTTCAATGGGAAAAACCGATTATGGTCATGTAGTTCTCGGATAATATGGTCATGAAGTTCTCGGATAATATGGTCATGAAGTTCTCGGATAAACTTGAGCTGTGACAAGAGCGTGTCTCAATATAGATGAGACTTAC
>JAFUCQ010000060.1 GCA_017459605.1 Atopobiaceae bacterium
CCTTCTTGTTCTTCGATTTCTTCAGGAAGTAGGCCATTACACACCCTTTCTCGCTGCATGGTTACTTCTGTTATTATAACACCATAGCACCATAGCCATAACTATTTTGAGAAATCTTGTCAAGCTCCACATGAAATACAACAAAACCAGCTCGCAAGCTGGTTTCTTATAAGCATATATGTCTGTGTTTCTAAAGATTCGTGGTGCTAAATCCTAAAGACGGGGGCGAAGACCGGGGTCATGGCAAGGAAATCGCAAGGAAGGCACCTTGCGCAAGGATGGAAGAGCTTTTACGGCATCTTCTAATAGAAGTATCTACCATAAGAAGAAAAAAAGATAATAATTTTTGCTCCAAAACTTATACTATTGTCCATATAAAAGATGAATATATAAAAATAGTGTAAGATACATAATAGCAAGATGCACAGGAGCAGGGCACCCAAGCAAGGCACATAATAGCCAGATGCACAGCACCAAGATACAGAACACCAGACATCCCGAGCACCAAAGGACGTACCAAACAATGAACGCATACACACAGAATCAGGGCACGCACCAGCGATTTGTCAAGCGAGAGGTGATTGGAACTAAAAGTCAGAGCTATCCGCTCATGCACGACCATAACGCCATAGAGCTTGTGCGCGTAGACGAGGGAGTCATGGACTGTGTTGTGTGTGATACCGTCAATCGACTCGAAACGGGAGATTTCTGCCTAATCAATGCAAACAGAAAACATCAGGCAAAACAGGTAGGCAATGAACCATGCACATATAGTGTTATGTACTTAAATCCCACGTATTTCACGCGAGATCAAGAGATTTACAATCGCTATATTGCTCCGGTATTTGAAAACAAGGCGCTCGACTTTGTTTTGGGCAAAGACTGTAGAGGAACCGCGGGGGAGATTTGTCGCCTGATGGATGAGATCTCTGCTCTTGAGCAGCAGCGCCCGCCTGCGTATGAGCTCGAGGTAATAGCACTTGCTCACATTGTGTTCAAGCAAGTCTATCTTCGCTACATTGCCTTAGCGGAGGAACTCAACACAGCGCAAGCAAGCAGTGACTCTGTGATTCAGCGGAAAATGACTTCCTTCATTTATGAGCACTTTTCCGAGAGAATCAGTCTTGAAGACATTGCAACAGCCGGCGGAGTGAGTCGCTCAAAATGCTCAAACGTTTTTCGCGAGCAGCTCGACACTACGCCCATTGAGTTTCTCAATCGCTACCGTTTAGAGGCTGCTACACACATGCTGTCGTCGACGCAAGACAGCATTGCACGCATTGCTACTGCCTGTGGTTTTACTCAGCAAAGCTACTTCAACCGGGTGTTTATGAAGGAGTACGGCATGACCCCTAAGCAGTACCGAAAGACCCTCGCGGTCGCCTAGCTCGCCCAAACTCGCCAACTCGTTCGCGTTGGCACGACGCTGGCTCGACATCTAAGCAGTACCGAAAGACCCTCGCGCTGGCCTAGCTCGTCCAAACTTACGCCAAGCTCGTCCAGTTCGCCCAGTTAACGCACTGTCTTTGCTAGGTTAAACAGGTGTCCGCCAACGCGCTCTGCATCGCTTACGAGCGCAAGATAGTGCGCTCCAACCTCGGGCGTGCACGCACCAGATGAGATGCGTGAAACGTGGTTGAGTGACATCTCGGTTCCAAGGCGGTTGATGGTCTTATTAATGGCGTCAGATTTCTTGACAGCTTTCTTGTCTCCCGTGACATAGGCACGCATGACCGTTTCGAAGAGCTGGTCTACTTGACCTTCAAGCAACTCAAGTTCGTGGCATGCTTCCTCAGAGAAGCTTGAATTATCTTTGGCAAGCTGGGTTGCGTAATCATAAATGTGGCACGAGTAGTCTCCGATGCGCTCAAGGTCAGAAATCGAATGGAGTGCGTGGCTGAGATACTGGCGATCAGGCTCACTCAACTGTTCGCCAAACAGCTTAGAGATGAAGGTGGAAAGCTCTTGGTTGATATGGTTGAGGTCATCTTCATTGCGATTAAACGCATCTCGTTCAGAGAAATCGAGCGTCCGAGCACAGCTAATTGAAGACTTGAAGTTGGTAAGGGCAGTTTGAGCCATCGCAACAATCTCGTTCTTTGTTTGCTCCACCGCGATAGCGGGAGTAACCAGCATGTTGTCGTCGATAAAACGGGTGTGTGGAACGTATTCCTCGGTCGGTGCTTCTTCTGTGTCGGGAACAATCTTGCACGCAAGAGCCACGATTGCCTCGGTGAGTGGCAAAGCTATGGCAACCTTGAGTACGTTGTAGACCGTGTGAAACATTGCGAGCTGAATCTGTGGCGCTCCGGGGAACAGCGCCTCAAAGGGAGTGCCAAGACCAATTGAGCCACCAGTAACCATATCAATAACAATACCGATAGCCAAAAAGATAAGTGCGCCACCAATGTTCAAAGTGAGGTTGATAACGGGAGCTCTTCGAGCGTTGGTGGAGCCACCCATACCAGCAAGCAGCGACACAATGCACGCACCAATGTTCGAACCCATGGTGAGATAAATGCCCTGATTAAAGGTAATGAGACCAGCCACAATCATGGCAATAGCAACCGATGTCATAACCGACGAACTCTCGATAATAGCAGTGAGCACCGCACCGATAACCACGAGCAAAAACACGTTGTCTATGCTTGCCAAAAACATGCGAACTGGCTCAAAGTCAGCGAAGCTTTCCATCGCCCCGCTCATCATCTCAAGACCAACAAAAATCATACCGAAGCCAGTAACAATGCCACCTATGGTTTTGATCTTGTCGGATTTAGCAAAAGTGGTGATAAACGCACCGAGACCCGCGAGGGCAGAAAAGATAACCGTTGTTGACAGCGAGTCACCACCCGAGATACCCCACGCGACAATCTGTCCGGTAATAGTCGTTCCAATGTTTGCGCCAAAGATAATGGTAGCAGCCTGTATGAGCGACATGACACCAGCGTTTAGAAAGCCGATGGCAATAACGGTCGTCGCTCCCGAGCTTTGAATGGCAGCGGCGGTAAATGCACCGATACCCACGCCCAAGACTTTGCTTTTTGAGGCAGACGAAAAAAGACCGCGCAGCTTGCCCGAACCCAATATCTCGAGATTCTTGCTCATCATGGAGCAAGCAACGAGAAATACACCGATGCCAGCAAAAAGCGTGAGGATTGATGTTGCAATTTGAATGGTAGTCATGCGATCCCCTCGAATATTCGAAATATACCCCTATATGCTTCCAACATCTGTTGGTCCCCTGTATACATGTATAAGTGTAGCTAATGCTGTGGCACTCATGCAGCGCATAAGGCAATTGGTAGAAGTAAATGTGCCAACTGTGTCAGCTGAGGTTTGCTAGCCGCATCAACTGAGACTGCCACCGCACGTCAGCTGAGACTGCCACCGCACATCAGCTGAGCCACCAGCCTGCTGTGTCAAACGTGGCTGGCTTAGCCTCGTCTCGACAACACCTGACCCATAAGCCACGTGGAGAGCCTGCGCGGAGCTATGCGAGAAGCGATGTTTGCAAGCTTGGTGGCAGGGGAGTGAAGCGCAACAGGCTTTGCTGCCATGGTTGCTCGATATCCCAGCTCAGCTACCGAACGAGGGTTTTGTGCTTGCATGAGCGAGAACACATTGTGAGGATCCATGCCAGCAGCGTCCCAAAACCCTGTTTGGGTGGTTCCTGGGCAAAGGGCTGTAACGGTAACACCACTGCCTTTGAGCTCTTCTCCCAAGGCTTGTGAGAAGCTCAGGACAAAGGCCTTTGACGCAAAATACGTGGGCATATATGGCCCTGCACTAAAAGCAGCAACCGAGGACACGTTAAGGATGCGTCCATGGGAGCGCTTGCGCATGTCGTTGCCAAACAAGTAGGCAAGCTCCATGAGGGCAAGGATGTTAACCTCAATCATGTCTCGCTGACGCTCCCAGCGAGAGTCGAGGAATGCACCTTGGTCACCAAAGCCTGCATTGTTAGCGAGAAAATCAACCTCGATGCCTGCCTCTGTCACCGCTTGGTAGAGATTGCGGGCAGCATCGCGCTCAGAAAGGTCTGCCGGAAAAGCAAAGGCCTGAATGCTGTATCGTGTGCTGAGTTGTGAGGCCATCTCCTCGAGACGGTTCTTGTTTCGAGCAACAAGCACAAGGTCAAAGCCATGCGCTGCTAAAATGTCACAGAGTTCTTGACCTATGCCTCCTGTTGCTCCTGTAACTAATGCTAGAGCCATGAGTTTTGCCCCCTCGATAGACAACAACCTCGTACCAGCACAACCTCTCGTATCACCAACCTCGTACCAGCACAACCCCCGATAACACCGACTACCGTATCAGCACAACCCCCGTATCGCCGCCGTCTTTAAGCGCCTCTTTCGTATGTTAGAGCGAATCCGGGTCGAGGTCTTTGAAGTGAAAGCTCGACCGACCACTTGCGAAATCGCCCACAATTTGACCTGACCCATAGAGCTTGTATTTGTAGGTTACCAGCCCATCAAGACCAACGGGACCGCGAGCGTGGAGCTTGCTCGTAGAGATGCCCACCTCGGCACCAAAGCCATAACGAAAACCGTCGGCAAAGCGAGTCGAGCAATTCTGATACACGCCTGCCGAGTCTACAAGCTGCATAAACTGCGCTGCCGTCTCGCTATTCTCAGTCACAATGGCGTCGGTGTGATGTGAGCCGTAGCGGTTGATATGCTCGATAGCCTCATCTGTACTCTCAACCAGCTTGGCAGATAACGTCAGTGCAAGATACTCGGTTGACCAGTCCTGATCTGTTGCGGGCACACAATCCACAACGGCCGCCACAGCCGTGTCGCCACGCAGCTCGACCGAAGCATCAGCCAGCGCAGATGCAAGAGCTGGGAGGAGCTGTTCGGCAATCTCACGATGCACCAGCAAGGTCTCAACGGCGTTACAGGCAGCCGTATATTGAACTTTTGCGTCGACAATAATCGGAATTGCCTTGTTGACGTCAGCGTCATTGTCCACGTAAATGTGACAGATTCCATCGGCATGTCCCATAACCGGGATGTGAGAGTTATCCATAATGTGGCGGACAAACTCGTTTGAACCGCGCGGAATGAGCAGGTCAACCGACTGGTCACAGCCAAGAAGTTCCGCGATGTCTTCACGCGCTTCAATCTGGTGCAGACAGGTATCGGGAAGCCCCGCCTCAACAGCCGCGGTGTGAATGAGTTCAAACAGGGCTTTGTTGGTGTGAAGGGTTTCGCTTCCACCCTTGAGTAGGGCACAGTTGCCACTCTTAAGGCAAAGCGCCGAGATTTGAACCAGCGCATCAGGGCGAGCCTCAAAGATGACGCCAATAACACCGATGGGACAGGTTTCACGCACCAAGGTAAGATTCTCGTCGAGTTCTCGAGCAAGCGTGACCGTACCCACAGGGTCGTCGAGTGCGATAAGGCCGTCAATACCAGCGCAGACGTCAGCAAGCTTTGCTTCGTCAAAGCGCAGACGTTTAACTACAGCAGGAGCAACTCCTGCTTGCTCGGCTGATGCAAGGTCCTGCGCATTTGCAGCAAAAACCTCATCTTTGTGAGCCAAAAGCGCGTCACACACACGGGCGAGAGCGTCATTTCTCATCTCGACAGACGTTGCGGCCATGCGGGGACTTTCGAGCTTCATGGCTGCAGCAATTTGAGAAACCGTTGGCATCGCTACTCCTCTCTCAGGTAAGTGCCTTTGATTGTAAAGCCACAATGTTTCAACCAAGTCACCGCACACAGACCTCACCACCGTTTCAAGCTCGATAACAGGCTGGGTCTATCTTTGTGTTTCTCTGTAGATACCGCCCCCACGAATCCGCCCTGTGCTGCTATTCTTGGCTCAGCTTACATTTGTTCACACGCGGAGGAAAGCTACAGATGGGAGACACATCATGGCGCCAGGAGGAATGAGGGGGCCGGGAGGCCGCTACCTCACTGAGGAAGAAAAAGCCAACGCACCAAAAGTAACATGGCCGCTCCTCAAGCGAATCCTCGGCTACCTGAAACCCTATTGGCCGCAGTTTTTGCTCGTGTTTATCGCCATTCTTATTTCGGCGGTTGTAGGTCTGCTCCCCTCAATTATCACGGGTCGCATTGTTGACCAAGCACTCGTGGGCGATAATCTCGCCTTTCTTGTCCAGCTCTTGCTCACCGCCCTTGCAGCCATGCTTGCAAGCCAGCTCATTGGTGTACTCGAAAACTATATCAACTCATGGATATCACAGCGCATCATCTACGACATGAAAAATGAGATGTACCAGCATCTTCAGCACATGCCGCACTCGTTTTTTACCACCGAGAAGCAGGGCGACATTGTCACACGCATGAACACAGACATCTCTGGTGTGAGCTCGGTTATCAGTGGAACCCTCACTCAGGTTGTGAGCAACGTTGCGACAGTGGTAACGACTCTCGTAGCACTTTTTTCCATGAGCTGGCAGCTGGCACTTGTTGGATTGCTGGTATTGCCGCTGCTTATCTTTCCCACGAGAAGCGCCGGACGTGTTCGTCTCAAGCTGGTGCAGGAAGCTCAGGCTAAAAATGACGAAATGAACCAAGTCATCAACGAAACCCTATCAGTGAGCGGCTCGTTGCTTACCAAGATGTTCACGCGAGAGGAAGCTGAGTACGAGCGTTTCGTCGAGGTCAACAATGAGGTGACAGAGATCTCGCTCAAAGAATCGCGCAGCGGCTCGTGGTTCCGCGTGGTTATGGGCATGTTCATGCAGCTGGGGCCCCTGCTTATCTACTTTGCCGGTGGCTATCTCATCATCCGAAAGATCGATCCCAACCTCAGTGTTGGCACCATTACGGCAACGGTAACGCTGGTTAACCGCCTGTATCGACCGGTTGAGTCCCTCCTTAACCTGCAGGTTGATTTCACGCGTTCGCTGGCTATGTTCTCGCGCATCTTTGATTATCTCGACCGCGAACCAAATATCAAAAGCCCAGAAAACGGACTGACACCCAACGTTGAGCTTCAGCCTATCGACTATGAACATGTGGCATTTGCGTATAACGATTCCGGTCTCATCTTGAGTGATGTGAACTTTACGGTGCCCGGAGGTCAAATGTATGCCATCGTTGGGCCGTCGGGTTCAGGAAAGTCGACGGTGGTGAATCTGATTCCGCGCTTGTATGACGTCACGGGAGGGTCGGTGAAAATTGCCGGCACCGATGTACGCGAGTTTGACCTCTCTTACCTGCGCGGATGCATTGGCATGGTCACGCAAGAAGCCTACCTGTTTAACGGAACAATCCTCGACAATCTGCGCTACGCCAAACCCGATGCCACCATGGAAGAAGTTGAACTGGCATGCAAAACCGCTAGTATCTACGACTTTATTGTGGCGCAACCTAAGAGTTTTGATACCGAGGTTGGAAACCGTGGCCTCAAGCTATCTGGCGGGGAAAAACAGCGCATTTCGCTTGCGCGTGTCGTGCTCAAAGATCCCAAGATTCTCATTCTTGATGAAGCAACAAGTGCGCTCGATTCTATCTCTGAACTTGCGATTCAAGAGGCACTCGAGCGCATGATGCAAGGTCGTACGAGCATTGTTATTGCACACCGCCTGTCGACCATTCTCAAGGCTGACCGCATTTTAGTGGTCAAAGGTGGCGTCATTGCTGAGCAAGGAACGCACGATGAGCTGCTTGCACTAAACGGTGTTTATCGTGAGCTGTACGAGACGCAATTTCGCCAGGTCATTGACCGGGAGAGCGCGGAGAAGACGCTGCAAGCGGGGGCGGGTCTTGATCTTCAGGCGCTTTCGACCGAGTATGATGTACGACGCATTACCGAGGCAGATATTGCCGATGTGTACCTGCTTGCAAAGTCGAATCGCCTGTACTACGAATATGCACACACGACTCCAACCATTGCCGGTTTGACGCACATCATCAGTGAGGTGCCCGAGGGAAGTCAGCCAAACGACAAATACTTTGTTGGCTTTTACGATGAGGCAGATGAGATGGTTGCGGTTATGGACTTGATTGTGGGCTATCCCGAGTCAGACGACGCCTTCATTGGTTGGTTTATGGTGGACAGCTACTATCATCGGCAAGGCATTGGTTCATCCATTTTTGCCGATGTCCGAGCCGCACTCGCAGCACAAGGAATAGACCATCTTGGGCTTGCTTGCTTTATTGACAACGTTGAAGCTATGAGCTTTTGGCAGGCACAAGGCTTTGAGGCAACGGGAGAGACGACGAATTCTGAAGGCTACGAGGTTAAGACCTTTGCCCGTGACATTTAGAATAACGCCGCACAGGACAATAGTTGGCAATGAGCAACTATTGTCCTTTGCGGATTAATTCTCCTGTGCGGACTATCGAATATGATAGAGAAAGAGTCCGTAAATATAATCTTTGACACAAAAAACAGCTCCAGATGACACTTTTTTACGATTTTCTGCGGATTGGGGGTGCGGTTTCGCTACCCGGGAAACACAGCACTCGAAACGCTGCAGATAAATTGCAGTCCGTTAATATAGCGTACTTTAATGGACCTCTCTGAAGCACAGAAAATCGTAAAAAAGTGTCATCTGGAGCATGATTTGCTGTCAACCGAAGGCGGAATCTTGTGAGTTGGCACAAAATCCAAGGTCATCTTGCAGGATTATCAGCTTACCAGCACAGCCTACTGACTCAGTTTACTGGCGGTAAATGCTGAGGAAGTCAGCAAGGCGCTCAGTTGCTTCACCCAGCACAGAACGTCGCGGCAGGTACACAATACGGAAGTATCCTGGCTCCATCCAGTTAAAGCCCTTACCACCAACAACGAGCACGCGCTTCTCACGAAGGAGGTCGAGTGCAAACTGGTCGTCATCTTGGATGTTGAACTTCTTGGGATCAAGTCGGGGGAAGATATAGAACGCAGCTTTAGGCTTAACCGCACCCACACCGTCTATTTCGTTGAGTTTCTCATAGATAAAGTCGCGCTGGCGACGTACGCGGCCACCTTCCTTGACGTAATCTTTGACGCTTTGATGACCACCAAGGGCCGTCTGGACAATCGACTGTCCCGGAACGTTTGAGCACAGTCGCATATTAGAGAGCATGTCAAAGCCCAATATGAGATCCTGAGCAAGGCGCTTGTTACCAGAAAGCACCATCCAACCAACGCGATATCCCGCAACCATGTGGCTCTTAGATAGACCGTTGAAGGTCACGCAGAACAAGTCAGGCGCGAGCGAAGCGATTGATACGTGCTCCTCATCTTCAAAGACGAGGCGATCATAGATCTCGTCAGCAAAAATGATGAGTTTATGCTGACGTGCAATCTCAACAATTTCCTCGAGAATAGCCCGCGGATAGAGGGCGCCTGTTGGATTGTTGGGGTTAATGACAACAATAGCCTTAGTAGCGCTGGTAACTTTTGAACGGATGTCATCGAGATCGGGCAGCCATTCGGCCTGCTCGTCGCAGCGATAGTGTACGGGGGTGCCTCCCGCAAGCGTGGCGCATGCTGTCCACAGCGGGTAATCGGGGCTGGGAATCAAAATCTCATCGCCAGTGTCAAGCAGTGCTTGCATGCACATGTTGATAAGCTCAGAGACACCATTACCCGTATAAATGTCGCGCATCTTAACATTAGGAAGGCCCTTGAGCTGGCTGTATTGCATGATTGCCTTGCGTGCTGAGAAGAGTCCCTTGCTGTCAGAGTAACCTTCGCAATCAACAAGCTGACGGCTCATATCGTAGACAACCTCGTCTGGAGTTCTGAAGCCAAAGGGAGCGGGGTTTCCAATGTTGAGCTTGATGACGTGGGTACCCTCTTCTTCCATGCGATTAGCCTCGTCAACAACGGGACCGCGTACATCGTAGAGAACGTTTTCTAGCTTTGACGACTTTTTATACTCAAGCATGCGAGGTGCCTCCTGATTTCCTTGAACGGTCTTTTTCTGATCCTGTTTGTTGTTTTGCTGTGTGTCACTTGGCTGCGGCTGATCACTTGCTGAGTCAGGCTCCTGAGTGCCACTCAACCAATCGGTTGTGGTTTCCAAAGCTTGAGCAAGAAAGGCGAGCATATCTTCGCGAGGAGTGCTCTTGCCATTGAGATACTGACTGAGCTTGCTTTTGCCCAGTTTGATTCCCTGCTCGGCTGCCACGTTAATGAGATCAACCTGTTTAAAACCCTTGCTGCGAAGGGCCTCGGTGAGTCGTTGCCCAAAGAGTTCTTGATCCATGTGTCCTCCAAAGTTCAATTTGCTGAGCGAAAGTTCAATAAGCGAACACTCGAAGTTCAATTTTTGAGACAATACCACAGGACTACAAGCTGAGCAAGAAGAAAAAGTTCAATTTCATAAGTCACACAGTTTCTGCCAAAAAGGTAGAAGAAACTGCTGAGCGAGAAGGAATCCAGCAAGAAAAGGGCAGGTCTGACAAAAGGGACGAGAAGGAATCCAGCAGGATAAGGCCAGCAGGGGAATCCGCTCACGAGAAGCGGAAACCCCTAACAAAAAGCACTCCCGAGACAACGAGCCCACTAGCCTGCTTGTTCAAAGGTCTCAGCACTCTGCCTCAAAAGTTCAATTATGGGAAGCCGCTGAGGACAAGCATCCTCGCACTGTCCGCATGCAATGCAACTCGATGCCAAACCCGCTTCGGCCGTAGCATCATCATAGGCGGCTTGAGCAAGAGCTTGTTGTCCGTTGCCCAAAAGTTCATTCATGGCCGAGAAAACCTCTGGTATGGCAATCCCTTGCGGGCATCCTCCCGTGCAGTAGCTGCATGCTGTGCACGCGATAGTGGGTGAAGCCCCAAGGATGCTCTGGGCTTCTCTAATGATGCAGCATTCATGCTCATCGAGTGGCGTGAAGTTGCGCATAAATGACAGGTTGTCTTTCATCTGCTCAAGATTTGACATACCTGACAAAACCGCAAGCACGCCATCAAGAGATGCCGCAAAACGAATCGCCCATGAAGCAGGCGAGCTCCCGGGCTTATATGAAGCAAAGAGTTTTTCAATCTCACGTCCCGGCTTGGCAAGCTTGCCACCCTTTACAGGCTCCATGATGACAATGTCTTTACCGTGAGCACGAGCTACGTCGTAGTTTTGTCGGGCAGTTACGCTGGGGTTTTCCCAGTCTGCGTAGTTAATCTGAAGTTGCACAAACTCCGCGTCGGGGTGAGTGCTCAAAAGCTCGTCAAGCAGCTCTGGTCCATCATGATAGGAAAAACCCCAATGGTGAATGGTTCCGTCTCGTTTGAGCTGGCGCACAAAATCCCACAGCCCCATCCGGTCATACTTAGCTCGATTGCTTCCCATAATAGAGTGAAGCAGGTAGTAGTCGATGTATCCTGCCTGAGTTCGCTCAAGGCTCGTGTTAATTTGCTTACGCGCAGCACCTTCAGTGAGCGCAATGGGAGCATACAGCTTGGTGGCAATGGTAAACGACTCACGTGGATGTCGAGACACCAGTGCCTTGCGCGTTGCATCCTCTGATCCAGGATAGATGTGCGCTGTATCAAAGTAGCTAAAGCCCGCCTCGAGAAACAAATCAACCATTTGGGAAGTTTGTTCGATATCGGTTCGCAGGCCCTTTTTTGGCAAGCGCATTAGTCCAAATCCAAAATGTGACATAGTCACTCCTATATAATCGGTAAACGGTAATACAACAAGCCATCTACCTCGTATTATATTACAAATAACACCTCAAATCACCGTTCGCACAAGTGCTCAAATAAGATGAACCATATTTGCCTAAAATACTCTAAAATAGTGCACTCAACGATCGGGGGGGCTAGTTCAAGGAGAGAAATGAAGGCAACTTTAGCTCTAAGGGA
>JAFUCQ010000061.1 GCA_017459605.1 Atopobiaceae bacterium
CTCGCGCAAACATGCCCCACTCATGCAAGCACACCCCACTCGCGCAAACATGCTCTACTCGCGCAAACATGCCCCACTCATGCAAGCACACCCCACTCGCGCAAACACGTTCCGTTCATGCAAACATGCGCCACTGACGCAATCATACACATTTTGCCAACTATTCGGACTGAAAAAAACGGAGCCCGAATAACGTGCAAAATGTGTATGATTATGAAATTTGAAAGTATACACATTTTGCCAACTATTCGGCCTCGAAAAAAACGAGTACGAATAACCTGCAAAATGTGTATGAATGTCTATCGAGAAGGCTCCACCCACTTTCGCGCCACACATCCTCGCCATACATCCGCGCCATACATCCTCGCAACACATATGACACATTTTGTGTACCCACCTACCATCGACCGCCTATATCGACCGTTTGCCGCTACAGCCGTCTCAACTCACGCAATTAATATTAAATTGACACTTAATGAGTGGCATTTGGTGAGATACAGGTGCCTTCGCGGTTATGTCGGATCTATGAGTAGGGGAGGCGATTAAGACGAAACGTAGGAAGTTCTTCAAAGGCAAGTCAGAGCCTGAGAAGGCCGAACAGCTCGAGGAAGCCCCAAAGGCTGCCGAAGAGCTGACGCCAGTGTCTGAGCCCGAGCCCGAGGCCAAGCCCGAGCCCGAGCACATGGCAGAGGTTGCGCCTGAGCCTGAAGCAGTGGCAGAGCCTGAGCCACAGCCAGAGCCCGAGCCCAAGCCTGAGCCTGAAAAACCAGCACCGGCACACATGAGCACCGTTGAGACCCACGAGAGGGAGGTAGCGTCGATGTTATTTAAGACCACGCCTGAGCACGAGGAACTGCGCATGGCAATTCGCGAGTTTGCGGAGAGAGAGATTGCGCCTATCGCACGAGAGCTCGATGACAACAATCAGTTCCCCACTGAGGCTGTCAAGGGCTATGCAAAGAATGGCTGGATGGGTCTGTATACGCCCAAAGAGTATGGCGGAGCAGGCAGGGACGTTCTGTCTTATGCAATCGCAGTAGAAGAGCTCTCTCGCGTGGACGGTGGCGCAGGCGTTATCCTGTCAGCCCACACCTCGCTTGGTTCCTATCCTATCGAGGCCTTCGGCACTGAAGAGCAGAAGCAGAAGTATCTCGTTCCCCTCGCAAAGGGCGAGAAAATTGGTGCTTTTGGTCTGACCGAGCCTGAGGCTGGTTCTGACGCTGGTGGCACTGAGACCACCGCTGTAGACAAGGGTGACCACTACCTCGTTAATGGTGAGAAGATCTTCATCACCAACGGTGGCGAGGCCGACACCTATGTTGTCTTTGTTTCCACTGCTCCTGAGCTTGGTCTTAAGGGCATCTCCGCACTCATCATGGAAAAGGGCATGGAAGGCTTCACCTTCGGTACCCACTATGACAAGATGGGCATTCGCTCCTCTGCAACCGCACAGCTGCTCTTCAACAACGTCAAGGTTCCCAAAGAGAACCTTCTCGGCAAAGAGGGCATGGGCTTCAAGATTGCTATGGCAACCCTCGACGGCGGCCGTATCGGCATTGCCGCACAGGCTCTCGGTATTGCACAGGGCGCCTATGAGAAGGCCGTTGAGTACGCCAAGGAGCGCGAGCAGTTTGGTCAGCCCATTGGTGTTAACCAGGGCGTTTCCTTCAAGATTGCCGACATGGCAACCAAGCTTCGCAACGCTCGCTTCCTGATTTACTCTGCCGCTGAGCTCAAGCAGGCCCACGAGCCCTATGGCATGGAAGCTGCTATGGCAAAGATGTATGCTTCCGACATCGCACTCGAGGTCACCAACGACGCCCTCCAGATCTTCGGCGGCGCAGGCTTCCTCAAGGGCGACATGGAGCGCTACTATCGTGATGCCAAGATCACCACAATCTATGAGGGCACCAACGAGATTCAGCGCGTTGTTATTTCGTCTTATGTCCTTGGCAAGCTCGGCAAGTCCGGCGGTGGCGGCGGCAGCAAGGCTCCGGCATTCGGCGCTGTTAAGCTTCCCGCAACTGGTGTGCGCAAGCTCCAGATGATCAACGAGGGCGATGCCCAGGCTAACGTTGACTCACTCGTTGCCAAGCTCAAGAATGACGGCTATGACTTCTCCGTCGGCATTCCTGCTGATACCCCCATCGCTCAGGCTGAGCGCGTCGTCTCCGGCGGCCTTGGCATTGAGAACGCTGACAAGTGGTATCTCATCGAGAACCTCGCTCAGGCTGCTGGCGCCGCAATCGGCTCCTCACGTCCTGCTGCTGAGACCATGAAGTATGTCCCCATGAACCGCTATGTTGGTATGTCTGGTCAGAAGTTCACGGGCAACCTCTACATTGCCTGCGGCATCTCCGGCGCCAAGCAGCACCTCAAGGGTATCAAGGATGCAAGCACCATCGTTGCTATCAACAGCAATGCCAACGCTCCTATCTTCAAGAACTGCGACTACGGCATCGTAGGCAACGTCGAGGAGATTCTGCCGCTGCTCACCGAGGCTCTCGGCACTGAGGAGAAGGCACCTGCAGGACCTATGGTCAAGATGAAGAGGCCGCGTCCGCCCAAACCCGCTCCCATCGGACCTCGCATGGTCTGCGGTGGCTGCGGCTATGAGTACTTCCCCGAGAAGGGCGACTCAGAGGCCGAGGTGGCACCTGGCACGCAGTTCGCAGATCTGCCCGAAGAGTGGGTCTGCCCCGAGTGCGCAGAGTCCAAGGATCTCTTCATCGATATGACTTATCGCGGACTCTAAGCTTCACATTTGGCGGATAACCACTGACCCTATGAGAGGGGAGAGAACATGCATTGCGTACGTGAGATTGCTGAGGACCTGTATTGGATTGGTGCTAACGACCACAGGACCCACCTGTTTGAGAACATCCACCCCATTCCGCAGGGTGTCTCTTACAACTCTTACATCCTCCTGGACGAGAAGACCGTTATCTTTGACGCAGTAGACTGGTCTATCACCCGTGAGTATCTTGAGAACATCGAGTATGTCCTCAATGGCCGTGACCTTGACTACTTCGTAGTCAACCACCTCGAGCCTGACCACTGCTCTTCGATGGTCGTTCTGTTCGACAAGTATCCTAACTGCGGCATCATTGGCACCGAGAAGGCCTTCATGCTCATGCGTCAGTTTGGCTATCACGTAGATGGCCACGAGCAGATTATCGTCAAGGAAGGCGACACCTTCTCCTTTGGCACCCACACGGTGACCTTTGTTGAGGCACCCATGGTGCACTGGCCTGAGGTTATGGTTACTCTTGACCTCACCAACGGCGTTCTGTTCTCCGCTGACGCCTTTGGTTCGTTCATCGCTCTCGACGGCAAGCTCTGGAACGATGACGTTGACTATGACCGTGACTGGATTGATGAGGCTCGTCGTTATCTTGTCAACATCGTTGGCAAGTATGGTCCGCACATTCAGCTCGTGCTGGGCAAGGCAGCGACCGTTCTTGACAAGATTAAGATTATCGCTCCGCTTCATGGTCTTGTTTGGCGCACCGACCTCATGTATCTGATTGACAAGTACAATCACTGGTCAACCTATACACCGGAGGAGAAGGGTGTTCTCATTTGCTACGCCTCCATGTACGGCGGAACCGAGAACGCTGCTCAGTGCCTGGCCTCCAAGATTGCCGAGAAGGGCTTCACCAACATTAAGATGTATGACGTCTCTTCGACCCACATGTCCTACATCATTGCTGACGCCTTCAAGTACAGCCACATCGTCTTTGCATCCGTGACCTACAATCTCGAGATTTATCCCGTGATGCACAGCCTGCTCGAAGAGATGCGCATGCTCAACCTCCAGAACCGCGTTTGCGCCATCATCGAGAACGGCTCATGGGCTGTTAAGTCCGGCGACCTCATGGCTTCCTTCATCGAGGACAAGATGAAGAACATGACGCTTCTGTCCGAGCGTCTGTCTCTTGCTTCCACGCTGAAGCCCGACAAGGAGACCGAGCTTGACGCTCTGGCTCAGGCCATCATCGACTCCATGGAGACCGTCTCCACCGATCCTGCTGCCACCAAGGCATAAGTGAGCCGGATAGCTTAGTTGAGTTTCTGCTCGTCGGGCAAGGGTGTTAGTGTTGCCAGTAAGGTAGAGCTCAGGAGATAGGCTCCACAGGTAAGACAAGCGGCCGTCCCGTTTATTGCGGGGCGGCTGTTTTGTGTTTAGATCACCTCTTCCAAACATGTGAAGACCTTGCAGATTCTCAAAACGACCATCTCTTAATAAGACTGCATGAAAACAGTGGTTTATCTGCACCTATCCCAAATCTTGTTAGGTTTTTGTTATTACAAGAGGAATTTTTGTTAGATGCGCTCTCTAGGCTGATTGGTGATAAACCCCGCACAAAACAGGATGAGAGGTGAACAGATGATAGACGAAGAGAAGGTAACCACTGGTAATGCTGTCCAGTCTAACAAAGTTGCAAATCTTCGTACTATAGAAGATAAGGCCATTGACATCGTTGCGTCCAACACACATTCAATTGGTGACCTAATATACACAGTGCGTGGCACACAGGTAATGCTAGACAGCGATTTAGCGGCACTATATCAGGTGGAGACTGGGGCATTGAACCGTGCTGCCAAGCGTAACGAGAATCGCTTTCCAGAAGACTTCCGATTCAGGATTACCAAGGATGAACTCGACAATATAAGGTGCCAAATTGGCATCTTAGCAGGTCAGGATAGTGTACCAGCAGTTGGTAGGACGTACCTGCCCTACGTCTACACAGAGCAGGGTGTAGCAATGCTTTCTGCAGCCCTCCATAGTCGAGTTGCTATCGATACAAGCGTCCGTATCATGCGTGCTTTCGTAGAAATGCGTCACTTTATAGCCAGCAATGCAGCCATGTTTGAACAGATACGTTCTGTGGAGTTGCGCCAACTAGAGTACCAAAAAACTACTGATGAGAGATTCGAACGCGTATTTGACTATATGGAGACCCATGATGCACCAAAGCAAAAAGTATTCTTTGACGGACAAATCTACGATGCTTTCGAGTTGCTGGTTTCGATAGTTCGTCAAGCTGGGCAGAGTATCACACTCATTGATGGTTATGTAGATGTGCTTACTCTCAATACTTTGGCTAAGAAGCACAGCGGTGTTGCCGTAACAATATGGACCCATCCTCGCACCCGCCTGACACAGCGTGATGTTGCAACCTTCAATGCACAGTACCCACAGCTCTCAATTGAGCATACAGATACTTTTCATGACCGTTTTATCATTCTTGACAACTCTGAAGGCTACTTGTGTGGTGCGTCGCTTAAAGATGCAGGGAAGAAAAGCTTTGCAATCTCTCGTATTGAGGATGCTTTTGCGGTGAAAAGCATCTTATCCAGACTGGAAACTTCATAGTTGAAGTTGACTGTAGGTGATAAAACAGACGGTGTAGAACCACAAAGAAGAAAAGCCCTTAACTATTACCAACGGAGCGATGTTTAATGCGGTCTTTGAAAAAGAAGAGATAGCCCAAGCATTTTTAGAACTCGTCTTGGGAGTAGAGATAGAAAAGGTCTGTGTTGTGAAGTCTGAAGAAGAACAAAGACCGGCACCTGATCTTCGAGGGATTCGTTGTGATGTGTTTGTAAAAGATGGCAAAGGAACTATCTATGATGTTGAGATGCAAGCAGCCTCCACAAAATAGCTTGCAAGAAGAATTAGACGCTATCAGTCACTCCTTGATTCAACCTACCTCAGAAGAGATAACCAAGATGGAGTCCTTCCCAACTCATACATCATCTTTATCTGTAATTTTGATCCGACCGGAAACTCTCGTATGAGAACAATCATCTGTGACTGGTCAATCGAAGACAAAGCTCCCTATTACATGGGAAGACAAGCTATACTGCTTTCAAGTAAAGGACAAGGCGATGAAGCTCCTGAGCTTGCAGCATTTCTCAAATATGTTGGAGGAGAAAAGCCACAAGACACACGCGAGTGGCGCTTCACCCACAAAGTCGACGAGCTTGTTTCGTACTTTTCAGAAGATCCCGAGACTAGGAGGCGTGCCATGTTGTTTTCTGCCATGATTCAAGAAGAGCGTCTCGAAGCGTATGAGGATGGTAAGGCTGAGGGTGTGGCAATCGGTATCGAACAAGGTAACCTCCAGGCAACCGCACGCAACGTAGCAAGCCTCATGGCTGCTCTCCAGATTAGCGAGACGGAAGCTCTCGATGCGCTCAATGTTCCAGACACAGAACGCCCACGTATAAGAGGACTACTCACGAAGCATTTGGAGCAAAACAACAAGGAATCTGAATAATCAAGAGATGGTGTTACGGGTGAGTCAAAACTCGAGTCTGGCGAAGCAAATCAGTAGGTATATTGGACACGTCGGGGAGTGACAGTCACAAACCCACCAAGCTCAGTCCTCAACGCCTTAAAGAACTATGGAATAATTGTGATTAATCGAATAGCATATAAGGAAAAAATACAGTCAAAATTAGAAGACAGATAATTAAAGAAGCTGCAAAAACTCAGGAATAAATGAGAATATTTAGCCTGCTACACTCACCGATTTGAAAAGATTTAACCACCATAAGCTTCATATCGATGACCTAAAATTACCTTTAACTGCAGCATTAGCTGGATTGTGCCTATTAGTCAGGAAAAACACCAGCAGCCAGTTGGCTACTTGTTAGTAACTAACTGGTGAAACACCAGATAAACGTTGGTGAAACACTGACTGACAGCTCATGTACAGCTCAGAAACTCAGCCAAGAGGTTCTGGCGTTAACGTGCAAGCAGGGGATGTCACAGGCAAATGTGCTGCTGTATGACTGGACCGCGCCGAGGGTTCCAGCCGTAAAGAAACAAGCGATTGTGTCGGCAGAGAGGGTTGGGTGATGAGATGAGTACTGTCATGTGGCATGAAGTGTGCGCTGTAGGGCCACCGCTGCTGAGGCTATTGCCACGCGGTAGACCCTTATTAACCCAACGACTCATTTGTCCGTTCCGTGAGTGAGTCGAGAATGAAAGTCAAACTCAAAGGAACACAATCGAGTTTAGATACAAAGTGTTTAGTACGAGGTACGTTGAAAGGAACACAATGAGTACCGAGAGTTCATAAGCTAGAGCAAAGCGGGGTGGAGCTAGCTTACTCACACTGCTTGCAGTTGTGGTTGCCGCAATCGTGGGTATTGGTGCTGTGGTTGCTTATGCGGCTCCGCGCGTTGCGGGTCCGACGACCACTCCCGTTATCGTGGAGTGGGAGAAGGTTAAGGATGACGACGCAAAGACTCACGTCGATTCCAACGAGGGGCGGTTCAAATTTCTTATCTGGGACGAAAATGGCGTCCCGTATTCTGGCTCGCTGTCAAACGCGCAGCGTCAGACAAAGGATGGCGATTATGCCGCACCGTTTGACGCTACCGTGACGAATGGCGTCTGGGAAACCAACGGCAATCAGCCGTCCGGAAAGGCATGGAAGCTGTTCATCCCAGACGGCTACACCTACGAGGCGCGTTTTACCGGTTCTGCCGTAATCAACAACATTGATGGCTATGGCGTGCCTGCCGATGGTGGCACCGACCAAGTAAACTGGTCTGCCGGCAATAAGGTTAGTGGCACGGACAACGACAACCCCAGCACAATTCGCTTCGAGACGGTCGTTCCGACAGAAGATCCGAACACAGGTTCAAGCGTTCCACCGGTGATTCTCGAGTTTCTTGGGGTTGACAATAATGGGAACTTCACCACGGATGCACCCACAGGTGCATTCCAATTGCGTATTAAGGGTCCGAATGGAGAGAATCTTCCAAGCCTATATTTACCATCTGCTGGAGGCAGCTATCCTGACGCCTTGAACTATCTTGACCGGGCAACGATTGATGCCAATTGGACAGGTCAGGGAGAATACACGTACGCAAACATCTGGGGCTGGGCCAGTAACAAGAGGATTGACAGCGTCAATTCCGGCCACGCCTATGCTTTGAATATTCCCGAGGGCTACAGCTACTCCATAGAATACGTCGGCCAAGGCGAGCTTGTCAGCGTCAAAGGTCAGGAAATCACACCTGATAGTACCGATGATGACAGGATTGTCACGGGCACGGTTTCGGGCACAGGCGACTGGACTTCCAACAGAGTAGTCTTCAAGGCGCGCTGGCAGGATGCCTCCGCCAAGATCATGAAGTTCGTGAGCGGCGAGGCCTCGTCCGATGCGGACTTCACCTTCACGCTGACCGCCGATACGAACTTCAATTCCGGTGCATGGAAGAAGTACGACGGCGCCGGCAACGTGATCGAAGAGAGCACCGACGAGAACAAGTTCTCCGGCAAGGAAGCGACGTTCACCCTCAAGGGCGACCAGTACATCATCATTGATGGCATTCCGTACGGCACGAAGTACACGGTGACGGAAGCCCCTGCCGAGGGCTACGTA
>JAFUCQ010000062.1 GCA_017459605.1 Atopobiaceae bacterium
CAAAAACCTAACAAAAATTCGACAGAATCTAACAGATTTCTAACAAAACACCCAACAATCCCAGCTCAGGAAATGTGCACACATACGCCTCATAGCAATAAGAGTGAAATACATGTAAGAAAGGTACTTGACTTAAACCATAGTTTAAGTAGGAGAATCTTATCGAGCTATGTGCTGCACAGATACCTGAGAAGGAAGGCTGCAGATGTACACGATAGGAGATGCGACAAAGAAGCTTGGGATGCCTGCTTCGACAATTCGCTTTTACGAGAAAAACGGGCTCAATCCAAATCAACAGCGCTCAAGTGATGGACGGCGCCTGTTTACTGAGGACGACCTCGAGTGGATGCGCTTTGTCGAGCGACTCAAGGTGTCGGGTATGCCTATCAAAGAGATACGTGAGTACATCAAGCTCTACATCGAAGGTGATGCAACCATTGAAGAGCGTCGACGTATTGTCTACGAGCGGCGCAAAGCGATAGATGAGCAGCTTGAAGCCCTGCAACTCGCTCGTGATTTTATCGAGTACAAATGTTGGTCCTATGACGTGGCAGCCGAGTCGGGAAGCTGCGATGTACCGCGTAATATGCCGCACGAGGAGCTCCCCGAAGACATAAGGCGCATTAAGGCAAAGTGCAGAATCAACAGGTATTAGGGACTGACAAACGAGAGACGGAGAAGTTCGGGCGAAGATGTCGGAGAGAACTGCGGGCGAAGATGTCGGGGAGACCCGCGGGCGAGGATGGCTGGTGCGGTTGGCGGGAAGAACTGCGGATGAGAATCGAGAGCGAGAGAAACGGGCAAGAACCGTAGGCGAGAGAAACGAACGAAGAGCAGGGAAGTCTAAGGAAGGGAAGTGCGATGGAGTACACAAAACTTGGGGCGAGTGACTTAGAGGTTTCGAGGATTTGCTTAGGCTGCATGGGTTTTGGTGACCCACAAGCAGGTCAGCATTCGTGGACGGTAGGCGAGGATGCCACACGCGAGATTATCAGCCATGCGCTCGAAGCGGGCATCAACTTCTTTGATACAGCAATTGCTTACCAAGGTGGCACCTCTGAAGCATATCTTGGGCGTGCGCTGAACGATTTTGCTGAGCGCGAAAACGTAGTGGTTGCAACAAAGTTCTTGCCGAGAACATCCGCAGATATTGAATCAGGCGTGACAGGTCAGCAACATATTGCCAACAGCATCGACGCGAGTTTGTCTCATCTTGGCATGGACTATGTTGACCTCTACATCTATCACATGTGGGATTACAACACCGAGCTCTATGACGTGATGGAAGGGCTTGCGCAGGTGGTTGCAGCTGGCAAGGCTCGCTACATCGGTATTGCCAATGTGTATGCGTGGCAGCTCGAGCGTGCTAATGCTCTGGCAGAGCGCGAGGGCTTTCCTCAGTTTGTAAGTGTGCAAAACCATATGAACCTCATCTTTCGAGAAGACGAGCGCGAGATGCTTCCGTGTTGTGTAGAAGAAGGAATTGCACTCACGCCGTACAGTGCGCTTGCAAGCGGACGATTGTCTCGTCTGCCGAGTGAGACGAGCAAACGCCTTGAAGAAGACAGCTATGCCAGGTTCAAATACGATGCCACGGCTGAGACAGATGCTCTTGTCATTGAGCGTGTGGCCGAACTTGCCAAAAACCATGGCGTGAGTATGACTGAGGTTTCGCTTACATGGCTGCTCACAAAAGTTGATGCTCCTGTGGTTGGAGCGACCAAGAAATACCACATTGACGGTGCTGTTGGAGCTGTTGCACTAAAACTAAGCACTGAGGAGATTGGCTATCTGGAAGAGCCGTATGTTCCTCATGCAATCGTGGGAGTGATGGCTCAAAACAAGCCGTCCGATGCCCACAAAGAGCATGTCTGGCTTGCCAATGCTAAGTACCTCAAAAAGGATTTCCCTGCCGAGAATAGCAGGTCATAGAGGATATGAAGTAATAGTGGATGCAGACAATACCAAATAACCGAGAAAGGATTCATTATGGCTCAAACGTTAGTGGCGTACTTTAGTGCAAGTGGAACAACGACACGAGTGGCAAAAGACCTAGCAGCTGTCCTTGGTGCAGACGCATTTGAGATTGTCCCTGAGGTGCGCTATTCCCGAGCAGATCTTAACTGGCAGGATAAGAAAAGTCGCTCGTCTCTGGAGATGGCAGACGAGTCTGCCCGTCCAGCTATAGTAAGCATCGTTGCTGATATGAGTGTCTATGACACGGTGTTTTTGGGCTTTCCCGTATGGTGGTATGTTGAGCCGCGCATCATTGATACCTTTTTAGAGGCGTATGACTTTAGTGGAAAAACCGTTGTTCCTTTCGCAACCAGTGGAGGAAGTGGTCTTGGCCAATCACCTCAGCGCATGCAGAGCCTTGTCCCGAGCGCACGAGTTGTAAAAGGAGGTTTGCTCAACGGACGCCACTCACAGGCAGAGCTGGCAAGTTGGGCAGAAGAGGCGCTCCGTTAGTCTCTGTCCTTCGGCACCCTGAATCTCTGCTCTGCTCTAAACACTGCATCCAACAAGGCACATGAGTTGTATGAAGGATTTGCTTGGCATCCTATTGTCGCATTCGCCAGCCAAGCGGTCGCAGGTTCGTACTACCTCGTGTTTTGTGAGGACATGGGGTCAGCGGGTAATTCTCCAGAGGCTTGTAGTCCACGCCTGTCACTCGATAATCGCCTCCTGATTGAAGTGTTCAGCAGCTATTCCATCTAGCTGTCTTTGAATATCTTCAAAGGGCTTATCGAGTGCCAGCGTCTTTACGCTGATCTGGTTACCGCTCATCAGGTACACGCCATCTGGTTGAATCTCCTCTTCAGTCTTGGCATAAAGCAGCATGCCAGACACCTCATGTGACACGCCCGCTCGGGTGAGCTCCGCCTCCTTGTTTTTCACGTAGGTGAAGATCTGGTAGAGGTTGCCCGAGTGCACGCTGCGCTTGTCGAACTGCTGCTGGGTCGTGTGGCTGTAGTACTTTGCGTCAATGATGAGCACGCTGCCGCCCTGTGTTAGCGTGATGTCGGTGTGCATTGCGGGCAGCATGTCATCAAAGCCGCCATCAAGATTCCAGGCGATGTAAGGAGAGCCGGCGTTCAGCCCAGGGTGCTCACGTCGGAAATACTCCAGGATGAACTTCTCGTACAGCCGGCTCATGTGCTGCTCGTCGAGGAAGTCCATCAGGCGGGAGGCCCCGTCGGCCTGCGTCTCGTTGTCAGCTATTGCCTCGTTCAGGCGCACTACACATGCGAGAAGGTTGTTGAGCTTCGTGCTCCCCAGCCTGTCACGGTACGCAATGAATCCATCCAGAGCTAATGTGTGCCGACCTTGTCGCTGATTTTGTCGCTGATTTTGTCGCTGGTTTTATCGCCGCTTTTATCGCCGCTTTCTGAATTGTCGCTACTTTTATCGCTACGTACCCAACCCAAGTCGGCGTTAATGGGTCGTTCTGCAAACGCCAAATGCCGGTACAACCTCGTGATGAAATTGCCGTCCTACTCCTGCACCTTCATGGCTAACTCGAGCGGAACTGCCTTGATGTGTCGTACGTGTAAAAACGCGACAACTGCATAGGCAATCATGCCAACCACGACAAGGGCAACATAGCGGTTGGGCGGAATAATAATGGGGAAGTTGCCCGAGTAGTTCATGAAGACAATAATCAACAGACTTGTGAGCAAGAACACAATGAGAGGTAGACTCACCACGAGACTGAGCAACACCCAGTAGGTAATGGGACGGATATAAAGACCGTCAACTTCCTTGGTGTGGTATCCAAATACCTTCATGTAGGCAATAGAGCGAGCCGAGCGGTCAATGACGGTCTTGGTGAGCAGATACACCAATATGAGATAGATGGGAACTGCCATCGCCATCATCATATACATGATCTTTCCCATGGAAGTCTCGAGCTGGTTGCTCATTTTGAGCATGTCAGAGGGCTGAATGTGCTGTGCGGTATAGCGGCTGTCGAGCACGAGTTCGCTTTCGCAAGCATAGCCATTAAAGTAGTCGGTGTCGTTATCAAATAGAGCATTAAAATCAGAGAGACTCATATAGAGGTTAGTGTCTGATTCGTTAGAAGCACACTCAGCAATCTCAATGTGGTAGTTATCGCCAGTTCTCACGTTGTGTGCCTCAACACTGCTACCTATGTCTGCCTTAGTTTTTTCGACAAGACCACGACCAGCAACAACGTGCCCATCTGCTACAGGAATGTCAGTCCAGTAGCGACTGTTTGGCTGGATACCATACACAGTGATACTTTCCATCTTTGAGCCCATGGCTCGCTCAATCTCAAGCGACGCAACGGCGTACTTCTCGGCATGCTCTATCGCTTGAGGGTCGTTGGGCTGACTGTTAATGACATGGGCATCTTCATCGATGTCGGCAGCCAGCCGCAGGTCGTCGAGCAAGTCTTGATCCATCTCTCGGATAAGGTCGATGTCGGCTTGAGTTGTGTCGTCTACATCGCGTAGTGTGTCCACGTCTGCCTGAGTTGTCTCATCGAGATGGATGAGCAGATCGATGTCCGCCTCTGCTTGCTCATCAAGTTTGGTGAGAATATCCAAATCTGCGCGTGTTTGTTCATCGACATCTTGGAAGAGCTCAATATCTGCCCGGGTTTGTTCGTCGACGTTTTGAATGAGGTCAAGGTCTGCCTGTGTTTGCTCGTCGAGAGACGACATAAGGTCGAGGTCAGCGCGTGTCTGTTCGTCGATGCTTTGCATGAGCTCCATATCAGCCTGTGTTTGAGCATCAATGGTCGAGAGGAGCTGAAGACCTGCCCTTTCTTCTGCAGAAAGCGCAGACGCATAGGCAAGGTCGGTGGGGTCGGTAGAACCTGCGGCAACGCGAGTGGCAGCAGCTACATGAAGCGGATTTGCCTGTGCCCAGCTTACCCAGCGCATGAGCTCACTTTGGGCAGAGAGACGCTCCGCCGCATCGAGAAGCTCCGGCCTGTCTTCAAGGCGCTCGACTGCATCCATGAGTTCACGGTCTTCTTGCAAGCGCTGGATTGCGTCTAACACATCGTCGTTTTGCTGTAAGCGTCCAAGGGCGTCGGTGAGCTCAGAATTGTTTTGGATACGTTCCAGCGCATCAGACAGCTCAGTGTTGTTTTGTAAGCGCTCGAGGGCATCCATCAGCTCATTGTTGTCTTGGAGCCGCTCGAGGGCATCCATAAGAGACAAGTTGTCTTCTAATCGCTCTGCGGCATCAATAGCAGCTTTATTGTCGTTGTAACGATCCCTGTCTTCAATGACGCGTAGTGCTGCGGCATACATCTCTCGTTCGTCGTCGGTACCATTGAGTTCGACCGGGATTTTAAGGACGTAGTGGTGAGGTGCTGCGACAGTTTTCATCAGCTCTGCTGTGTAGTTTTGCACTACGGGAAGCATGCACGATCCAAAGAGCAACAACAGGCTTGCAAACATGATGCCAAAGAATAGCGTGACAAAATGACTTGCGTTTCTCAAGAGCACGCGCAGTCGAAAACGCACAGGATAACTCAGTTTTTCAGGGAGGCTCATTGCCGCATTTCTCTTTTTGGTTGACGCCTCATGGCGCAAGAACTGAAGCGGCGTGAAGTGCATTTTTCTCACAAGCCCTATGAGGGTAATTGCGCTCAGGAGTAAAAACGGCACAACAGTCGTGATAAATACAATCTTCCAATCCCAGATGGTGCGGTAGGGAGGCAGGCTGTAGCTGTGGTAATACAGTCCTCGCATGGTGTCTGTTAACCCAACAACACCAATGACCAGACCAATAGAGACGCCCACAAAACCAACCGCGAGAGGAAGCACCATATAGTGGACGATGATTTCTGACTTTCTCCAGCCACTTGCAAGCATGGTGCCAATTACGGAGCTTTCGGCTTCGATAGTTGCGTTGGTGAGCACCACAAATACAAAAGCCATGATGAGGATGAGCACAAAGAGGAGTACTGTCCACATGGTTTGGTCGCCTTGGACGTCGGTTATGGCGTAGCCAATTCCTTGGTTGTCCGCGGCATCGATAAAGGTGTTGAGCGTTGCGTTGTGGGTAGACAGAGCGTCAATCATGTCTTCTTCGATGGTGGTGCGCTCAGCCAAACTGAGTTTCTTGTCGTTAAAAGTAAATGAGTAGTTGAACGTTTCGTGGCTGGTTCGCAGAGCTTGATAGCCTTCGTCTGAAACAGTTGCCACACAAAAACTCAGTGCATCAAACATGAAGGCAGCATTGTCTGCAAAGAGGGCTTGGTAGTCTGGGAAGGTGATAATGCCACAGATGGTAAAGTCACGGTTGTTAATCGACACAGTGTCGCCAATATCGAGACCGTGGTTTTCAACCATAAAAACGCGGTCAAGGGCAATTTCGCTCGGACTCTGTGGAGCTCTGCCTGCTGCGTATTCGGGAAGATTGACGCTCAAGCGTGGGGGATATATACGCACAGTGATGTCGGTTGTACTCTGCGCGCTCGCCGAATTTGCTTCACTCGCTGGGCTTTCGGTGCCCTGCGTGTTCGACGTGCTTGCGGTGTCCTGCGTGTTCGTTGTCTCATCAGCATTGACCACATCACCCCCATGAGACGATGACGTACTGAGAATCAAAGGCAGCTCGCAATAAAAATCTTCAGTCAAGCTCACACCGCAGGCCTTGACGGCGTCGAGGGCTTCTGTGCTTGGTTCAAAATCGCAGCTAAAGCGCCCGTCTTCTATGGCGTATTTCCCGGGCATCTCATCAATGATTTTCTCGATACTGCTGGCAGAAAGGAGAAAGCCACTGGTAAAAGCGGTAGCAAAGACAAACATCAAGAACATACCGAGATACTTACCAAGGTTGTTTTTGAACTCGCGAGGTAGGCGTTTGAAAAGAGGGTTTTTGAAGGGTGTTCGAGCCATTGTTTACCACTCCAAATCACACGCTCGTGCAATCTGCGTGTTCATTGAGTCTTCGACCAGCTGTCCGTCTCTCAGGCGCAAAATGCGATGTGCCATGTGCTTGATAGCGTCGTTGTGAGTAACAATGACGATGGTGCAGCCATATTGCTGGTTGACCTGCTCCATCAGGGTGAGGATTTCTTTGGATGTGTTGTAGTCGAGTGCTCCGGTGGGCTCATCGCAAAGCAACAAGCTGGGGTTTTTGATGAGGGCTCGACCGATGGCGCAGCGCTGCTGCTGACCACCAGAAATCTGGTGGGGAAACTTCTTTCTGTGATCCCACAGGCCAAGTGACGTTAACAGGTCATCCATGGGGAGAGGATTGTCTGAGAGATACTGGCAAACCTCTATATTTTCCTGCACGGTAAGGTCTGCGATGAGGTTGTAGAACTGAAAAACAAAACCAAGCTCGCGTCTGCGGTATTCGACAAGGTCTTTGTCGTTGAGGGAGGTAAGTTCGGTGTCTCCCACAAAGATTCTGCCCGAGTCTGCTGGCTCGAGACCTCCTACAAGGTTAAGGAAAGTTGACTTACCAGAGCCAGATGGACCGAGCAAGGTGCAGATTTCACCCTTGTTGAGGCTCGTTGTGATGCTTTGCAGGACTTCAAGACGGGCTTCTCCCTCGCCATAGTGTTTGCAAAGATCTTCTACACGCAAGAATCCGTTATCCATAGCGAGACTCCCTTAAAGTTAGATGCATCTAACTTAGGGTAACAATTCGAGTTAACTTAGTCTAACTCTGAGCTGCTTGATGGTGGGATTACGTCTCATTGGAGCTAAAGCACTCTCGGTAAAGTCTCTATGTTGCGAGTCTCATCGATACCCACACGATTGTGAAGCGTGCAGATAACCCACACGATTGTGAAGCGTGCAGATAACCCACACGATTGTGAAGCGTGCAGATAACCCACACGATTCGATGTTGCACTAGAATTGCTGACAGTGAGATAAAGACTCATACGAGGGAATGAGTTGGTGAGGGGATTATCATGGGAAAAACAATTGTTGCTGTTAACGCAAGCTCGCGAAAAGGATGGAACACAGACACACTCGTGATTGAAGCTGCCAGAGGAGCCCAAGAGGCCGGCGCCAAAATTGAGAAGTTTGACCTGTTTCGTCTTGAGAAATACACAGGCTGTGTTTCCTGTTTTGGCTGCAAGAGGGCAAAAAACGCAGGTCGATGCATTTATCGAGATGGGCTCACCCCGGTGCTCGATGCTATTAGGCAGGCAGACGGTCTTATCATTGGCTCACCAAACTATCTGTCTGAAATGACGGCGTCGTTCCGTGCGCTGTATGAGCGACTCATTTTTCAGAACCTGACCTATAACGTTGAGCGTCCCTGCTGCACTGAGCACTTTATTCCCGTCTTGCTCATTATGACGAGCAATGCACAAGAAGGCGCCTATTCGCAGCTAGTTGAAGGCTATCAGCAGACGCTTTCGCGCTTTGTGGGACCAACTCAAACATTTGTGAGTGGAAATACCTTGCAGCTCAGGGACTACAGCAAAACCGATTGGGAGTGGACACTCTTTGATATTGAGGCAAAGAAAGAGCGTCACGAGACGGTGTTTCCTCAAGAGTGTCATGAAGCATACGAATTAGGAAAGACGCTGGTGACAGCCTAGGGCTAGCTTCATCTAGCACCAACGCTAACAGGCTCAGAACCTCCCTCGTTTGCTTGCGATACTGTGCATAAATGCCTCACGAGCACGCACTGCGCAGGTGCCAAACAATACTTCTTCTCGCCCTCCTGATGCGGCAAGCCCATAGATAAGGTTGTAGAGTTGTAAAAGCTCCATGGTTCTTCTCCAGAGCTATTGCAATATAACCGTCATTTCGTGTTTGTGCTGATTGTGCGTCCGAATACACTCACAATTGTGGCCATCGACCAACGAGCTCGCAAGTCTTGTATAAGCTTCCTATAAAATACCGGACATGGGCGTACCTAAGCAAAGGAGGAGTTATGAAAATTAGCAGCTTTAGCCCCATGATTATCTCACCACGAGCAGACGAGATCATTGCACTGTTTGAGGACTTGGGATTTCAGCGGGCTCACACCAAAGAAGGTATTGAAAATGACATCACCGCAGCAGTGCTCAAGAACGAGAGCGGTTTTATGGTGACCGTTGTCCATGCCGCAGACCTCGAGGAAGATATGTCAACGATAAGGATGAATGTCGACAATTTCGATGAGGCATACGAAATGCTCTTGGCACATGGTTTCACAAACCCACGAGGAGATAGAGTCACCGAGACACCATCGTCTAAGGCTGCGATGGTATACTCACCCTCTGGTTTTACCATTAGCGTTGCTGAGCATATTAAGAAGTAAATGTAAGAGAGGGTTGTGTGTCTGAAACAACGATGCCACGGGCAAGAGCCCGTCTGATGTTTATTGCTGCTGTTGTGATTTACGGCACCATTGGTCCGTTTGTTCGCTTTATCGATGCACCATCAGAGGTTGTGGTTCTTATCCGCGGCATTGTTGGCTCGCTTACCATTGCAGCAGTCATTGCTTTTCGAGGTCATGGTCTCGATATCGAGGGGATTCACAAGAATCTCGTGTGGCTTGTGGGAACGGGTCTGTGTCTTGGCTTTAACTGGGTAGCACTCTTTGCTGCCTACAAATACACATCCATAGCCATCGCGAGTCTTTGTAACTACACAGCTCCAATTATCGTGGTGGTGTTGAGTTCCCTGTTTTTTGGCGAGCGTCTCACGCCGCTTCGAGCTGCCTGTGTTGCGGCTGCCATGCTTGGAATTGTTCTTGTATCAGGGGTGATTGGAGCGGATGCGGCGAGCTTTGATCCGCTCGGCATTGGCTTGGGGCTTCTCTCTGCCGCTGGCTTTGTGGGTATTGTTATCTGCAATCGCTTTGTGAGTGCCATGGACAACCTGTCTCGTGTGTTGGTGCAACTCGCGGTGGCAGCAGCCGTGGTGCTGGTCTTTGTACTGTTTTCTCACCACGGTATTCCGCTACCGGGAAATGCAATCTCGTGGGCATTTTGCCTGCTTCTTGGTGTGGTACATACCGGCGCTGCATACATCTTATGGTTTGGGGCACAACCGCATTTGCCGCTTCAAGAGATTGCACTTTTGGGCTACGTTGAGCCTGTTATGAGTGTGGTGCTCTCTGCTGTGATTTTGGGAGAGCCGCTGAGCGTGCTGGGCATGTTTGGTGCCGCTTTGGTTTTAGGAGCCGCCGCTATGAGCGAGGTTGCTGACTAAGCATACTTGCAGAATACGGCTGAGCTGTTAGGCTATTGAGTTCGGCGCATTCTAAGAGCTTCAACAATCCAACAAGATCACATGAGGAGGTAGTGTGGCTGAGGGCGGGCTCACACAAGAAAACGAGCTTCGCGAGCTCTACGTAAAAACCGCACCAACCCGGCTCTTCTTCACGGCTGCGGCGCCCGGAGCTATCTCTATGTTGGCAAGTGCTCTGTATGATGTGCTCGATGGCGTGATTGTGGGACAGCTCTTGGGACCTACGGCATTTGCTGCCATCAACCTCGCCATGCCCTTTGTAATTCTCGTCTTTGCGGTGGGAGACTTGGTTGGCGTTGGGTCCGCTGGTCCTATTGCAATTGCCCTTGGTGCGGGCGATGACGAGCGAGCGAACAATGTGTTTAGCTGCGCTGTTGCTGCCATCTTTGTGTTGGGGGCTGCACTTGGCGCGGCGTTTTGGTTGGCAGCTCCTGCCATCATGGCTGCAATGGGGGCGTCGGGAGGCTTGGCAGAAGATGCCGTTGTGTTTTTGCGCGTCTACGCGGTAGGTGCCCCGATAACCTCAATGATGTTTGCTGTTGATAATTTCTTGCGCATCTGCGGAAGGATACGCGGGAGCCTTTTATTGAACCTGTTCATGGCATTACTTGGTGCGGTGGTCGAGTTTAGCCTTGTTCATTTTGCGCGGCTTGGTGTTTTTGGAGCTGCCCTTGGTTATGCGCTTGCTTTAGCTATGAGCTCTCTTGTGGGTCTTACCCCTTTTGTACTCGGACGCTACCAGCTGAAGTTTGTTCGCCCTCGCTTTGACGTACCCCTCGTGCGAGAAATTGGCACAGCTGGTATGCCAGCATTTCTCAATAACGTTGCTGGACGCGTAACCTCGGTGCTGCTCAATGCTGCTTTGCTCGCACAAGGGGGAGAAGTGGCAGTTGCGGTTTACGGAGCGCTTATGTATACCAGTGGCGTGGTATTTCCTCTGTTGTATGGCACCTGTGATGCTCTGCAGCCTGCGGTGGGATACAACCTTGGCGCTGGACGAGTTGACCGTGTCGTGAAACTCGAGAAACGCATCTTTGCGGCGTGCGCTGCTATCTCGATTAGTTTGTCGTGTGTGATGCTGGTGTTTCCGCTGCAGTTGACGTGGCTGTTTATGGGAGAGGCAACGCCTGCTATTCTCGGACTGGCAGAAGGGGCGTTTCAGCTCTTTTCTATTGCGTACTTTTTGCGGTGGATTCCTATGGCTACCCAAAGCTTCTATACCGCCATCAAGAAGCCTCGTCCTGCGTCGCTTCTCTCGCTCTTTTCTGTGCTCATTGCGCCACTTGCAGCTCTTGTGTTGCTTGAGCCGTTTGGCTTGAATGGGTTGTGGCTCAATCTCCCAGCTGCATCATGTGCAAGCACCGTTCTTGCCATCTATATGCTGGTGAAGCTTCGCCGCGAACTTCGGGGTGAGTAGACACGGGGAGTAGGCGCGACGAGTAGGCGAGTAGTGCCCAAGAACATTCATCAGCTGCTTGCACGATTCAAAGAGTAGATAATATACTATCTACTACGTCTAAAACCGATTGAATTGGATAATATATTAGCCATGTTAACGATTGATAAACTCACTCAACCAGAGATTTCGGAGCAGCTCTCGAGCAGGGTTCGTGCTATCAGGAGAAAGCGCCATATCTCACAGGCCCGTCTAGCGGAAAGGTCAGGCGTAAGTCTCGGCTCGATTAAGCGCTTTGAACGGACGGGCGAAATATCACTTACCTCGTTTATCAAGATTCTTATGGCGCTGGGGCGAGAACACGAGATAACAAACCTCCTGACATCTCCCGAGTACACGTCGATTGAAGAGGTGCTTGCCGATGTCACATAATTTTGATCACTTTCTACCAAAGCTCACAAGAATCGATGTGAAATACCATGGCAGGCATGTAGGAGTCCTGGCACAGTCATCAGATTCCCAGGCATGTTATTTTGAGTACACAGATGAGTGGCTTCACCATGGATTTTCTATCAGTTCCATAAGCCTCCCATTAGAAAAGCGTGTCTATAAGAGCAGCTCATCTTTACCAGAAGGAATTTTTGGAGTTTTTAGGGATAGTCTTCCCGATGATTGGGGAAGACTTGTAGTCGACCGCCAATTGACGGCGGCTGGCATCAATCCCTCACAGTTGTCCCAATTATCGCGGCTGTCGTTAGTGGGAGATACGGGCTTAGGGGCATTGGAGTATTTCCCAAGCTATCAGGTTTATGAGGAAGATGCTCGTATCGATTATGATGTACTCGCTCGAGAGTGCCAAAGCCTCATGGAAATGCATGACATAGAACAACTCGATGTTTTGTTTCGGTATGGACGCTCGAGTGGAGGTGCTCGTCCAAAAGTGATGGTCGATATTGATGATGAGCCGTGGATTGTCAAATTTCCAACGAGGATTGATGGCATGAACAGCGGTCTCAAAGAGTATCACTGCGCCTTGACAGCAAGAAAATGCGGGATTGTCATGGAAGAGGTGAGACTCCTCCCCTCTAAGGAGTGCGATGGCTATTTTGCTACAAAACGCTTTGATAGGAAATCTGTAGGCGGTTTGCTCAGTAAGATGCACATGACAAGTGCAGCAGCGCTGCTCGAAGCCTCGCCATTTGATGTCATGGATTATCGCGACCTTATGAAACTCTCTCTTACACTGACAAATAGCGTTTCAAGTTCAGAGCAGCTATTTCGAGTGATGTGCTTTAACGTGTTTGCCGGTAATTGTGATGACCACTCTCGCAACTTCAGTTTTATCTATGACGAGAATACGCGTGAGTGGTCACTCTCTCCAGCGTATGACCTAACCATTGACGATGGTTTTATGGGGGAGCATTCCACGTTGGTCAATGGAAAAGGAAGCGACATTGAGCTTGAAGATTTGGTCAAAGTTGGTATGTTTGGCGGAATAAGCTCCCGAAAGTGCAATGAGATTGTGCGAGAGATTAAGTCAATTGTGGGACAAGAGCTTGGTTTAGCTCGATGAGACCTTTGTTTGGCTCGACGAGACCTCGGTCAACGCAGAAACAAGAAATCTGGTTTTAGAGTTCTGTAAATCGCTCCAACAAGGAGCTCATCTGGCTAACTTGCAAAGTCGATTGAGATGATGCGGGTCAATCCCGTGCTATCACCAAGGCGTGCAAGCAGGTGCTTTCCAGCACCCCAGCTTTTGTCCCATGGATGATATCCCGTCATGAATCCTTTGGAACTGACACGTGCAAAGTGAGTGCTCCATGACTCGAGGTTTGAGGGATTCTCAACATGAAAGTACGCACCCACATCTGAAATACCGGCTTGTGCAATAAAGGTTTTGAGCATCATCTTAAGTCCAGATTTGCGCGTTGCATCAAAGGAAATGCGTCCTGCAGGAAATGCAGCTGCCATGGCATCAAGGAGGCTGCGGACCTGCTCATTGGTGAAATAGTAGAACACACCAGCCGCCACAAATATGGCTCCTCGTTCAGCTGAAAAGTCAATAGCATCAAACCAGCTGGTGTCATTGAGGTCTGCGGCAATGTTGGTCTCGTGCTCAGCTGGTGGTACAAGCTGTTCACGCAGCTCAATGACATCGGGAAAATCAATGTTGTAGCCGTGAGTCCGACCGTTGTCTGCTTGCGTAAAGAGGGTGTCCAAACCACATCCAAGATTAACCACTGCAGCCTCGGGATGTCTCAGAAGATAGGTTTTAATCTCGCAGACTAAATCGTAGGAGCGCATAGCGCCTTCGAGGACGCCAAACTCCGCAAAGCGGCCTTTGAGTCCCGCTGCTGCGTCAGTGAAATCGTAATCGAGACCATCGATAATCTCTGCCGCCTTGTTATCTGCAATGAGGCCAGGAAACTTCTCAGACGCAAGTTTTCGCCCATAGAGAGGGATAATCAGGGTTTCCTGCACCGTGCTGTTTTCGATATGAAGCTTTTCCATGGCGGACCTTTCGCACGCACCCAATCCTAGTGACTGCGCAGAAGGTTAGCATAGGGCATCTGAGTGACTGCAGCGTTCGGCTGCAGCGTTCGGCTCTATGGAGTTTTTAGTTGTTCAGGCGAGGTCTCGCTCCTCGCGCTCGCTGTTTACGTTGGCTCCATCGTACTTATGAGCTTCACTTCGAGCTAGCGCTCCTCACACACGTTCCTCAAGGTCAAGAACGAGCCATTCGTCTGCCTGCTGAAAACCAAAGGCTTCGTAAACTGGTCTTCCCAGATCAGATGCTCCGAGTCAGAGTTTGGAAACATTTTGGGCTTGAGCCTCCTGTGCGAGGCGTTCAAGCATGGAACTTGCAATACCTTGCCCCCGATACTCAGGAGATGTGTACATGTTGGTGATGTATCCCTTACGACCTGAGGGGTTGTCCCAGACAGGTGGGAAGTCGTAAAACACAATGGCTGCCGTAGCTACTATGTGGCTCTCGTCCTCGGCAAGCCATTGGACGAACGATTCACTGTTGAACGCATGGGTAAACCAGCGCTCAAGCTCAGCTTCTATGTTGCAGGTGGGTTCAACACCCTCGTCAATTAATTGCAACTGTCTCAGACGGGACATCTCTGGTATGTCGGCTGGTGTTGCGGTTCTATAGTGCATAAGGTTTCCTCCGAATAGCTACAACAGTAGAGCGAGTGCTCGGGTAGAGCAAGTGCTCGGGTAGAGCGAGTGCTCGGGTAGAGCAAGTGCTCGTGCTGGGACTTGCGCTAGGGTAAATGCTAGTGCTGGAGTTGGGGCAAGTGCAAGAAAGCCATTGTACGCCTTGGGTTAACTGTTGAATACGTTAAGCTCAGCAACCGAGAACAACGCTGCTTTTCCGAGCAACACGACTCGCTCTCCTCGAAGCTCACAGATCATCTCACCGCTTCGCTCAGATGCCTGATAAGCGCTGATGGTGTTTTTTCCAAGGTGCTGAGCCCAATAGGGAGCAATCATGCAGTGCACCGATCCAGTAACAGGGTCTTCTTCAATTCCCAGCTTAGGAGCAAAAAAGCGAGACACGCAATCGAAACGAGACTCAGGTGTGGCAGGAGCTGTTATGGCAACGCCAAGACCATCGAGCAGACTGAGCTTATCAAAGTCAGGTTTCATATTTCGCACGATATTCTCGTCATCATATATAAGGAGAAGGTCTCGGTCGAGAAATGCCTGCTGAGGACGCATGCCAAGTGCTTGTTCCATAGAGTCAGTTACCGGGACTTCTTGGCATGTGTAGGCAGGAAAGTCCATTGTGATGGCGTTAGCGCGACGTCCAATGAAAAGGTCGCCGCTCATCGTATGAAAGGTGATGCTCTGAGCGTCGTGCTCATAAAAGTTGAACAACACAAAGGCACTCGCAAGTGTTGCGTGTCCACAGAGGTCAATCTCGCCCGCAGGTGTAAACCAGCGAAGACGGTATGCGTCATGCTCTTTCACGGTGAAAGCCGTTTCTGAGAAGTTATTCTCCCGGGTGATGTTAAGCATCAATGTGTCGCTTAACCACTCATCGAGGACACAAATGGCAGCTTGGTTTCCCTGAAAAACGGTATCGGTAAAGGCATCTACGGTGTATTGCTTCATGCTGACCACCTTAGTGTTGCACTTGTCTTGTGGGTAGGGACGTCTCGGTCTTCATTGAGAGAGTGTAGCATGCCAGCCCAATTATTGAGTGCTACTCAGCTTTGGCAGTATTCGTGCCACATTTGAACCTTCTATTGATATAGCTGGTATTGCTGGTGTAAAACTCGGCTCAGCCTCACTTGAGCGCCCATCAGCCCTGAGTATTCGCACAGCTGTGAGAGAAGGTTTCAAGAAATTGAAGGATGGTCAGGGGATTCTCTTTACGATTGATGAAGCTCAAGCAGCCAATAGAGATGAGATGGTCGCACTTGCAACAGCGGTACAGGAGATAATTGGAGATGAGGATCTTCGAGATGTTGAGGACACTCAGAAAAAAGGTATCGCTTTTGTGTTCGCAGGGCTCTCCTCTATGGTTGACGAGTTGATAAACGATGACCTTCTAACATTTTTAAGACGGGCGATTCATCATAAACTTGGCTATATCGCTCTACCAGATGTAAGAAATGCATTTGAGATGACGATGAGTGACTCTGGATTTAGTATCAGCATGGATGATGCTATGGAAGCCGCGAGGGCCTCATCGGGCTATCCTTACATGATTCAGCTCGTGGGATATTACATGTGGCAGTCAGCATTACGAAGAAGGTCAAACAGAATCGAGGCTGAAGATGTCCAGCGAGCAAAGAGCGATGCGGCGCTTGTCTTTTTGGATGCGGTATGTGCACCAGCCTATCGGGCTGCATCGAGCGCTCAACAAGCGTTTCTTGATGCCATGCTTGAAGATTGGCCTCAGAGTACACCAGTAAGCGGTATTGCTCAGCGCGTGGAGAAAAGCACGAGCTGGGTGTCTGCATACAGAAAAAGTCTCATCGACGCTCATCTCATCGAGCCAGCTGGGGGAGGTAAGGTTTCTTATTCTATCCCGCATTTCGGTGAGTATATGGCACAAAGACGCGATTTGTAGCGGCAGGCTTCAGGCGCTCAGGCGTGCGAAAGGGAGGCGAGCTTTTCCAAAGTTTTGCTGGTGATGCTTTAGCCACCCTCACCATTGCCTATCTACCAGCTACGCTTCTAAAACTCATGTCGATGAAGGTGTATATCTCCTCTGCATCAACGGAGCCATCGAGAAGAATAGTAATCCAGTGTTCTTTGTGCATGTGCCACGCGGGGCAAAAGCCCCTGCGTTTGCGCAAAGAGGCAACCATGAGCGGGTCGAGCTTCACATTGAGGACGTGTGTACTTCCCTCCTTTGTGATGCCGAGCGTTTGATAGGGAAGGTAGTTCATGAGAGCAAACCATTTACGATTATCAGGACGCCTGAAGACGCTCGTATCGGGATAGCGCTTGAAGAGGTATTCTGCTTCTGCACCGTATTGCTCGGCGATGTATGATTCAAGCTTATCTCGTGTCACGAACGTCTCCCGATGTCTAGCGCTTATCACAGGCCGATCACACGGTGTTGTGCTGTGGCGCCCATAACGCCACAACGCTACAAACCGCTACAACCCGCTGCTACCCGTTGCAACCCTCTGCTACCCGTCACAACTTGCTGCCACCCGTCACAACTTGCTGCTACCCGTTGCAACTCGCCACAACTCGCTACAACCCGCTGCTACCCGTCACAACTTGCTGCAACCCGCTCGGCATAGGCCAACTACACTCCTGTTTTACAGCCCCAGTACAGAGATGAAGTCTCTCATGTAGGCACCAAGATCGGGCGGACGACGAGCAGAAACAATATGTCCATCAACCACGGAAGCTTCGTCGACCCACGTAGCACCAGCATTGGTCATGTCATCCTTGATACCGGGCGTTGATGTAACCGTCTTGCCCTCAAGAATACCTGCTGAGATAAGCACCCATCCCGCATGGCAAATCTGACCAATGGGTTTGTGGTCTCGATCCATAGCGCGAACAATCTCGAGTACCTCAGGAAAACGGCGGAGCTTGTCGGGAGCCCATCCACCCGGCACAAGCAAGGCGTCGTAGTCTGCGGGGTCGACATCGAAAAACGAAATGTCAGACGTGCAAGGAACCCCATACTTTCCGTGATAGGTTTCGCCGGCCTTCTCGCCCGCGAGATCGACCGTGCAGCCCTCTTCGACCAGTCGATGGTAGGGATACCACAGCTCGAGGTCTTCAAAATCTTCCGATACGAGGGATAAAATCCGCTTTGACATAGCTTGCCACCTCTTTCGATTGGCCGTGAGCTTGTAAACCAAGAATCACTTCATGTCCAACAAACACATGTGCAACAAACACAGCGCTGCTTGCAATTATCACACAAATACAGATGGCTATTCGTGTGCGCGTGCTCAGCAGCTTGTTGTAATTACCTCGAACAGAACACACCCTGCATTTGCGGTGAGAGAACAAAACCAAGAACAGAACTTGAACATCGTCTATCAGGAAGAACAAAACCTGACGGAGGCATTCGGACGGCTCAAACACGAGTATGGTTGCGAACGTTTGACGTTGCAGTCGGGAGCTACGGTCAATGGCTTGCTGCTTCGTGAGAGGCTCATCGATTTTGTTGACGTGGTTATTGCGCCTGTACTTGTGGGCGGAAGCGACACTCCATCATTAATAGACGGAGTGTCGCTAAAGCGAAGGGATGAACTAGGTGATTTGGGCGTCCTTGAACTGCTCGATGTCCAGACACTTGCCAACTCATACCTGCGTGTGCGCTACCGGGTTATATCGTAGAGAGCGCTTGGTCGAGGTCAGCAATGATGTCCTCGACATTCTCAAGACCTACCGACAGGCGAACCAAATCATCAGACAAATGGGCTTGCGCAAGCTGCTCGGTGGTGAGCTGAGAGTGAGTTGTTGTTGCCGGATGAATAATGAGGCTCTTGGCATCACCCACGTTTGCCAGCAAGGTGTGGAGTTTCACATTGTTTATGAGCTTGAGTCCTGCCTCACGACCTCCGACAACACCAAATACAAGTACGCCACCATAGCCACCATGGAGAAGCTTGCTTGCAAGCTCATGGCTGGGGTCATCTGGTAAACCGGGGTAGCGAACCCAGCTCACCTTGGGATGCTCCTGCAAAAACTGTGCCACCGCAAGGGCGTTTTGCGCGTGACGCTCTACACGCAACGACAAGGTCTCAAGCCCAATGCCGATGAGCTGTGCTGCATACGGCGAGAGGGTGGGGCCAATATCTCTGAGGCGCTGGGCAAGCACGCGCGTGCCAAAGGGAGCGGCAGGCGCTGCGTCTGTCCAAACGGCTCCGTGATAGGAGGCGTCGGGCTCGCTGAGCGTGGGAAACCTGCCGGGAGTCGCTGCCCAGTCAAAGGTTCCTGCATCGATAACAGCTCCACCAATGGTGTTGCCGTGGCCTCCAATCCACTTGGTAAGCGATTCGATGACAACGGCTGCTCCGTCTTGTGCAGGGCGATATAAGTAGGGGGTAGCAAAGGTGTTGTCAACAAAAAGCGGAAGGCCAACGGATGCAGCGGCTTGGGCAAGAGCGGGTACGTTGGCAACGTCGACGAGCGGGTTTCCGATTGTCTCGACATACCAGAGCTTGGTGTTGTCTTGCGTGGCGGCGATAAAGGCGTCGATGTCATTGTTAGGCACAAAACTCGTGCTAATGCCAAGGTCACTGAGGGTGTGAAGCAAGATGTTCCACGTTCCTCCGTAGAGAGAATCTGACGCAACAATGTGGTCTCCTGTACGAGCTATGTTGGTAAAGGCGAGAACCTCGGCGGCATGTCCTGAGGCAACCGCTACGGCGAGCGGCGCCCCTTCAAGGGCTGCAACTCGGGCGGCGACGCTATCGGTTGTTGAGTTTGTGAGACGGCTATACACGTTGCCGGGTCGTGCGAGGGCAAACTTTGCAGCGGCGTCTTCTGCGTCATCGAACTGCCATGCGGCGGTGGCGTAGATGGGAAGCGCGGCTGAGCCAGTTGTGGGGTCAGGTGTAAGACCTGCATGTATCTGCAGGGTGTCAAAGTGGGCAGCGGGATTCTCGGCAAAAGCGGGATTGAGTTCAAATGCCATGATGTACTCCTTATTACGTGGCGAGACGGGCAAACGTAGCCCAGTCGAGCCTCAATGTGCAAATTCAGGTCGGTGCTCAGAGTGTTGACGCGATGTTCGAGGTGTTGTCGCTACGCTCAAAATGCTGTTGCTGTACTCAAGTGCTAGCGGGATGCTCAAAGGTGTTATCCCGATACTCAAAACGTGCGTAGGACAAACCAGCAATCGCGCGTCAACGTTTACGCCCGAGCTCTATAAGGCAGCAATCATGTAATGGGATTCAGTACATATCGTGTGCAGAGAGGTCATGCGAGTGAAACCAAAGGTCAGAAACGCACTCCAGTGCAACTCGCGCAAGAAAAAGCAGCGCTGCCCGAGCTAGATGAGCTCGGGCTCGGGCATGAATAAGCCCAAGCAAATAAGCCAATTGTATGTGTGCTTCTTCTTCATGACGCATATACTAGCACTTTGCTAGGAAATAGCAAACAGATTTTTAGCGTAGCGGCAAAGCACTTGTGACGCCGTGGTAAAGCACTTGTGACGTACACTCTCGAACTCTTGTGATGTACATTCTCGAGCAAATAACATGCCCTTTAAAAACCGGCTCAGAAAACAACTGGGCTTTTGTCGAGTGCAACGTCATTCTCGGCGAGAAGGGCATGTTAATTCCTCGGCCGAAGCGACAGTGAAATGGGCTCCAAGGAAAACAACATGCCCTTTAGAAACCGGCTCAGAAAACAACTGGGCTTTTGTCGAGTGCAACGTCATTCTCCGAGAAGGGCATGTTAATTCCTCGGCCGAAGCGACAGTGAGCAGGATGCCGAGCAAATAACATGCCCTTTAGAAACCGGCTCAGAAAACAACTGGGCTTTTGTCGAGTGCAACGTCATTCTCGGCGAGAAGGGCATGTTAATTCCTTGGCCGAAGCGACAATTCGCCCCGATTCAGTGGTTGGACGAGCGGGTTTGTACAGCAAAAGGTTCCCTCGACGTAACGGTTAACGAAACGGAGGACTTGCGCACCTCAACAGAGCGGCAAAACCGCTTCGATGTAACGATGGAACGAGCGATTCTGGTCATGGACGCGCGACAGTAGGTGTCCATAGAGCGGACCTGCGGGAGTTTCACCACGGGTGCGCGCCTCACTGACCATTGCTTCAAAGAGTCTGTTGCCAAAATTCCAGCGCTCATCTGCATCCACGCAGGTCACAAGAGCACGACCGCCCTCAAAGAGCAGGCTGCCGGTGTGGGGTCCTCCAAGCTCTTCATAACATGACGCGCGAAAAGCAAAGCCCCAGTAATACTGTTCTTGCAAAATATCAGGAAAGTACGCGCAGGGTATGCTCAGCGCATGGTGTGTGTTGGCAAAGCTTCCAGCCTCTTGTAAATCTTCATCAAAGATCAGGTCATGTACCTCACGTCGTGCAATAAAACGGATGGTAGGGGTTTGCTCAATACGATAGGCCCCCAAGTGCTCCTCGATACCTTGGAGCATATGCTCATAGTGAAGGAGACACTCAAGACGCAGTGTGTTGTAGCGAAGCTCAGCCCCTAGGTCATCAAGCTTTTGACTCATGCGCTCATTAAAGGTACTCAGAGAATCCTCTTGGAGCATCTGTTTAATCTCAGTTAGAGAAAAACCCATGGATTGGTAGCGCTTGACCTCCCACAGCAGGTTAATCTGCCAATCATCGTAGTAGCGATAACCGTTTTCCTCACCAATTTCTGGTGCGAGAATCCCAAGTTGTTCGTAGTGGCGCAAGGTGTCGCGCTTGATGTCGAAAGCCTTGCAAATATCCTTTTGTGTATATCGCATGTGACCCCCTAAACCCTCGAACAACGAGCATTTTACCGTATTGACTTGGGGACAACCCCCACCCTTATAGTCCAAATCATGGTAAGGAGAGGATTTCAAAGTTTGGAGGACACAATGAAGCTCGACACGCTGTTTTCGCCCATGAAGATTGGTTCGGTTGAGATTCCAAATCGCTTTGTGGTACCCGCAATGGTTATGAACTATTGCACCCATGATGGCATGATTACCGACAAGTATGTGGCATACATGGAAGAGAAGGCCAAAGGCGGTTGGGGCCTCATCATCACCGAGGATTACTGCGTGCAGCCGGCGGGCAAAGGTTACAGCCGCATTCCCGGTCTTTGGAAAGAAGAGCATGTCGAGAGTAGTCGTCGCGTGACTGAGGCGGTACACAAGCATGGCTCAAAGATTTTTGCTCAGATGTATCATCCCGGGCGTCAGACTACGCCTGTTGCTAACGGAGGAGAAACCCCCGTTGCTCCGAGTGCTACCAAAGATCCGCTGTGTCAGTTCCAAGCGCGCGAGATGACAGTCGACGAGATTCACCAACTCGTTGAAGACTTTGGAACCGCTGCTCGTCGCGCAAAAGATGCTGGCTTTGATGGCGTTGAGCTGCACTGTGCGCACGGCTATTTGCTCGCTGAGTTTTTGTCGCCTGCGGTCAACAAGCGCGTTGACGAGTACGGCGGCTGCTTTGATAATCGTGTTCGCATTGTCGACGAGATTATGGCAGCTATGCGCAGGCAGGTTGGGTCTGATTTCCCCATTCAGGTGCGCTTCTCGTCCATGGACTTTGTGAAGGGCGGCCGCACCGAGGCTGAGTCATACGAGCTCTGTTGCCACTTTGAAGAGATTGGTTTCGATGCCATCCATGTCTCTAACGGCATGTATGCCTCACACGCAAAGGAGCAAATCATTGCTCCTATGTTTACCGACCACGCGCTTAATATGGAACGCGCTGAGCAGGTAAAGAAACTCGTTGATGTGCCAGTTATTCTTGCTAACCGCATCAACGATCCCAAGATGGCAGATACCCTGCTCAAGATGGGTAAAGCCGACTTCATTGCCATGGGTCGCGGTTCTTTGGCAGACCCAGCGCTTCCCAACAAGGCCAAGGAAGGTTTGTTCACCAACATTCGTTATTGCATTGGTTGCCTGCAAGGTTGTGAATGGCCGCTCTTTATGGATGAGCCAGCGGGCTGTCTGGTTAATCCTCGCTGTGGTCATGAGTTTGAATGTGATATGGAACCTGTCGAGACACCCAAGAAAGTAATGGTTATCGGTGGCGGACCTGCCGGTCTTCTCGCAGCAGAGACTGCAGCACTGCGTGGGCATAAGGTTGAGGTATTTGAGGCGCAAGAGCACCTTGGCGGTCAGTTCCGCTCAGCGGCGTTTCCTGTGGGTAAGGGCGAGCTTGCAACCTTTGTGAGCAGCCTGCGCGACAGCCTTGAGCGCCTTGAGGTTCCCGTGCATCTGGGAACGGAGGTGAGCGAGGAGATAATCTCTGACTTTGCTCCCGACTCCGTGATTATTGCCACGGGCGCGAAGCCTCTCGTGTTGCCCATCTCGGGTATTGACGGTGACAACGTTGTCTTTGCTGAGGATGTCTTGGTTGGTAATGCCGAGATTTCTGAAGGCCCCGTCGTTGTGTGTGGTGGCGGTGAAGTTGGTTGCGAGACAGCTCACTATATCGCAGACGTTTTGCTGCCTGGAGTGCCCGTGACGGTTCTCGAGATGCAAGATCAGGTGTTAAGCGACATGATGCCGTTTACCAAGATGGTGCTTCTCGAGATGATGGCCGAGGCACGCGTGAACTGCATCACCAACGCAACCGTGTCTGCTATTGAGTCTGATGGTGTTGTGTACACCGATGCTGATGGACAATCCCATAAGACTCCCGCAGCGGTTGTTGTTTCGGGCTTTGGCTATAAGTCTCACAATCCGCTGGAAGAGGCGGCTCGCAAGGTTTGCGATGATGTAAAGGTTATCGGAGGCGCGGTTAAGGCTGGTAACGCTCTCGTGGCTGGAAAGGATGCCTACGCAGCAGCAATAGAGCTGTAAGTTTGACCAATACCTAAGTTGTAGCTTTGCGCTGTACGACCGTATAAGAGACATGTTGTCACTTCATTGAAGGGACAACATGTCTTTGTTTTGGCTGGCTTATCAACTTGATGAGGTGCCGGGCTGTCGAACTGTCGAGCTTACGAGCTGGCAAGCTGACCAGCAATCAAGCTGACAAGTTGCACGGCATTTGTCAGGTTTGCGTGATGATGCGTTATGAGGCGCTACCATGGTGGCATGGGAGCTTTTTTCGACAAAGTCTATGATGCTGTACGCCTGATTCCACGAGGGTATGTGGCTACGTATGGGGATGTGGCGCGAGTTGTTGGGCGTCCACGTTCTGCTCGTTATGTTGGATATGCCTTGCATTCAAATCCCCACCCCGGAGACGAGATTCCCTGCCACCGTGTTGTCTTTGCCGACGGTCACCTGAGTGAGGGCTTTGCTTTTGGTGGTCCCGAGGTGCAACGCATGTTGCTTGAGTCTGAGGGTGTGCCCTTTGAGGACGCTGACCATGTGGATCTTGAGCAGTGCCGCTTTGATTTTGCGACGGATGCCCTCGGACGTCCGCTCGATATCGACTGGGCAGCTGAGCTAGGAGAGTAGCGACATTCACAGCAAGCTTGCACCAACGCCAAAATGGTGTCGGTTGGTTTGAGTGTGTGGTGTTATGTTTCGGCGCAAAGGTATTTAGGAGTTGCTCGTACAAGCGCTTTGTATGCGAGCGCGCCATACATAGGGGCACTCATTGGGCTTGTGCTCTTCAAAGATCCAGTACAGCCCCTCTTTTGGTTTGCCTTTGCCCTTATGGTGGCTGGTACAATCTTGTCTATTCTCGATTCTCAGCACGTGTAGCCACGAGGCAAGGGCAAGGACAAGGACAAGGGCAAGGAC
>JAFUCQ010000010.1 GCA_017459605.1 Atopobiaceae bacterium
AGTTGACAAGCTCATCGTCGTAGCTGCCGTCGCTGCGCTTCATGTTAAGCTCGGTGCCTCTGAGTGTGATTGCGTCGCTGTACTTCATGATGTTTCCCTTCTCTGGGCTGGGGCTTGTCCCTTTGACTTCCCCTTTGTTGACTCCATTATGACGTGTTACCTGACATAGTGCAAGTATCGTGAAACACGTCATAATATCTTCACAATTAAGCAGCTCTGCTAAACTTGATTAGTACAGAATCGGTATTTACCAGTACTGCAAGTTTTGTTTGTTGACGTGTTTTTAAGGGGAGCCACTCAGAGATTGTACGAACCCGCTCAACTGTCAAGGTGGCGGGTTCGTTGTTTTTTTGTATTGAAGTTCTGTGACGCGATGCACACATCTGAGATTTATACCTCAGCTACCTCATGCAGGGTAAAGCGGTTTTTTCGGTAGCTGATAATACCGTCACGCTGCATCTTTGAGAGTTCGTTTGACAGTGCGCTTCTGTCTACGCCTAGATAGTCTGCCAACTGTTGGCGCGAGACTGGAATCTCAAAGGAAGAACTGCCGTGAATCTGTGCTTGCTCTGAGAGATATGACAGCAGGCGTTTACGTATAGACTTTGGTGCAATGTGTAACATGCGGCTCGTCAGGCTGAGGTTCTTTTTAGCAGAAAGTCTCACCATGTTTTGAATGAGTCGATGATGGGGTGCACATGCCGAGTTACACGACGTGAGCACCTTATTCATGCTAAAAAACACAACGCTGCAGGAATCTGCAGCAATAACGTCTACCCTGAGTTCTTCGTCGGGAATTGCGGCGTATGCTGTAGCAAAGATCTCACCCTGATAGACGTGTCCGATGATGGTGCTATCTCCCCAATACGAATTGACAACAATGTTGGCGCTTCCTTGTTCGATGATGCCAAAGCTTTCCGTAACGTCGCCAGCGCGAAGGATAAGTTCATCCTTGTCATAGTGTTTGTGTTTCATGCCAAGGCAAGGGAGTAGCTGAGTTATCTCGTGTGAGCGAATACCGTGAAATAGTGGTGTGTTAGCTAAGACTTCAGTATCCATGGTGTTCCAAAAAAGATGTGACGATGTTTTCCTTAAATGTTGTTATAACAACATACTTGTTGCTCATATTATCTTACAACTATCCATGAGTTAGCTACGAGTTACGTAGGTAAACAAACGCGTAAAGCTGCGAGCGAGCGAATGGGGCCCTGTCGCGCAAAGGGCGCAGATGGGCTTGATAAGAGAGGAGCACTCATGGATGCAGCAATGTTTTGTTATCAATGCCAAGAAACCGCAAAGGGGAGTGGCTGTACGATTTCGGGTGTGTGCGGCAAGAATCCTGAGGTTGCTGCCATGCAAGACCTGCTTGTATATGTAACCAAGGGCCTGTCGAGTGTTACCACGCGTCTGCGCGAGGAGAGCAAGCCAGTCAGCACCGACATAAACCATCTAGTGACGTTCAACCTGTTTGTAACTATTACTAATGCAAACTTTGACAACGACTCCATTATTGCAAGCATTACGCAGACCCTGAATGCAAAAGAAGAACTCCTCAAGCAACTTGATGATACGAGCAATCTACCTGCAGCAGCCCTTTGGAACGGCCCTGAGGAGCAATACGCACAAAGAGCATCTCTCGTGGGCGTGCTCTCAACTAAGGACGAGGATATCAGGAGCCTGCGTGAGCTTATCACCTATGGTCTCAAGGGACTTGCTGCTTATTCCAAGCATGCCAATGCTTTACTCAAAGATGACGAGAAGGTCGACGAGTTTATCCAAAGAGCTCTCGCAGCTACCCTTGACGATTCATTGAGCGTCGATGACTTGGTGGCGCTTACCTTAGAGACGGGCAAATATGGCGTCGACGGCATGGCTCTGCTTGACGCCGCAAACACCAATACCTATGGTAACCCCGAAATCACCGAGGTAAACATTGGTGTTGGAGACAAGCCGGGTATTCTCGTTTCTGGACATGATCTTCGAGATCTTGAAATGCTGCTTCAGCAAACCGAAGGCACGGGCATCGATGTCTATACGCACTCAGAGATGTTGCCTGCCCACTATTACCCCAAGCTCAAAAAGTATGAGCATCTCAAGGGCAACTATGGCAATGCGTGGTGGAAACAAAAAGAGGAGTTTGAAGCATTTCATGGGCCAATCCTCATGACTACAAACTGCATTGTGCCTCCGTCTGCGTCCTATATCGAAAGAATGTGGACTACGGGCGCTGCGGGGTATCCGGGATGTCGCCACATTGCAGGCAAACCCGGTGATGACAAGGACTTTTCTGCCATAATCGAGCAGGCAAAAGGTTGTAAAGCTCCTGCAGCCTTAGAAGAGGGAAGCATTGTTGGTGGTTTTGCTCATGAGCAGGTCTTTGCCCTTGCTGATAAGGTTGTTGATGCTGTTAAGAGTGGTGCTATTCGTAAGTTTGTTGTCATGGGTGGCTGCGATGGTCGTGCAAAGAGCCGCAACTACTACACAGAATTTGCACGCAAGCTTCCCCAAGACGTGGTTATCCTTACGGCGGGCTGTGCCAAATACAAGTACAACAAGCTGCCCTTGGGAGACATTGGGGGAATCCCGCGCGTTCTCGACGCTGGCCAGTGCAACGACTCGTACTCGCTTGCTTTGATTGCTCTCAAGCTGCAAGAGGTGTTTGGTCTTGATGACATCAATGAGCTTCCCATTGCCTTTAACATTGCGTGGTATGAGCAAAAGGCCGTTATTGTCCTTCTCGCCCTGCTGTATTTGGGTGTAAAGAACATCCATCTGGGACCCACGCTTCCTGCTTTCTTGTCACCAAATGTGGCCAAGGTGTTGGTGGAGAACTTCGGCATTGGTGGCATTGGTGATGTTGATGAGGATATTGAGCTCATGGTGGGGTAGTCTACCTAAGCACATGCTGAGTCATGAGGAGAAAGGTCAACGTAAGGTGAATATAAAACTATAGATACTGGCTTTTCTAAGCAGAGCGTTTTCTAAGAGAATGTTTTTTTAAACAGAACGTTATCTAAGCAGAACGTTTTATACATAGAAGCAGTATAACAACTGTTCAGCCGCCTCAGCAGAGCTGGGTTTCAACCTTGCTCTGCTGCAGCTTTGTGTAGGAGTTTCCGGAGTGTGTTGGAGCTCATTTCGTGATGCCTGCCTTTTGCTCTCACGAGAGTTAACAAGTGGTGTTAGGATGGTAGGCTACAGTGTGTGTTAGCAAGGAGACACACAAGGCACATGGAGGCAGTTTGGAGACGCATAAAACGGAGCAAGAACTGACAGGTCTCTCTCAGCCAGCTACAGATACGACCGTTGAGCATTCCCAAGAACAGAGTGCTTGGTATCCCACAAGTAAGCGTGACCGCTCAATCATCGCGCAACTGGTGAGCAAAGACTTCAAATTGAGATACAGAAGAAGTGTCCTTGGTGTTGCGTGGAGCGTATTGAACCCCTTGCTCATGATGATTGTCATGGCAGCGGTGTTCTCGTCATTTATGCGCTACAACGATCCCAGCATTGGAAACTATCCGCTCTATTTGATAGTGGGAAACACCCTATTCAACCTCGTTTCTGAGGCAACCAATGGAGGCATGGGCTCTATTGTGACCGCAGCCTCGCTACTCAAGAAAATCAAGATTAACCGCTACGTGTTTCCCGTACAAAAGGTGCTCTCAGCGGTGGTTAATTATCTGTTCAGCCTCATTGCGGTTGCCATCGTTATGATTTTCTTCCAGATACCGCCGTCACCTGTCATTTTGCTTCTTCCCATTCCGCTGTTAATGGTGACGGTCTTCTGCATTGGCTTGTCGCTTTTGCTTGCAGCAGCGGCCGTGTTCTTCCGTGATGTGATGCACTTGTGGGGCGTTGTTATGACAGCATGGCTCTATGCCACACCCATCTTTTATCCCATTACGATTCTTCCCGACTGGCTTGCTGCCTTTGAGAACTTCAATCCAATGTATCTGTTTATCACCTACTTCAGAGACCTCCTTTTGTGGCAACAAATGCCAACACTGAGCCTCAACATTCGCTGTTTGATTATTTCGCTTGCGAGTTTGGCTATTGGCATTTTTGTCTTCCACAAAAACGAGCGTAAGTTCATTCTGTACATCTAGTTAGGGGCTTGTGTGAGCGATACAGACAACATGGCAGGCGTTAAATGGACTGCTCGCATGGATCTCTCTGATACGCTCGTTGATGAGGGAGAGCCAATCTTTGCATCGGCAATTATTGATGGATGTGACCCAACGGGTTTCGCGTACCGCTTTAACTGGACGCTCGATGGTGGCGGGGAAGGCGGTTCATCGGGAAAGCCTCAGCTCGACTTCCAATGGGGTTTTGTCCCGCCGCACCGCGGGAAGTTTCTCATTACGGTTGATGTCTTTGACCTCGATGAATCGACCGTCAGTGTGAGTCGCTGGGTGACTGTGGGAAAACCTGAGGAGTTTACGAGACCTCCGCTTCCCAGCCCCGACACGCCAACCGTTGTTGCCGTCAACGATGTGTCGATGGTCTTCAACATTGCCTCTGAGCAGTTCAATTCTCTCAAAGAGTATTTTATTGCAGCAGCTCGCCATGAGCTCAAGTTCAAAGAGTTTCGCGCGCTCGACCACATCAATTTTGAGGTGAAGCGGGGAGAAGCCTTTGGCTTGGTGGGTACCAATGGCAGTGGCAAATCAACCATGCTCAAAATCATTGCTGGCGTGCTTGAGGCAAGCGAGGGCACGTGTACGGTAACAGGAAGCATAGCCCCGCTTATTGAGCTTGGCGCTGGCTTTGATACCGAGCTTACGGCAAAAGAGAACATCTATCTCAACGGAGCTCTGCTGGGTTATCGCAAGGAGTTTATCGACGAGCATTTTGATGACATCGTAGAGTTCGCAGAGCTTGCAGACTTCATGGAGATGCCGCTCAAAAACTACTCGAGTGGCATGATGGCACGCATCGCTTTTGCTATTGCCACCATAACCGAGCCCGACATTTTGATAGTTGATGAAACCTTGTCGGTGGGAGACTTCTTATTCCAGCAAAAGTGCGAGCGTCGCATTCGTGAGCTCATTGAAACTGATGGCGTCACCGTGCTGTTGGTGAGCCACTCCATTGATCTGGTCGAGAGGATGTGCGACCGTGTGTGCTGGATTGAAAAGGGCAGTATGCGTATGTGTGGCCCCACCGATGATGTATGCGCTGCATATAAGAATATGAATCGTTGATAAGGCTTGTGAGCTATGAAGCTTGATGAGAGAACTTCTGTGGATGTAGAGCAGGTGGCAGCTCCTGTTACTGACAGCAATACTTTACCGGAGGCAGCTTCTGTCACTGACAGCATTACTTTTCCTGAGGCAGCTCCTGTCACTGACGGTCGAGGTGCACCTGAGGCATCTTCAGCGATTGACGTGAGCGTGCTTATGCCCTGCTATAACGTCGAGCGCTATCTCGACCAAGCCATCAGCAGTGCCCAAGCTAACAATCGTGTCTCAATCGAGATTCTTGTTATCAACGATGGCTCTACCGACAACACCCTTGAACTTGCGCGCGCACATGCCCGCAGAGATTCACGCATTCGCATTATTGACAAGCCCAATGCCGGCTACGGTGCAACCATGAATCGCGGAATTGATGAGGCACGCGGGCGCTATATTGCCATTCTTGAGCCTGACGACTGGGTCGCGCCTCACATGTACGACGAGTTGATTGAATATGCGCGAAGTCTCAACCTTGCTTCAGATCCAGACATTATCAAAGGCCCCTATTGGCGCATCTGGATGCCCGAGACCGAGCAGCAGCGACAAATTCACTGCTCGTATTATCAGCGCATAGATCCACCATACCAACCGTTTCGCCTCACTGATTGTCCAAAGCTCGTGCAACATCATCCCTCAATCTGGTCTGCCATCTATAGGCGTGATCTCTTACGAGAAAACAACATCCGCTTCAAGGAGTTGCCGGGTGCTGGTTGGGTAGACAACCCCTTCTTGTTTGAGACCATGTGCCAAGCGCAGAGCATTATTTATCTGGATAAGCCGTTCTATTGCTACCGAGAAGACCTTCCAGGCTCTTCCAGTGCTAACCGCGTTATTGAGCTGTCGTTTGAGCGCTGGCATGATATGTGTGATATCTGTGACCGACTCAAGGTTGACCAAGGTATCAGGCGCGCCCTCGATGTAATTGGTTTTCGCTATGTCGGAGCTGGTATTGAGGTAGGAGCTCTTGAGGACGAGAACTTGATAAAACAGATTCAAAGCATCTTTGAGCGCATGGATGCCACTGATATTACCTCACTCGAAAATGTGTCACCAACCCTGCGTCAGCTGGCATTTGATCTTACGAGCAGACAAGCTCCCCATTTTTCGACAGCGCGCTATTATCAAATTATGGTTGAAGAGTTTATCTACTCACTCAAGACAAACGGACTCGGCTTTGCCATTAAGCGTTCAGGTATCTTCCTCCACCGCCGAACCACTCAAGACAAAAACGCAAGCGCTCAAGCCGAGCGTTCGCTCTAAGCTGTGTTATAGTAGGTGCTGTCCTTTAAGCGTGGTACGAGATGCCCGCAAGGTAAAAGCACTCGCCTGATGGCAATAATCTGTCTCGTGCTGCGTCGCGGCCGAGGCTTTTTTATTGTGAAGGGAGTGCCATGGATCAAGCTCAGCACAAAGCTCAGATTATGGACGCTGCCGGCATGCAGCGTGCCATCATCCGCATCGCCCACGAGATACTAGAGCGCAATGAAGGCGCTGAAAGCGTGGGTCTGGTGGGTATCCACCGAAGAGGTGTGCCTTTAGCGGAGCGTCTTGCAACAGCGATTGAAAACATTGAGGGAGTGCGTCCACCAACGGGCTCACTCGACATTAGTTTTTATCGCGACGACGTTATGAGGCATATATCACCGGTTCTTCACGCAACAGATATTCCCTTTGCTCTCGAGAAAAAAGACATCGTGTTAGTTGACGATGTGTTGTTTACGGGACGGACCATTCGTGCAGCTCTTGATGCACTCATGGACTATGGACGACCCTCAACGGTGCAGCTTGCGGTCATGGTTGACAGAGGACATCGCGAGCTTCCCATACGGGCAGACTACGTTGGAAAGAATCTGCCGTCGTCGAGAGACGAGCGCGTGTATGTTGCGCTGCAACCTCTCGATGAAACTGACTCAATCGATATTTGGGGGCCTATGAGTTCTCAGTCTGCAGAAAGGTAAGCCTATGCTTTCGGTGAAACATCTTATTGATACCCCAAGCCTCACAGCCGATGATATTACCCAGATACTCGATACTGCACGTTCATTTGCTGAGGTCAACAACCGTTCCATTAAGAAGGTGCCCGCGCTTCGCGGTCGCACTATTGTGAACCTGTTTTTAGAGCCCTCAACACGTACCCGTAGCTCCTTTGAGCTTGCCGAGAAGCGCTTGAGCGCAGACACCCTCAATATGGGTGGCAGCACGAGCTCGGTTGTCAAAGGGGAGAGTCTTGCAGATACCATCCAAACCATCGATGCCATGAATGTTGACATGTTTGTGGTGCGAGCCCGACTGGCAGGAACACCCCAGCTGGTTACCCATTACACCGATGCGGTGGTTATCAATGCAGGAGATGGCAAGCACCAGCACCCCACGCAAGCCATGCTCGACCTCTACACCATTCGCGAACACTTTGGGCATCTCGATGGTCTCAAGGTAGCAATTGTGGGAGACCTGTCTCACAGCCGTGTAGCTGGCTCTTTGGCACCAGCCCTGAAAACGATGGGAGCCGATGTGACGCTGGTGGGGCCACCAACCTTTCTGGTAGACGACCCCATATATTACGGATGCGAGCAAACATCTCACTTTGATGATTTGATTGAGGATATGGACGTTATCTACACCTTACGCGTTCAGCTCGAGCGTATGGAAGGCGCGGTCATTCCATCAAAACGTGAGTACAATCGTCTTTTTGGCCTCGATGAGGCACGCATGGCTCGCATGAAAGATAACGCCATCGTGTGTCATCCCGGCCCTATGAATCGTGGTATGGAGATTAATGCAGCTGTTGCCGACTCTGAGCGCTCACGTATTTTAGACCAGGTCAGCGCAGGTGTTGCTACGCGCATGGCGGAGATGTATCTGCTTTTGGGAGGAGAAAACAATGTCATATCTGATTAAAGGCGCCCATTGCGTCGATCCGCAAGTGTCGCTTGATGAGGTCTGCGATGTCCTCATTGATGGAACACGCATCGTGGAGGTCGGAAAAGACCTTTCGGCTGATGATGCGACGGTCATCGAAGCTGAAGGTCGCTATCTCGTTCCCGGTTTGGTAGACATGCACGTGCACTTTAGAGATCCGGGCTATGAGTACAAAGAAAACACCCTGACTGGCTCGCGCGCTGCAGTACACGGTGGCTTTACCGATGTTGCAACGATGCCAAACACTAATCCCATCACCGATTCTGGCTCTGAAGTGCGCTATCAGCTCGACCATGCTCACGCAGCAGGGCTCTGTCACGTACGTCCCATCGGCGCTCTGACGGTAGGCGAGCAGGGAGAAGCACTCGCAGAGATTGGTGACATGGTAATGGAAGGCGCGGCGGCGTTTTCTGACGACGGACGCGGTGTACAAAGCGCCGGTATGATGCGCACCTGTATGGAGTATGTGTCTCAGTTTGATCGAGTCGTCTGTGCTCACTGCGAGGTAGAATCGCTCACTAAAGGCGGTGTGGTAAACGAAGGCCGGGCTTCGACGCGCTTGGGTATGTTTGGTTGGCCGGCTGCAGGAGAAGAGCTTGAGATTATCCGAGACATCGAGCTCTCGCGCTTGACCGGTTGTGATTATCACGTCTGCCATATCTCAACAGAACATGGCCTTGACTTGGTAAAGCAAGCCAAAGAACAAGGGCTTGCCGTTACTTGTGAGGTAACGCCTCACCACCTCTTCTTGTGTGAAGAGGATATTGACGACTCCTACGACACCAACTACAAGATGAACCCACCGCTTCGTACCGCCCGCGACGCAGAGGCTCTGCGCAAAGGCATTTGCGACGGAAGCATCGACTGTCTTGTGACCGACCATGCACCTCACGCTCTGCACGAAAAAGACTGCGAGTGGGAAATTGCGCTGTTTGGCATCATTGGTCTTGAGAGCGCTCTTCCGCTCATGCTTGAAAAGCTCGTGAAGCCAGGTGATATGAGCTGGTCTCGTTTGGTTGAGGTTATGGCAATCAACCCAAGACGAATCTTGCGCTTGAATCCGGTGAGCATTGAGGTGGGAAGTGCAGCTGACCTCACCCTCATTGACCCAGAAAAAACGGTGGTTATGAGCGCGGATTATATTCAGAGCAAATCCAAAAACACTCCCTTTTTGGATCGAGAGTTTACGGGCGTTGCAACTGACGTCTTTGTCGATGGCAAGCATGTGTTGTCAGATGGCGTTGTTCAGGATGGTTCATAATGGCGGCACAAACACAAGCTGCCCTCCATGAACTGGAGATTGTGCGCAATGAGGCTGTCGCAGATGCTGTGTTTCGCATGCTTGTCGAAGCACCTGAACTGTGCGAGCAGATTTCTGCAGGGCAGTTTATTAACCTGCAGGTTGCTGGAGATGCCTCTGAACTGCTGAGAATACCACTGTCGTTCTCGCGGGTAGGCATGGGTGTCCTTGAGCTGCTTTACGCGGTTGTTGGTGCGGGTACTGAGCGCCTAAGTCAGATGCGCGAAGGTCAGCGCTTAAGTGCGGTAGGTCCCTGTGGGGTTGGTTGGTCTGTTCCTGAGCACGAAGGGCGCATACTCTTGGTTGCAGGAGGCGTGGGTATCTCTCCCAT
>JAFUCQ010000063.1 GCA_017459605.1 Atopobiaceae bacterium
AGTTGGGAGCTCAGGCAGTCATCTGGCGGAGAGCTGGGGATTCGACGCGCCGCGCTTGCGCGCGACGCTCTCCGGCTCCGCGGCGAGCAATCTCGCACGCTTCGCCCGGAAATGTCCGCTGGCCATTTCCGCCCTTGCGGGTTCGAATCCCAGCAAGACCCACAAACCAAAAATCCCCCAGCAGTTGTGAGCTTAAGTTGTTATCTGGCGGAGAGCTGGGGATTCGAACCCCAGAAGGGCGTTGCGGCCCTTACTCGCTTAGCAGGCGAGCACCTTCGGCCTCTCGGTCAGCTCTCCGTTTGAGTAAAGAGCATTCTACCCCACATCCGCCAACTTGTCACAAGTCATTTCAGATTTGTGCGAAAACAAGATGCGGAGTAGTCAGATTCCTGCGAAAACGAGAGCGGGCACATCCATGCCTGCTCGTGACAAAACCCTCGCAACAACACCACTAATCCAGCCTGTCCAAAAAATCAGAACCAACAACAATATCGCCGCGGTGCTCGCGCAAACAATCCCACGAAAACTGCCCAAGAAGCTCAGCCGCACTTACGGGTTCAACATCCTCAATGAGGCCAAGTACCTGCGCAAGCTTCCCAATGATTGGCTCAGGAGACCCAAAGCGCTCACGAAGCACCCCAAGGTCTAAATCGCGATCTCGCTTTGAGAGCCGACGTCCATCCGGCGCAACAAGTAGTGGTACGTGAGCATACGCTGGGCGAGAAATACCTAACAGCTCCTGCAGGTAAATCTGGCGAGCAGTCGAGCCGAGCAGGTCTCGGCCACGCACAACCTGAGTGACGCCCATAGCAGCGTCGTCAACCACAACTGCAAGCTGATAAGCAAATACGCCGTCACTTCGACGGATGAGAAAATCACCACATTCACGAGCGAGAGACTCGGCGTGCTTGCCATACACAAGGTCATCAAAGGAAATAGTGTCCCTCTCGCTGTCCGGCGCTGGCACGCACAGGCGCAGCGCCGGGTTTCTCGTCTGCGCACGAAGCTCAATCTCTTGGGCGCTGAGGTGTTTGCACGTTCCTTGATATACAAAACTTCCGTCTGAGCTGTGAGGGGCTTGAGCAGCATGGAGCTGGCCGCGTGTGCAAAAACAAGGATATGTGAGCCCAAGGCCACTCAGCTGGTCAAGCGCGTGCTGGTAAGACGATGTGCGCTCACTTTGCCAAAAAGGCCCCTCATCCCAGTCGAGCCCCAACCATGTAAGGTCGTCCATGAGAAGCTCTGCCAACGCTCGCTTGCTCGAACGCTCGTCGAGGTCTTCAACGCGCATCACTATCGAACCGCCAGTCGAGCGCGCGCCAAGCCACGCAACAAGGCAGCTCAGTACGTTACCCAGATGCATGCGTCCCGACGGACTGGGAGCAAAACGTCCACGTGGCGCCGTATGAGAGCTAACGCCTACACCCCGTTGGGCGGTGTAGTCCCGTTTATATATATGAGCGCTATTCATAGTGGGTATCATAACCTGTACGAGAATAACCCGTACGAGACGCGGCGGTTCACCGCACAGCCGCAGCCGAGCACGAAAGACGCAAAGAAAGGGGGAGACTATGACAGCTAAGACAACACGAGGAGCACAAACACAGCGCAAATGGGGTCTCCATTCAGTCCACATTTTCGTTATAGTGGCTGTCTTTTTAGCGGCAGCGATACAGCTCATCTCTCCCACATACGCCTATGCGCGCAGCTACACCATGGGACCGGTGCACATTGACGCAACAGTCAACCCAGACGGTTCTCTCCACATCATCGAAGATAGGAGATTTAATTTCTCAGGGGAGTTTAACGGTGTTTTCTGGGACCTTTCTCAGCAGGGCGCCTATGGCCAAGATGCACAGATAATGGTCAATGCCTGTGGTCTTGTGAGTTCAGACGGCAGTTTTACTCCTTATGAGCTCAACGACAGTGCCACTTCGGGCAGCTATACACTTGAGCCGGTGTCGGGCATCGTGAGAACCACCATCTTCTCGCACCACGAGAATGAGAGCGCCTCTATTCGCATTGACTACACCATAACGGGAGACGTCGTGCGCTGGTCAGACACCGCAGAGCTCTACTGGAAGTTTGTAAGCGACGGATGGGATGAGCCAACAGAAAACGTGAGCTGCACCATTCACCTGCCCGTCCCCGAGGGACAAGTCATGACTGCCGAGGGTAACGTTCGCGCGTGGGGTCATGGCGCCCTCGATGGCGAGCTCCATTTTGAAAGCGACGGCATCCACTACTCCATCCCCGAGGTAGCCTCAGAAGACTTTGCCGAGGCTCGCATTATGTTTCCGCAAGAGTGGCTCGCCCAAGCAGAGCCCAGAGACGGACAGGCCGCAGACAGAATCATGAATGAAGAGCGCGCATGGGCAGATGAGGCAAACGCCCAGCGCGAGCGTGCCGTCATGCTCATCGGCGGTTCAAAGATTGGCATAATTGCAGCGTATGTGCTCGCGGCTTTAGCGGGCATCATCCTTACCGTTCGATATCGCACAAGTCATAGGCCGCGCTTTGAAGACAGATATTTTAGAGATGTTCCCAGTCAAGACCATCCGGCTGTCTTGGGATGTTTATATGAGTACGGTGAGGTCCAACCACATCACCTAACTGCAGCGCTCATGAAACTCAGCGACGACCGCTACGTTGGTCTCGAAGGAATCGTCAGCGCCAAGGACGCAAAAAAGGGCAAAAACACGCCAAGCGACTATCGGGTGGTTCGAGACATCAGCAAAGACGCGCCAACAGATCCCATTGACCAAGCAACGATGCAGTTTTTGTTTGATGAGGCTGCTGTACGAGCTGAGCGACTCAATCACTCCATCGAAGGCATTGCAACGGCCGACTCCCTTGTTTTTTCGGACCTCAAAAAGATTGCCAAAAAGTCACCAACTAAATATGACCTCTGGTGGAGATCGTGGAAGCTGAGTGTTGCTGGACAGGCACACATGCGTGATTTCTTTGACGACCCGCATGAGCACGCCACAGCGCTGAGAGCCCTTGGAGTGCTGCTTATTATCGCGAGCTTTGTGGCTACGTTTAGTCTTCTTGCGATGGGTGTTCGTATGCCGTGGGTGTTGATATCAGCTGGTCTGATTATCCTCGGCGTTGGAATGTTCTTTTTGGCGCGCATACAAAAGCCGCTCTCGCCCGATGCGGTTGAGCTGCGAGCAAAACTTGTTGCCCTGCGTCGTTGGCTGAGCGAGTTTACGCGACTCAACGAGGCAATCCCAGACGACGTCATATTGTGGAATCGCCTGCTGGTGATGTCGGTGGCACTTGGGGTGAGCGATAAGGTTATCAAGCAGCTCAAAGTGGCAAAGCCAGAGCTCTTCGGAGACCCGGGCTTTTACTACACCTATGGCTGGCTTAATGAGACACGCCCAGGTGTCAATGCCATGCACACCTTCAATGAGGGTCACTCCCGCGCAGCATCGATTTCTGCCGACCGCATTGCCTCCTCAAGCAGTAGCTCTGGTGGAGGCGGTGGTGGCGGATTCTCCGGCGGCGGTGGCGGCGGCGGAGGCGGTGGAGGAGGCGGTGGCGCCTTCTAGCGGCGTGTATCTGCCGAGACACCCGCAGCATCCCCAACATCCGAGACACCTGCAGCATCCCCAACATCCGCAGCACAGGCATCGAAGGAGAAGCTCATGTCCACGACTCAGGACAGCTCAGATAAGTCAGCAATGACAGATCCCCTTGGCTTGTCGTCAAACAGCCTGCGCGAATCTGATCGATTCCAACTGGGGGTGCCCGCACTCATATGCCGCTGGCGGTTGAGTGCACAGACGCTCCCCTTGCAAAACCGCCATCTTCGTGCGTTGGCGTGCCGGCACGTTAACGGAAAAGCTGTCTCAAAAAACCTCATCGCATGGGTCAAACAAAATCTCGAGTGGACATTGGCTGCTGGTTCGGTAGAGCATCCCGACGGCGTTCTCATGTTGATAATCGATGAATCTGGACAAGCCGCGATGACGGTTGGTCCTTATCAGGAGCTGGAACGTCCTTATGTTGCACGATTGGCGCAGCGGGCAACATCTGCGCTGGAAGAAGCTGCTGCCACTGGCATTGCTCCCGAGACCTTCTGTGTATATTCGAACAACAAGCTCATCTTAGGTATCGCGGACAATCGCCGACAGTCAGGGAGCTGTTCACTCATCACGGGACTTGCAGAAAGTATTGGTATTCCTGTTGCCTTCGATGAGGGCCTGGCAGAAAAGTTTGTGGCAGGTCCGCGTAAGCTCAATGACGCAAACCTTGCAGACTCAGAGGTTTTTCTCGTCTCAGATGAGCACGGAGTCGTAGAGGCGCGTGATGGCGGCGGCAAGCGGGCACAAAAGTTTGTTGGTGCATACAAAAAGCTCTTTGACAGGGCTGCTAAGCGTAAGAACAAGCTTCGGGCAGCTCAAGAATAAGAGAGAATGTAGGGCTCAAGCCCCGCTATATGGGCGAACAAATCCGGCAGGGGAGTCCTCAAAATCTTGTGCGTGCTCTGCCTATTTGGATGCCTTTGTTCATATCGCTCTAATTTGCGTCTCCATGCGCTATTATCAATGGTTAGGATGTAGCGCCAACTCATCCTGAAAGCAGCAAGTGGAGGAGGCCTCGCTGTGAGAGGAGAAAATATGGCGAGAAAATTTAAGTCCATGGATGGCAACAATGCTGCGGCGTATGTGTCGTATGCGTTCACTGAGGTAGCTGGCATCTACCCCATTACGCCGTCCAGCCCCATGGCAGACTACGTTGATCAGTGGTCAGCTGCAGGGCAAAAGAACATCTTTGGAACCACCGTTAAAGTGGTCGAGATGCAGTCAGAAGCAGGTGCGGCAGGTACCGTACACGGCTCGCTTGGAGCCGGTGCTCTTACCACCACCTACACGGCATCTCAGGGCCTGTTGCTCATGATTCCAAATATGTACAAGATTGCGGCAGAGCAACTGCCCAGCGTTTTCCATGTAAGCGCGCGTACGGTTGCAACCCATGCTCTCAACATCTTTGGCGATCACTCAGACGTTATGGCATGCCGCCAGACCGGCTTTGCCATGCTTGCAGAGAGCAACGTACAAGAGGTTATGGATCTCTCCCCGGTGGCGCACCTCTCGGCCATCAAGGGCAAAGTTCCGTTCATCAACTTCTTTGACGGTTTCCGTACCAGTCACGAGATTCAGAAAGTCGCCGTGTGGGACTACGACGACCTCGCTGAGATGTGTGACATGGATGCCGTTCAGGCTTTCCGCGATCACGCGCTCAATCCTGAGCATCCGCACGCTCGCGGCAGCCACGAAAATGGCGACATCTTCTTCCAGCACCGTGAGGCGTGCAACAGCACTTACGAAGCACTTCCTGCAGTGGTCGAGGACTACATGCATCAGGTCAACGCCAAGCTCGGCACCAACTATGAGCTGTTCAACTACTATGGCGCACCAGACGCTGACCGTGTTGTTATCTGCATGGGCAGCTTCTGCGACGTCTTTGAAGAGGTTGTCGACAACCTCATGGCACAGGGCGAGAAGGTTGGTCTTGTCAAGGTTCGTCTCTACAGGCCCTTCTCGATTGACCACTTTGTCAACGCCCTTCCCAAGACAGTTAAAAAGATTGCTGTCATGGACCGCACCAAAGAGCCCGGATCCATTGGCGAGCCCCTCTATCAAGACGTTGTGAACGCCCTGTATGAGGCTGGCATGTCTGAGATTCGCGTGGTGGGCGGCCGCTATGGTCTTGGCTCCAAAGACACGCCTCCCAAATCTGCATTTGCTGTCTTCAAGGAGCTCGAGCTCGACGAGCCGCGTCGCGAGTTTACCGTGGGCATCACAGACGACGTCACCAACCTGTCGCTTCCTGAAGATGACAACGCTCCCAACACGTCAGCTCCAGGCACCATTGAGTGCAAGTTCTGGGGTCTCGGTGGCGACGGCACCGTTGGCGCCAACAAGAACTCCATCAAGATTATTGGCGACCACACCGACAAATACGTGCAGGCGTACTTCCAGTACGACTCCAAGAAGACCGGTGGTGTTACCATTTCGCACCTGCGCTTTGGCGACGAGCCCATTCGCAGCCCCTACTACGTAAGCCAGGCAGACTTTGTGGCATGCCACAATCCCAGCTACGTAACCAAGGGCTTCCGCATGGTTCAAGACATCAAGCCAGGCGGCACCTTCATGATTAACTGCCAGTGGACCCCCGAAGAGCTTGAGCACCACTTGAACGCTGAGGCCAAGCAATACATCGCTGCCAACGACATTCAGGTATATCTGGTAGACGCTATCGACCTTGCTATTCAGGTTGGTATGGGCAAGCGCACCAACACCATTTTGCAGTCTGCGTTCTTCACGCTCTCTGGCGTTCTTCCGCAAGAAGAGGCCATTGGCTACATGAAAGACGCCGCCACACACTCCTACCTCAAGAAGGGTCAGGACGTCGTAGATGCAAACCATGCCGCAATCGATGCCGGTGCTACCGCCTTTGTTAAGGTCGAGGTGCCCGAGAGCTGGGCAAACGCAACAGACAGCGAGAGTCCGCTGACACCTGAAGGCCGCGCAGAAATCGTGGCTCAGGTCAAAGAGCTGCTTGGTCCTATCGACCTCATGGACGGTGACCGCCTGCCGGTCTCGAGCTTCATGAATCACGTTGACGGCCAGTTTGAGCTTGGTGCTGCCGCTTACGAGAAGCGCGGCGTTGCTGCCTTTGTTCCGCGTTGGGATCAAAACAAGTGCATCCAGTGCAACAGCTGCGCTAACGTCTGCCCGCATGCCACCATCCGTCCGTTCATGCTGAACGCAGACGAGGTAGCCGCTGCTCCCGAGGGCATGAAGATGATTGAGGCCTCGGGCAAGCTTAAGGACATGAAGTACGCACTGGTTGTCTCCCCGCTCGACTGCATGGGCTGCGGCGTGTGCGCCAACGTCTGCCCCAAGGACTGCCTCGAGATGGTTGGCTTGGAAGAAGAGCTGGCCGAACAGCCCAACTTTGACTATGCCGTTGCCAACGTTTCCGAGAAGGAAGAGGCAATTGCCAACAACGTCAAGGGAATCCAGTTCAAGCAGCCGCTGCTTGAGTTCTCTGGTGCATGCGCAGGCTGTGCCGAGACCGCTTATGCACGTCTCGTCACGCAGGTCGCAGGCGACCGCATGTTTATCTCCAACGCAACGGGCTGCTCGTCAATTTGGGGCAACCCCGCTGCTACCTCGCCCTACACCGTTAACAAAGACGGTCATGGCCCTGCATGGTGCAACTCCTTATTCGAGGACAACGCCGAGCACGGTTTGGGCATGTCGCTTGGTTACAAGGCTGTTCAGAACAAGCTGGTGACCAAGGCTGAGGCTCTGATTGAGGCTGGCGATACCCCCGCAGACGTCAAAGAGACCGCAAGTGCTTGGCTCGAGGCTCGTGGCGAGGCTGAGCCTTCCAAGAAGGCAGCCGCAGCATACGTTGAGGCTCTTGAGGCATGGGGCAGCGACGCTGCTGCAGATATCTTGGCTGACAAGTCCTACCTCACCAAGAAGAGCTTCTGGATCTTTGGTGGCGACGGCTGGGCATACGACATTGGCTTTGGTGGCCTTGACCACGTGCTCGCCTCTGGCGACGACATCAACGTCTTTGTCTTTGACACTGAGGTTTACTCCAACACCGGTGGTCAGGCTTCTAAGGCGTCTAACATCGGACAGGTTGCTCAGTTTGCAGCTGCCGGTAAGGACATCAAGAAGAAGAGCTTGGCAGAGATTGCTATGAGCTATGGTTACGTCTACGTGGCTCAGGTTGCCATGGGCTCCAACCCAGCTCAGACGCTCAAGGCCATCTCTGAGGCCGAGGCCTATCCCGGACCGTCTCTCATCATTGGTTACAGCCCCTGCGAGATGCACTCCATCAAGGGCGGCATGGTCAACTGCCAGGCCGAGATGAAGAAGGCTGTCGAGTGCGGTTACTGGAACCTCTTCCGCTTCAACCCGGCAGAGGAAGCTGGCAAGCGCTTCACGCTCGATTCCAAGGAGCCAAAGGGTGGCTATCAGGAGTTCCTCATGAACGAGGCACGCTACAGCCGCTTGGTTACCGAGTTCCCCGAGCGCGCAACCGAGCTCTTCGAGAGAAACGAGCAGTCCGCAATGGATCGCTACGAGCATCTCGTGCGCCTGAAGGATCTCTACGCAGAGGCGTAGGCTTCTGGTTCAGTGCAGGTAGCTCCTGCACCAGCGCAGGTAGCTCCTGCACCAGCGCCAAGCCTCGCTTGGCCACCGCAGGTAGCCCTGCACACAGTTCTGCTGAGTTACGGCGGGTCCCACGTTCCCCTTATGACGTGGGACCCGCTTTTTGTTTGGACGAGGTTTGACATGGATGCAATCAACGCCGCAATCAACCCACAGGTTAAGCGCTACGTAAAAGAGGCCCTTGCGGTCATCGTAGGTTCGTTTGTTTTTGCGGTTGGTCTCGACTGCTTTGAGGTACCTAACGGTATTGCTGCAGGTGGCGCCTCGGGCTTGGCAACGGTTATCTCCAAGGTCGCCTCAGACCACGGCTTTATGCTTCCCGTTGGTATGCAGGTTATTGCCATGAATGCCCTGCTTATGATTGCTGTTGTGAGAACGGGAGGCAAACGCTACCTTGCCCGAACCATCGCAGGCGTGCTCGCAACGGCTCTGTTCACCGACATCCTCGCTCCCGTACTTCCAGCGCTTGGACAGGACGACCTACTTCTCGCAGCTCTCATGGGTGGTACGGTTTGCGGCTTGGGTCTTGGTCTGGTGTTTCGTGTTGGTGCTAATACGGGTGGCACCGACATCGTGGCTCAGCTCATCTCGCGCAAGACTGCGATTTCCGTTGGCTTTGCCTGTCTGCTCGTCGATTTAGTTGTCATTGCTGTGTCGATTCCCGTCTTTGGTATGGAAAACGCGCTTTATTCGTCGGTTGCAATGTATCTGAGCTCGCGGTTCATTGATACGGTGGTAGACGGTCTGGGCGTCCAGCGCGCAGCGTTTATCATTTCACAGAAGCCAAAAGAGATTGAACAGCTCATCTTGCGCGAGCTCGATCGAGGCTGCACGTCGTTTGAGGCGAGTGGCAGCTACACGGGACGTCATCAGCGAGTGCTGTATGTGGTGATGGGCAGGCAGGAGACATCGCTACTCAAATCGATGGTGGCAGAGGTCGATTCGCATGCCATCGTATTTATCTCTGAGGTACATGAGGCATTTGGCGAGGGGTTCCGCGAATTTGCCGAATAACACTCCCGAATAACACTCAATAGGCTGCTTCTTGGCCGGCTTAAGCGGGTAGAGCTACATCCAGCTTATATCCGAGTGCCCTCACGAACTTCTGTACCGTTGCGCATGATGGGTTGCCCGTTGGAGAGAGGGCCTTGTAGAATCCATCTCTCGTGATGCCCGTGTCCTTTGCCAGCTGGGTCATACCGCGTGCGCGTGTGATGTCGCCAAGTGCAGCGGAGACGAGAGTGGGGCTTGCGTCGCCTGCTGCTGCCCGAGGTCTTCCTGGGCTTGCGGCTCTTCCTGCGCCTCTGCACCATGGTTATCACCGGCCATGTCGGCCACCTTTCAGATCGTGGCCGACAAAGAATTCGGTCCCTTAACCTGCTACAAGGTTAAGGGGCCGTCACAAAGTCAATCGCGCATTAATGAATAGTTGCGTACATTTGGCCGTGTCGCCAATCGAACAGGAGTATGGTGCTTTCGGTGTCCTACAAACTATTTAGTCGGACATTTAACTTCATTACTGTCCCACTAATTTGTTTGTCGGACATGCGAGCCCTACTCGCGGAACTTAATCCCCTCGACAATATCCATAGTCATCGGCTAACGACAAGAGCGTTGCCACACGAACAAGCTCTTCGTCATTGAGCAGATGCGTTGTTCCAAAAAAGTCTTGGGCATCAGGATCAACGTGTACTGCCTCAGGGTTGTATGTCACAAAACCTTGACGTGCATCAGCATCGTAGCTAAAAGCTGTAACGAGCCATTCAAAGGACTCACTTGATTGAATGGTCTCGATATGGGGTTTGAGGTCAAAACCTGTCCCGCTCATCAGTCAATCTCCTTTTAGTCGACAGATATAATTATCGCGCAGGTTGCAAGTAAACGCATCAACGTCTTTGAGGGTGCCAACAAACAGGATTGCTTTACCCATCAAGCGCTGCGTAGGTTTATTCGACTTGCGAAAGGGTTTGTTTGCTGCCATCTTTGGCTGCTGGCCTGGCCGTGCGCTACTCATCGCGGGTTGTCCGCAGCCCGGCCGCACACCCTACGCGCGGTCGTCCGGCCTGCTTCCGTCACGCGCCCGTCCGCGCACGTACGGTCTATCGACCAGCGCGGGCGACAAAGGCACCCCGCAAGCTGCCACTTGGCAGCGACCACAAGCTATCCGAACTCCGTTTTTCGGAGCACGCGACCGAATCTTGACGAAGCTCACTGTGAATCATCTAGGGCTCCATACAGCTAAGCTGAGACTGTCTGCTGCTCGAAACCCCACAAGCCAGTAATACAGACAGGAGGCCTTCAGCTACCCCTCAGCAGGCTCAGGTGCCGGCAGATACGGCTTCCAATACGGACACTCTTTCCAGTTGCCCACGAAGCCCATGCGCTCCTGATTGTGCCGCGAGAGCTTCAAAATTGTGTTTGTCGCCGCACTTGTCATGAAAGTGCTTGGCGAAGGGCTCGCAGGTTTTTGCCCTTCCGTACGCTTCGTGGCACTTGTCCATGAAGTGCTTGTAACGCTCCTCGGTCAGGCGTGGGAGGTTGTTTCGGTCCAGGAAGCCAAAGGGACCGGTCTGCTCGGCCAGAAGGTATGCGAGCTGCGTGCGCGTGTAGACATCAACGCGTTCCACGGCGTCCAAGACGACGAGGCGGAACTGCCGGTCGAACACGTACATGTCCCAGACGCGTTTGAACGAGGTTCCTTCCCAGAACTCATCTGAACCATGTTTATTGTGGATGTGCTAATAGCCGCTCAGACGGTAGTAGCCGACGTCTTGCAGGTGGCGGATGAGATTGTCTCTGTCTGCGACCATCCCACGGTCCTTCATGAGAAGATCGGTTTGCTCTTCAAACGTCAAGAACGACTCCATAGGCAAAGCAAACCTTAGAACGGCAAAAACCCGCCAGTGTGCATCGTTGAGAGACCAGGCGGGCTTACTGAGGACAGCTTACTACAGCCGAGCGGGTTTTATACGAAAATCCATCCCGAATGTTTGCCGCCGGTTGCCTACGGTCTCCGTTCGTCGTCTTCGCGGGTTTTCAAGCCGCATAACCTAGCTTTGGCCGTCTTCTCGTCTTCACCGTACCACTTCTACCAACACTCCCAGGGGTGCATGGTGACACCCACCTCGGTCATGTCCTGTGCCTTCTCGGCGGCGATATCCTGGATGATTGAGTCGTCGTGCTGCACGCGCATGCAGCCCTCGTCAGGGATACCCTCACCGAACCCACGCGACACGGCCATGACTGCCCTCGCGATAGCGGCAATCGAATTCTCAACGAATTCTCACGAATTCTCGAGCTCGTTCTCATTCTGACAGCGTATAAACAATTGATACAATTGGAAGACAGGGTGAGAGGCGCTCTGTCCGGTTCGGAAATGCGATGCCGTGAGCATTACGGACGTATCTGCCGGAATACGATCATAGGAGGATGATCTGCATGACCGATAGGGAAAAGACGCTCGTTTCCAACGAGGAGACAAATCTCGAGGACGCCGAGCGCATCGACCAGGAGATAGAGCTCGACTTGGACGACCTTGAAGGCGTTGTTGGCGGTGAAAAAGCGTCTCATTACCAGGGGGGTCAAACGCCGGGTCTCATCGGGAGTCAGACAGTGTATGACAGAATGATGCAACTGCGCGACCACACCTTCAGGCGATAGGGGGCGCGGGCCTGCATACGATTGTCCAAGGCAAAACCCCTATTCAGACAAATATTACATCACTTTGACGAAAGTCAGCTTCAATACGAACGTCCCCGCGAGGGGCCGTTCGGCGTCCTTTCCCCGTAGGATTCAACTCGCGGCGTCGGGCCTCTGAGAACGCCATAGCCAAGCGCCTGCGTGCGTCGGTCGCGGCCTCCTCTGGCCGCTCCCCGAGGCGTGCGTGTGGCACGCTCTCAAGTCGGGAGTCGCGCAGGGCAAGGCGACACTTTCAATCTTCGAGTGCATGCGTGAGGGACGAGGCGGGGCGCAGCGTCGTCACGGAGCGAGCGGTCTACACGGTGCTGCTCATGGACGATCAGGCTCTATGGCTAGCCGGCGATGCGCCACTCGGCAGCCGACGTGCTCCCCTCGTTCGTGATCCTCGTTCCTGATTTTGCCGAGCACGCGGTCAACCTGCATGATGAAGGGTGGCTCAAAGTGCTCGTATGCGATGGTAGAGCCGTCGCTCGAGTAGAGCGTCCAAGTGATGCGGGGCTCTATACCGCCCAGGAACACGCTTGCCTCCGACTTGCCCAGAAGGACAAGCGCGGCGTTCGTCACGTGCCCGTGGATGATGAGCCCCATCTTGCTCAGGATGGAAACCTCGTCCAGGTTGCGGACGGCTGGCTGGCTCTCCTCGAACTTCTCCACATACTTCTTGCAAGCGAACGACACCGCATCGGGGTCAAGGTCGTCCAGATTCGCCTCGAACGCGAGCTGGCGCGACCAGTCAGGACGGCTCTGCCTGTAGATGGCCTCCAGCTTGAACTTGGGCATCTCGACGAGGGACTCGTTCTCGCGCGACCAGGGAATGCCATGCCAGGTGGTCGGCGTCGCGAAGGTGCCTGCGGGAATCTGGAAGGCGACGATGCGCTCGCCCTCCATCTCAAACTCGTATATCTCCTCGAAGGTCATGCCCTCGTTAGTGAACTTCGCAATCTCGCGCTTGAGGCGGCGCAGCCCGACACTCGGCATGCTCGTCTCTTTGCGATATGCGGTGCCGTTGATTTTCCGGTCGTTCGTGATGCCGAAGAGGAGCCACCCACAGTCCGTGCCGCGCAGGTTCGCCTCGTTGCTGAGCGCCGAGAAGTACTTCCCGATATCCTCGAAGTCATAGTTCTGCTTCGCGGCCTTGTACTCGACGACCTCCGTCTCAACGTCTCCGATGAGACGCAAAACCAGAGGAGGCATCTCGCTCAGCTGTCGTATCATGGCGCTCCCAACTAATGTAATACCATTTCCAAACTAATGTAATTCTACGCCCAATTACATTAGTTGGTGAAGCTTGCTAGGCCATGCAGCATCCTGAGCTAAGCTAAAATAGAATGCGCGTCGCACCAAAGCAGGAGGCACCATGGCACGTACCGTCAGCATAGGAACCCAAAGCTTCGAAAACATTCGAACAAATAACCTGTTCTATGTCGACAAAACCTCCTTCATTTCTGAATGGTGGAACGCATACGATGATGTTACTCTCATCTGTCGTCCTCGTCGCTTTGGCAAAACACTCAATCTCGACACGGTGCGCTGCTTTTTCTCAACAGAGTTTGAAGCCAGAGGAGAAGAGCTCTTTGGTGGCCTTGAGGTATGGCAAGACCCC
>JAFUCQ010000064.1 GCA_017459605.1 Atopobiaceae bacterium
AAGCCTGAGTCCGCGCGACTCCATGCCACGGCCAAGTGCCTGCGCATTGGCGAGAACTCCCTCGATATACGTGGTAAAGATCGGTTCGCTCGCCTCTTTAAAGGCAACCGCCTTAGCTGCAATGACGTGCTCGAGGGGGCCTCCCTGAGATCCGGGAAAGACAGCTGAGTTGATGGCCTTGCCAAGGTCTTCTCGGGAAGACAAAATCATGCCGCCACGAGGGCCGCGCAGGGTTTTGTGAGTGGTAGTGGTCACGATGTCTGCATGAGGAATGGGCGAGGGATGCGCGCCTGTTGCTACAAGACCAGCAATATGTGCCATGTCAACCATAAGATAGGCGCCAACAGAGTGAGCAATCTCGGCAAAGCGCTCAAAGTCAATGATGCGCGGGTAGGCACTGGCGCCTGCCACAATCATCTTGGGCTGAAACTCCTGTGCCAAGCGCTCAACCTCGTCATAGTTAATGTATTCCGTTTCTGGATCGAGCTCATAGCCCTTCATGTCAAAGAGCTTGCCCGAGAAGTTCACTGGGCTTCCGTGGGTGAGGTGTCCGCCGTGTGCCAAGCTCATGCCCAAGACACGATCTCCCGGCTTGATAAGAGCAGCGTAGGCTGCATAGTTTGCCTGAGCACCTGAGTGGGGCTGCACGTTAACAACCCGTGCTCCAAAAAGAGCCTTTGCGCGCTCACGAGCAAGATCTTCTACAGCATCAACTGCAAAGCAACCGCCGTAATAGCGCTTACCCGGAAGACCTTCTGCATACTTATTAGTAAGGACAGAGCCAGCTGCTTCCATCACGGCAAGTGAGCAGAAGTTCTCTGACGCAATGAGCTCAATGGACCCTCGTTGCCGGTCAAGCTCAGTGGTAATCATTGCTGCAAGTTCTGCATCGTGGTCAGCTAAGTAGGTGAAGTTCATGCCAGCTCCTGTCGAGTTATGGTAAGTCATCTCGGGTCATGTTGAACCATACCCGCCTATAGTAAATGAGTTTTGGACACTTGTTTTGACTTGAGCCAAACAGTTAACACTGAGCCGAACAGACTATTGCTGAGCACTGGGGCTCGAGCTCATGATTTGGCGGAGGGCTTCTCGCCAGCCTGCCAGCAGCTCTTCTCGTGTTGCCGCATCCATCTGGGGTTGATAGCTTGCTGCAACCTCTCGATTTGCTTGGAGCTCTTCTCGGTCTTGCCAATAGCCCACAGAAAGCCCTGCAAGATAGGCCGCGCCAAGTGCCGTTGTCTCATCAACCTCGGGGCGGATTACCTCACAGTTGAGAAGGTCGGCTTGAAACTGCATGATGAACTCGTTCTTTGACGCTCCCCCATCTACCTCGAGAGAGCTTACGTCGTGCCCGGAATCTACCTCCATTGCTTTAAGAATGTCGTAGGTCTGATATGCCATAGACTCACAGCCCGCACGCACCACCGTTGCTCGGTTGGTGGCCCGCGTGATTCCTGTAATGGATGCGCGCACGCGCGGTTTCCACCACGGAGCACCAAGACCAGTGAACGCAGGGACAATGTAGCAACCGTCGGTACTGGGCACCGATTGCGCAATCTCGCAGGTTTCCTCTGCCGAGTTGATGAGCCTCATCTCGTCGCGCAACCACTGGATAACCGAGCCGGCTTGGAAAATAGAGCCTTCAAGGGCGTAGTCAACACTGTCGCTTTCTGCAATGCCAATGGTTGTGACAAGTCCATGCTCGGACTGCACGGGTTTGTCGCCCGTATTCATGAGCAAGAAGCAACCGGTTCCATAGGTGTTCTTAACACTGCCGGGCTCAAAACAGCAGTGACCAAAGAGTGCTGCCTGCTGGTCTCCGGCAACTCCTGCAATGGGAACACGGTTGGTCATAATGTCATTGCTCACCAGACCATAATCAGAAATTGACGGCCGCGCTTCTGGCAGCATTGACATAGGAATACCCAGCATCTCGCAAAGCTCTTCATCCCAGCGCAATTTGTGGATGTCAAAGAGCATGGTTCTACTTGCATTGGTGTAGTCGGTAGCGTGAACCTCGCCGTGAGTGAGGTTGTAGATGAGCCAGCTGTCAACCGTTCCACACATGAGCCGGCCGTCATCTGCCATTTCACGCGCACCGTTGACATTCTCGAGAATCCACTTGATTTTGCTTCCCGAGAAGTACGCGTCGGGGACAAGCCCCGTTTTGTTTCGAATGAGCTCTGTGTAGCCATCTGCCACAAGAGCATCCATGATGGGCGTGGTTCGGCGACACTGCCAGACAATTGCGTCGTAGATGGGCTGTCCTGTTTTTCTATCCCACACAACCACGGTTTCACGCTGGTTTGAGATGCCCACCGCGCGGATTCGCTCTGAATGGATACCCGTGACAAACTGCACCTCAACCATGCAGGCAATTTGTGCCGAGAGAATCTCTACAGGGTCTTGCTGCACCCAGCCCGGTCTGGGATAGCTTATCCCAAGCTCACGAGTTGACTGAGAAACTTTGCAGCCGTACTCATCGAAAATGATGGCACGGACACTTGTTGTCCCCGCATCGAGGGCCATGATGTAGCCTTGGGAGTTTTCGGACGAGTAGTCTTGGCCTTGGCTGGTGTCGTGCTGAGTTGAGGGTATGTTTGTATCACGCATGGTTGCCATTGCCTGACCTCCTTAGTGGTTTGTTTCTCTCGAACTCTCTTCTTAGTACAACGTTTGATGTAGCCTGCAGCGCTCGTTTTTGCGCGCTCGAACGTGTTTATGCGAGATGCTTACACCGCTTGAAGTGCATAGCCAAGCACCGACTCGATATGCTCGCTGCTCACAAGTCCCTCGCACAAGATTCTGGGAGCAGCTTGCGTGCAATCAACAATCGTGGCAGTGCCTTGGCAGTCTGCATCTTCAACGGATAGCGCTATGTCTACTTGGTCGAGAATCTTTGAATCGACCTCATCAAAACTCAAAGGATTAGGGGCACCATGAACGCTCGCCCCTGTCATCACCAACGGGGCTCCACACGCTCTCAAAAATGCAGCCGCAAAAGGAGACGCAGAGTTGCGCAGAGCAACTGTACCGTCTTCTCGGGCAAGGATGCGAGGAATTGCAGCCGAAGCCTTTACCACAATCGACAAGCCCCCCGGCCAGCAGGTATCTGCAAGCACTCGAGCACAGTCTGTTATCTCCATGCCATAGACCTCAAGCTCTGCTGGAGACGAGATGAGCCACGGAAATGAAGGGCCTCTTCCCCTGCGCTTGAGTGAGAACAGACGCTCAACGCCGCCCGACACCGCTCCACCCGATCGCGTCAGCGAACAGACCACATAGGTTGTGTCTGCCGGAAAGAGAACCAGACCTCCTGACCGCAATACGTGAACCGCTGCATCAATTGCATCTGCGTGCGTCTGCCGCTGGTTTGTCTCGATAATTCGAGGCATGCTTCCTCCAAACACGTCTCCCCTCGAAAAGGCTTTGTCTCCATTGTGTCGGCTGGTGCATTTTTTTATTCGCTCAAGGGGCGAGGAACTCGTAAATGACGAAATGGCTCGGCAACGGGCATGTTCTGAGCCTTGGGTGGTAGGTCTCTTTGTTTTTGGGCTTGGTGGTGCTGCGTGAGCGGATGTAAATGGCCTGTGAGCGGTCTATCTCACTATCTCGTTGATGCGCTCGTCGCTCAGAGCTCCGTGTCGGATGATTCGAATGTCTGGGCCTGATGCATCGATAATGGTCGATGCGTGCGCATGGCGCGTGTGACCCGCATCAACAACGAGGTCCACCGAATCCATCAGCGTACGGTCAAGCTCTGCGACGCAGTGCGCCTCGGGGGCCCCATGTGGGTTGGCGCTCGTTGTCGCAAGCGGTGCTTGACATTCGCGTGCAAGCGTGCGGACAACATCAAAGTCTGGTATTCGCAAGGCGACAGTTCCGTTTGCTCCACAGTATTCGTGAGGTACCTCAGCCGAGGCCTTTACGATTAGCGTCAATGCTCCTGGCCAGAGCTCGGTAGCAAGAGCGAGGGCGGATTCGCTGGGCTTCTCGGCATAGGTAAGTACGTCGTCAAAGTCTGCAATGAGCCACGGCAGGGGTTGATGGGCTGGTCGCTCTTTGAGTTCAAATATGCGCTTGTGAGCAGGGTTGTTCGCTGTTGCTAGGCATCCAATCCCGTAAACCGTATCGGTGGGAAAGATTGCCGTGCCGTGCGCCATGAGCACATAGCTGAACTCGTCGATGAGCTGCCGCGTGTTGCTTGTATCGAGGGTACGAACGTTGCTCATAAGCCTCTCCTATGCAAGTACGGCTGTAATGATACGCGGTCGCTCCGCCAGGTCCTTATGTATGGAGACGTCTGTCCACACTCCTTGGGCACTCATAAGGTCAGCCGCCTGTTCAAGCGATTCCTCGTGGAGCTCGCACGCAAGCAAGCCGCCGGATTTGAGCATGTGCGGTGCTACCTCGATAATGCGTCGGAACAGGTCAAGGCCGTCGGCTCCCCCATCAAGCGCCAGATGAGGCTCGAAGGAAGAAACCTCAGAGGGCAGCTGGTCTACAAGCTTGCTGGGAATGTACGGCGGATTAGAAACGATGACCTCAATGTGACCTCTGAGCTCATCAGCAACACCAGACGCAAGGTCGCACTCTATAAAGCTCACGCGTTCTTGCAGGTCGAGCGCTTCGGCGTTTCGGGTTGCAAGCTTGATGGCTTCAGGAGCGATGTCTGTTGCAATAAGCTGCGTGTTCGCGCGTTCATGAGCAATCGAAAGCGCGATGCAACCGGTCCCGGTGCACAAGTCGAGGATGAGTCGGTGTTCTGCGGTGGGAGCGCTGGCACCTCTGGAGTCATCGGTGTCTGCGGCATCTCCAGCATCGGTCGCATTATCGGTGTCTGCGGCATCTCCAGCATCGGTCGCATTATCGGTGTCGCTGGCATTCCCATCGTCGGTCGCATCAAGCCACTCGAGCACCTTGTCCACCAACACCTCAGTCTCTGGCCGTGGAATGAGCACCCCCGATTCGCAACGCACAATAATATGGCGAAACGGCATTTCACCCGTAACGTATTGCAGGGGCTCACCTGCAGCTCGCCGCTCAATGAGCGCATGCATACGAGCCAACTCATCTTTAGTAAGTGGCTTGTCGTAATTTGTATACAGCTGCACACGACTCAGGCCAGTAGCATCTCCGAGCAACCATTCTGCAGAAAGCCGTGCCTTTTCGTCACCTTTGTTCTCAAGATATCCGCGCGTCCATTCAAGCACGCGGCGAATTGTCCACGTTTCTTCTGCCACCGAGCATTCCTCCCTCATTAAACTTCACTGAGTATAGGTGATACTCGTCTTGCATGTGTCCTCAGCAGCGCACATT
>JAFUCQ010000065.1 GCA_017459605.1 Atopobiaceae bacterium
GGTAATGGCGAGCGAGTTGGCAGCCACCGCGATTGTTCCAAGTGGTGCCACGATAACAGTAATAGCCATGTAGCCCAAAGAAATGACAATGCGCTCCAAAAACATGGGTCCACTCACCTTGCCTGAAACACGCAAAACCGCTGCACGAGGCGTCCAAGAATCTGACTCTCTCAAAGCAAGCGTTGGTGAGCGACGGAGCAAAATCCACAGCATAATGGCCGCCACGATGGTCTGAGCACTCAAGGTTCCCAAGGCTGCTCCAAAGATACCCAAGCCAAAACCCGGCCAATGAAGCGGTCTACCCGGAATTGGTGGAATGAAGCTCTCGTTGATGAGAAAGGCATTGAAGCATACGTCAAGCACACATGCCACGATGTTGAGAATAGAAGGTGTACGCATGTCTCCAGCACACTGAAACATGCCCGTAGCAAGCCTCACAATTCCAACGGGAATCAGCGAAATACAGCAGATGAGAAAGTACTGCGATGCGTCTTGACGAAGGGACTCTTCTCCCCCAATCCATGCGGGAAGGTGTGGAGCAATCACAACGCCCAGCAAAAGCAAACAGCCCGAAAAGAGCGTCATCATAACAAGAGACTGGCGCATGACCTGTCGCGCATCGCGGTCACGTCCGGCGCCGATAAGTTGAGCCACCTGAACGGTAAAACCCGCAGCAGCACAACCCAACAAGCCATCGAGCAGCCAAATGGTTGACTCAACAATGCCGATGGATGCCGTTGCATGCGCTCCAATGTGTCCCACCATTCCCGCATCGATGTATTGCATGAGGGTATTGGAGAGTTCTGCAAGCACCGCAGGAAATGCCAGCATTAACACAATGAGTGCACGATTGAGGCGTGGTGGTGTCTCGCCCGCTCGAAGGGCGTCTATGTCGAGGGTTACTTGTTGCATGGCAGTCGACTATATCACGTCACAAAACTAAAGTCAGCCTCTGGATGATATTCAATGCTCACATCAGGCTTTATCGAATAGGCCAAGACACGCTCGATATTTGGTGCATCGACCCGCTCAAAATGAGCACGCGCCGAGGCCCGCGTTGAGCCACCTTGCATCTTTCGCCAGATGGAGCGTTCTTTGAGCAGCTCGGTATCTGCACGTATCAGAAGCGTGAGGTCGGCCCTGTTGACAAGGCTTTTCCAAGGCTCCTCGTCTAAGAGCAGCCAGTTACCTTCGAGCAAGACTATCGGGGCGCTCAGCTCACAGGCATCAGGTACCGGATCGTGAATCTGTCGGTCATAGACAGGCCAGCTCACCTGTGTGTCGTGAATGAGACGTCCTAAGCGCTCAGAAAACGAATCCACATCAAAGCTCTCGGGTACGCCTTTGTAGTCCTTGAGGCTGAGCATGTTGCCATCTCTCACAAAGCAATGTGTCGCGAGGTACTCGTTGGTGTGATGAAAGCCATCAAGACCTGCTACCTGTACATCACACAAGCCACTCGTATGAGCAAAGTGTTCAAGCAAAAGAGCCAATGTTGATTTTCCTGCTGCAGGAGGACCCCCAAGAAAAACAAGACGCCGAGCTTTCCCAGCCGGTTTCTCAAGTGCGGCAATACGCTTGAGCAGCACTAAGAGCACCTCATTGACCGTCTCGTCAGTCAGGCTCACCGGGTAGGCAAGACCGTTGACACACAAATCAAGTTCGTATGCCACCTCTCACCTACCAAACCGATATGCGCTCTGATGGCTCGAGCCACATGGCATCATTCTCAGAGATGTTATAGGTATCAATAAACTCATCACATTCACGAAGCACCATATTCACTCTCGTATTATCAAAGGGGTGCTCATCTTCATAGAAGTCCTCATAGGCTTTTTTGAAACTCGTGACAGACGTCCACGAACGCGTATATGCCCGAAAGAAGCTATCGTAGTCAAAGTCTGGAACCGTTTGGGCAACTCGCAGGGCAACCTTCATGCCCGCTAAATCCGAAATCAACTCATCACAGGTCAGTTCTCCGTCATAAGCGCCCAAACCAAGTGGATCGATCTGCTCAAGACTCGCTTGAACGCGCTGGACGCGCTCATCGAATTTCTCGGAGTCTTGAGAGCTCCACCAGCAGTCATACTCGCCATGCTCATCAAAATAGGCACCGGTGCTATCAAAGGCATGGCTGAGCTCATGTCCAATGGTGGTACCCACGCTTCCCAGCACCTCTTCATAGCTCGCATCATCTGACCAATACGGTCCACCTAAGTATCCAACCCCAATATAGATAGCGTTTTCATACAGGTAGTAGAAGGCATTTGGCTCAAGACACGTTGTCCAATCAAGTACGTCGATCTCACCTTCAAGAATCTTATGCTCTTGCTCAAGCTCCCATGCCGCCAGAAGGCGCATGTTTGAAAAGAGTGTACCGCCGTCTTCGTGTGACACAAGCTGTATTTGACTCGTGTCAGGCCACTCATCGGGGTGTCCAATCTCCATCCGTATGCCCTGCAGTTTATTAATGGCAGCTTGGCGCGTTTCTTGCGGCAGCCATTCTTGTTCCTGCAGCATTTCTTCGTAGGCAGCAATAATCTGCTCGGTCATTTCTCGAATTTGGGTGCTACGAGTCTCGTCGTAGAAATTATCAATGTAGACTTTGGCATAACTCACCGGCATCAGTCTCTCAATGTCATAGGCCGTATAGATGCGGTCGTAGCGATCAAGGGTCTCTTCCGAGTGTTCGAAGTCTGAAGTATCGGGCCATGCTGCTATAGTCTCTTGGGTTTGAGGAGGTAAAAACATCGACCCCGTAACAGAAGAAGCATCATAGTAAGCTTCTTCATCGAGATACTCTGCGCTGTCGATAAGCAATGACACAAGCATGTGCGACTTAAAGAGCTCAAGATTATCGTCGATATAGACGCTATCAAGCTTTTTTAGCCAATACGTGGCGCTACAGTTGACGCTGTCAGCTGTTTCAAAACCGTAGGAGGACAGGATTTTGTCCCACGGAAAGCGATACGTCGGAATAGATTCACGACCGTCAGCCGTTTCATCTGTATCAGAATCGCCTGCATAGTTGGCAGCATACTTCAACTCATAATCAAGTGTTGCAGCTTGGCTCAGCGTATGCATGATTTCACGCTTATCATATCCCAAGCGTCTTAACTGCCAGTAGGCAAGCTCGGCATCGATTGCAGCCTCTTCGAGCGCAACGAGCTCTTCTCCCTCGGCAGCTTTTTTGCGGTTCACAAGTGGAGCCAACTGATAGTTTGCGGGCACAATGTCAAGGGAATAACCCGAAGCAGTCTGCTCACCATCGCTGTTCTCATCGGTATCTTTATATGCATCAAAACCAAACAGAGCATGTCCTTCGAGCTCATCTCCATAATCATCGAGCTTCCACGCTTTTGACAGGCGGTAATCATCAGAACAGAGAAACTCGCTCATCTCGTCCATCGTGTCAATCGCACCGATGCGCTCAATAATAGGAAGCAGTGGTTTGTAGCCATCAACGTTTCTGTTATCCCAATCTCGGCAGAGCGTATACATCGTACGAAGATTGTCGACATCTTGTTGCGTAGCTTCACTTCCAGCCTTATCAGACTCCAAAAACTCAGCCATATCAAACGCAATTTGCTCAAAGCGTTCATAGACGGGCGAATACATATCAAAACCGGATTCGGCGCGTTCAGCTATCCACTCCCCATTTATGGCAGTGTAGAAGTCATCTTCAAGACGGGGGCGTTGCTCGGCCTCCTGTTCAACCCCGTACACAAACCAGTCTTTCCACGGCTCTCCCTCAAGCTCGAGGCTCAGCTCCTCATAGCGAGACGGACTGGCGCTCCCTGTGTCATAGGTCATGATTCTCGCGACCTTGATGCGTTCTGGCAAAAGATTTGGTTGATTGGAAAATCTGGCTGCAATCATGTTGCATCCATAATCCAACACGCTGAATACAATAAGGGCAGCACCGTAGATAAGCATCGTGATACAGCCGAGTCTCCATTTACTTGGGGTCGAATCTTGTGTCGTGGTTTGTACGTTTTGGCTACCCTCAGCTGTAGCTGCGTGAGTGTCTATGCCCACGGTATTGCCTGCTATACTTCCCGCTGCACTGTCCGCGGTATCGACCGCTACACTGTCCGCTGCATAGCCCGCAGTATCACCCGCTGTATCGCCCGCTATACTGTCCGCGGTATTCTGCTCTTCTCCGTTAGTCATGGGCCTTCCTTTGGTTTAGAGGTCTGTCCTTTGAGGTAGTCTGCGAAGGAGCACTCACGAGCAAAGTACACGCATCTGCCACCAACTGCAAAGCATCTGCAAGTTGGCTATTTGAAGAAAAGACCTCCCGTTTGGCACGAATACGCTCTACGAGCGTTTGAACAAGACCCAACACTCCCTCTTGGTCTTGCAGACCCTCTGAAACGATTCGTCCATACAAATAGATAACCGAGAGAAGCTCACGCATACGTCGCTGTTTCATCTGCTTTTTGCACGACTGACTATCCACGCCTGTCGAGCCAAGCGCTTCAAAGGCCTCATGCTTTGCAAGCTTTCCCTCATCAGGAGCTTCAGACAAACCCACGAGCAAGCCATTGTTATGAGCACAGAGATTGCGAATGTTTTTTACGTCGAGCAACAGATATGAGTCTGCCACCATCTGCTCATCGTGCCATCGCCTACCGCAAAAGCGATAAAACATCTGCAGCGTATTGAAAAACGCTGTGAGCATGAGCACCCACACGGGCAGGTCAAGCTCATATTTGTCGAGAAGCGGCTCGAGATACTCTTCATCCATCCACGGAGAGCCCTCAAGCATGCGTCTGTCTGCATTGATGTGAAGATCGTTCCTGAGGTTCTTTTTGTTTGCTTTGTCGAGGCTATTCCAAAAATCATCAACCAAAGAATAACCATCCTCTGAGTTCAGCTGGTCACAACGAGAAACAATTTGCTCTTTTGCCCATGCTTCAATCTCAAGCGTCATGAGCATACAGACTTGGCTTAAAAGCCTGTCGATACGCCACAGATCAACTAATTGGCCAAAGTCGAGATTGTAGAAGCGGCCATCTGCATCTTTTTTCCAGAGCGGTCCAAAAGCAGTAATCTTGTTGAAGTATGTCTCATCACGCAGAAACACAAGCGCTTCTGCCTCAGAGTACAAATTAAAACTGACACCAGTATCTTTTATATAACGGACTTGCTGTTCCAAGGTGAGCTTGGACTTGTCGCGAGCCCAAGCACTACGCGAAGTTGTCATAGGCCTACCCGATAATCACGAAAGCGGTCTGAGAATCCTATGTTCGCACACCACAATATCGACAGGCAAGTCATGACGCTCAAGACCATCTATCTGATTGGTCATTTGCGACTCTCGACACAGACCAACCGACGTTCCCTCAAACTTGCGGAGGAAGGTGTCATAATAACCTCCCCCGTATCCAATACGAAAACCAGTTGGGGTAAAGGCAAGTCCCGGCACCAATGCAAGCATGGCTTCAGCGCCACCCACAACATCAGCGGTCTTGGTGCTCTGGAGGTCTGCGGGATGGCCCGATGGTTCAAGCACACCGTAAGCACCCTCTACCAAATCATCAAAACTATCAATCACATACCACTTGAGGCCACGAGTTCCTCGAACCACCTTAGGAATTGCTACCTTTTTACCCTTTGACCACGCGTCTTTCATGATTTCGCGGGTTTCGATTTCTGATCCAACTGAGAGATAGCTAAAGATGACCATGGCAGATGCATATTCTGGAAGCGAGAGCACTTGTCGCGTAATTGCGCTATCAGCTTCGAGTCGCTCCTGTTCGTTGAGCGAGTCGCGAAGGGCTCTGAGCTCAACACGAAGCTGCTTTTTTATTTCTGTCCCTCCTGGCTCTCCTACGTTTAGGTCATCCATGGACGAGTCTCCTCTCCGATTCTTAGACGTATTACAGACAGACCTCTCACGAGCATTCTAATGCGAAGATTTATTTGTTTTTGCAGCACGGTATATGCATCCGCTGCACGGTGCCTATCATTCGATGAATTGCAGCTTAATTCTTGCATTGCATCATGATTGGTCGGGGTATAAGTTCACTTGCTTTGTTTTGATACAACACTCACGTATGTTGAGGAGTTTACTTTCAAAAGAATAGGGGTGTCTTTTGACGCTGATTATTATTGCCATACTCATACTTGGCCTTCTTGCCATCTCGCTGGTAAGGATGCCTCTGAGCACAGGTATGCTCGCTCTCTTAGAGTTTGCAGTGCTTGTGGTGGCACTTATCGTTGAAGTCCACACACTTGCATGGATAGTGCTCGGGCTCATGCTGCTTGAAACCATCGTACTTGCTGGTGGAGCGCTTGCAGACATTGGCATCATGATTCGTCGGAGGCAGTTTCGCTTACAGTCTTTAAGCGACACTGTGATTCTTATCGTATGTATCTTTGCCGTGGTGAGCTGCTCAAAGCTGTTTGTTACTAATCTGCAGCTTGTCCAAGACATCTCTCGTACAGCCTTACTACCCATCATGAGCACACATTCCGTTGAGACTCTTGTGTGTGCCCTGTGCTTTTGTTGGGCAGCACAGTTTTGTCTTATCCTTGCCCAAACAAAGTATTTTGGCAACAAGTACAAAACTGCTGTTCACACACATAACGAGAGCCAAAAAAGCAGCGCTGATGCCAGCACTATTAACGCAAACAGTTTTAACTACATCATTGTCTGTGGAGCAGCTCTTATACACAACCAACCGAGCGCTTTGTTAAAGCGCCGCCTTGACACCGCACTTGCATTTTGGCGTAATGAAAACACGGACTCCTCGTTCATTCTCTCTGGAGGAAAACGACCCTCACAAGCTTTCAGTGAAGCCGAGGTTATGGAAAGCTACCTGCTAAGCAAGGATATCAATCATGAGCTTCTCATCTGCGAAGACAAGTCTTTGAGCACTGTTGATAATTTTAGAAACACACGCGCATTGATCGAAGACCTCTCGGGCACACAGTATACCTGCGCCTTTGTGAGCTCCGATTTTCACATAGCTCGTTCACTTCATATAGCACAACAAGAAGGACTTGTTGCCCATGCAGTTGCGAGCATAACTCCGTGGCTGTCACTTCCCCACGCGCTGATGCGCGAGCTTCTTGCAAGCATCGTCCACTATCCAAGCGCCACGCTCCTCACATTTGGCAGCTGTGTGCTTGGTACACTGGTGGGCTGGGCATAACGCGTACGAGCGCTATGAGCGCGGTCAACGCCTGTGCACGAGCCGCTACGAGAAGTAGTCAACGCCTCCCTCAAAGAGCTCTTGATAGGAATTGCCGGGCACATTTTTGTACAGGCCAGCACCTCGGCGTTCGCTATGTCCCATCTTGCCCAAGATGCGACCATCTGGGCTGGTAATGCCCTCAATGGCAAGCACGCTACCATTAGGATTGACCGACAAATCCATTGACGGAGTGCCCTGCTCGTCAACATATTGAGTTGCCACCTGTCCCGCACGCAGCATAGAGCTGAGAAGCTCATCGGACACCACAAAGCGACCTTCTCCGTGACTAATGGCTATCGTATGGATATCCCCAAGCTCGCAGCGGCTTAACCATGGTGACAAACTTGAAGCCACACGCGTCCTCACAAGGCGACTCTGGTGACGACCCACATTGTTAAAGGTCAACGTTGGGCAGCTCTCGTCCATCTCACGGATGTCTCCATACGGCACCAAGCCGAGTTTGACCAAAGCCTGAAAACCATTGCAAATACCCAGCATGAGACCATCGTGCTCAAAGAGAAGGCGTCTCACAGCATCGGTAATTGCAGGGGCGCGGAACACCGACGTAATAAACTTGGCTGAACCATCGGGCTCATCTGCTCCCGAAAAACCACCTGGAAGCATAATGATTTGGCTCTTGTCAATTGCCTTGGCTAAGGCTTCTACGCTCTCGCTCACGCGCGTTGGATTGAGGTTGTTGAGCACAAGCACCTGAGCCTCTGCGCCTGCCTGCTCAAAGGCAGCAACGGTATCGTACTCGCAGTTGGTGCCCGGGAATACTGGAATGATAACGCGAGGGCGAGCAAGCTTGAGCTTTGAGTGAGCTTTCGTGTCTGACGAGAATTGAACACGCTCGACCGTTTTTCCTGCTCCGCGATAGGCAAACACATCTTCAAGCGCAGACTCCCAGAGTTCCTGAAGCTCCGAAAGCTCGATGTGCTCCCCACAGGCAGACAACACATAGTTGTCGGTGGTGTATCCCAGTGGAGCTACACAGAAATCGCTCTTATCCGCATCCAGCTTATCGAGCTGGGCGTCGTCGCTCAGCTCAACAATGAAACTACCATAAGCGGGAGCGAAGAGAGACTCAGCGCTAAACTCATCTACCAGCTCAACACCAATGCTGTTACCAAGCGCACTCTTAAAGAGCTGCTCTGCCACAGCACCATATCCAGGAGTGCTCACACTTAAAGCCCATCCGCGAGCGGTCAGCTCTTCGACAAAGTTCATGCAGGCAAGAAATGACTCGGCTTGAGGAACAATGCCACATGAACGATAGTTAGGAACCACGCTCACCAGACGATGGCCTGCGCCTTTAAACTCATTGGAGCACACGCGCTCGACCTTTCCTGCCCCAACCGCAAACGAGACAAGCGTTGGCGGGACATCGAGGTCTTCAAAGCTTCCACTCATTGAATCTTTGCCACCAATAGCTCCGACGCCCAGTTCAACTTGAGCATCAAGTGCACCAAGCAGGGCTGCTACTGGTTTTCCCCAACGCTGTGGTTCATCACGCAGGCGCTCAAAATACTCTTGGAACGTAAGGTAGGCTTGTTCGTGCTCAAAACCTGCAGCAACAAGACGACTCAAGCTTTCCACCACCGAGATATAAGCGCCTCGATACTGGTCGTGCTCCATCAGATAGGGATTGTATCCCCATGCCATACCTGAGCAGGTGCTTGTCTTCCCAAAAACGGGAAGCTTTGCCACCATAGCTTGTGTGGGCGTAAGCTGAGAAGCACCACCAAACGGCATCAAAACGGTAGCTGCTCCAATGGTTGAGTCGAAGCGTTCTGACAGACCCTTATTTGAAGCAACGTTAATGTCGCTCACGAGCGCTTGCATACGTTCGTTGAGCGAGCCTTCTCCCCATGACTTGTGATACGGCTGAGCTGCTTCAACCACAACGTCTTGGCTCTTGGGAGCCCCATTTGAAGCAAGAAATTCTCGTGAAACATCTACGATGGTGTCGCCACGCCAGGTCATGCGCAGACGCGGATCTTCTGTTACCTCGGCCACCACACTTGCCTCGAGGTTTTCTTGTTCTGCAAGCGCACAAAACTGCTCCACATCCTCAGGAGCAAGGGCCACTGCCATGCGTTCTTGGCTCTCAGAAATGGCAAGCTCTGTTCCATCAAGGCCCTCATACTTTTTAGGAACAGCATCAAGGTTAATCGACAGTCCGTCGGCTAACTCACCAATTGCTACGCTCACACCGCCAGCACCAAAATCGTTGCAGCGCTTAATAAGCTTGCAAGCATCCTCTCGTCTAAACAGACGCTGAAGCTTGCGCTCCATGGTGGCGTTACCTTTTTGAACCTCAGCTCCGCAGTCAGCTAGGCTTTCTACCTTGTGTGCTTTAGACGAGCCTGTGGCTCCTCCAATGCCATCACGACCAGTGCGACCACCCAGAAGCACAATCTTGTCTCCGGGAGCCGGACGTTCACGGCGCACATGGCGCTCAGGCGTGGCGCCAACAACAGCACCTATCTCCATGCGCTTAGCGAGGTATCCCGGGTGATAGAGCTCGTGAACTTGACCTGTTGCCAGACCAATTTGGTTACCGTATGACGAATAACCTTCTGCTGCGGTGGTGACAATCTTTCGCTGGGGAAGCTTGCCGGGAATGGTTTGGTCTACAGGAACACGCGGGTCTGCAGCTCCGGTTACGCGCATTGCCTGATACACATAGCTTCGCCCCGACAGCGGGTCTCGAATGGCACCTCCAATGCAGGTAGCAGCTCCACCAAAGGGTTCAATCTCCGTTGGATGGTTGTGGGTCTCGTTCTTAAAGAGCAGCAACCAATCCTCGTCTTTTCCATCAACATCCACCGTAAGCTTGACGGTACAGGCATTGATTTCTTCAGATTCATCGAGTTGGGTGAGCTTGCCCTCACGCTTGAGCCACCTCACAGCAATCGTTGCCATATCCATCAGGCACAGAGGTTTATCCTGTCGACCAAGCGTCTCGCGCATCGACAGATAGCGCTGCCACGCTTCTTCAAGCTCGCTATCCTCAAACGATACGTTTGTCAGCTCAGTTCCAAAGGTGGTGTGACGACAGTGATCTGACCAATAGGTATCAATCATTTTGATTTCAGTAATCGAGGGATCTCGACCTTCCCCTTTGAAATACTCTTGGCAAAAGTTGATGTCAGCCAAATCCATGGCCAGTTCACGCTCGTCTACAAAACGTGCCAACTCATCTTGGGAAAGATCAATAAAGCCTGCGAGCTGCTCTACGGGCTCAGGATCGCTGAGCTTGAGTGACACTGTGTCGAGTAACTCAAGTGTTGCCTCGCGTGCTTCAACTGGGTTTATGAGATAGTTCTTAGCGCGTTCAAGGTCTTCTTTGCTCACCGAACCCTCAAAAACGTAGAGTTTTGCGCATAACACCTCGAGGCGCTCACCTTGGCTTATGAGCTGTATACATTCAGCGGCACTTGCAGCACGCTGATCAAATTGTCCCGGCAACGCTTCAACAGCAAAGAGTTGTGTTGCACCATCAAACTCAGGCAAATCTCGATAGACATAATCTGACTGCGGCTCAGAAAAAACGGTTGGTATGCAGCGCTCAAAGAGTTCTTCTGAGATTCCCTCGACATCATATCGATTGATGATGCGGAGCTGTTCGAGCTTGCCAATCCCAAGTGTAGCGGTGAGCTCTGAAGTAAGCTGTTGAGCCTCGACATCAAAACCCGGCCTCTTCTCAACATACACGCGCAATACCAGAGTTTTTCCTCATCTCTTGGCTGGTGTACAAGATGCATGTGCTAACGATATTTCATTCTAACCTAGCAAACGCCTGAGAGGCGCTCTCACAACTAATCGAGTTCAAGCTGAGGTGCCCCGCCTGCAAGCTCACCGATAAAGCTATGCGCACCGTCGCTTCCAATGACCAGATAATTGTCCATATCTGATAAGCCCTCGTCGCTACAAGGGATAACATGAACGCTCGTAAACACACGCCCAAGCTCTTCGACACAGCGCTGAAGGCTCTGGACTCCCCTCATTCCAGAAGAACACACCACGTTGAGCATATACAGACCACCTTGAATCAGGTGATCTCGCGCAAGAAGAGCACCCCTCTCACCTGCAAGTTCTGGACTCGGCTGTGCTCCATCAAAGGCGTCGTTGATGATAACGTCGTAGAGCTCTATGCTCTCTGATAGATAGTCGTGCCCGTACTGAGGAATTATCCTCAGTCTGTCGGCGGTACGCTCAATACAGTCTTTCAGGAAAAAATAGTCATAAGCAGCTTGCGTGATAGCGTGGTCGGGCTCGACAACGTCAACTCGAATCTCGTCTCGACTCGATACAAGATGCTTGGGGTAGGAGTATGCGCCACCCCCTACCACGAGCACTTTTGATATGGGAAGTGCCGTGTCAAACATGTGGTCAAAGGAGCGAAGATAGGCAAAGGGAGGCGTTGTGCGCAGTGACTCATCGAGCGAGCACCCCGATAGCCAGCGACCCCCTACCGAGAGCACTCGCATAGGACGCCCCTCATCGTCTTCGGTGTCATACACAAAACTTGGTTGTTGACGAGCCTTCCACAGTATATGAAGCTGCATGTCTTTGAGCTGCTGGCTGAGCTTAACGACAAAACCCAGTGTTGCTGCAGTACCTGCCGCCAGAGCAAGTGCTATTCGCTTATATGAGTCACTTTTGTGCACACGTCCCCTCTCAACGGCTTTGTGCTAAGCCAGCTTCTCAACGTGTTTTGTGCTAAGCCAACTTCTCAACGAGCTTTGTACTAAGCCAACTTCTCAATAAGGTTCTTCAGGCGCTCTGCCAAAATATCCACCTGACCTTTTCCCACCACCAAAGGTGGCAAGAAGCGCAGTATGGAGTCTCCAATGCTATTCAATACCAAGCCCTGTGCCAAGCCTTCGCGAACAATGTCTTGCGCTCTGGGTGTATCAAGCTGAGCTGCTCGCAAAAGACCCGCCCCTCGAACCTCACTGACATGTGGAAGTGCCGACAATGCGCCTGCAAGATGTTCTCCTACCGCAAGCACGTGTTCGCCGAGCTCGCCCGATTCCATTTCCTCTACCACAGCGCGAGCGACAGCACATCCCAGTGGGTTTCCTCCAAAGGTTGAACCGTGATCTCCTGGCCCCATAAGGTCTGCGACTTCGGCACGAGCAGCCACCGCGCCGATAGGAAATCCTCCGCCCAAACCCTTAGCCATAGCAACTACGTCGGGCACAATACCGGCGCGTTGGAATGCAAAGGGTGCGCCTGTACGGAAAAAGCCCGTCTGAACCTCGTCGATGATGAGTAAAAGCCCTCTGTCACGGCAGAGCTCAGATACCATAATGAGGTAGTCGAGCTGAGCCGGCCACACCCCGCCCTCACCTTGGATACATTCGAGAGCAACGGCACAAACAGGACCGAGCTCAGCGGGAGGATTGTCTATCATCTCAACAAGAGCTGCGTAGTCATTGAGCTGAACATGGGCAAAGCCACGCGGTAGAGGCTGGAAGCTTTCGTGATAATGATCTTGACCTGTTGCGGCAAGTGCTCCAAAGGTTCTGCCATGAAAACTCCTGCGGGCAGTAATGATGCCATAAGCACCCTTGAGATTGCGCTCGCCATGGCGTCGAGCTATCTTGATGGCCCCCTCCATCGATTCAGCTCCCGAGTTTGAGAAGAAGCTGCGCCATTGAATATCTTGGTCTCCCGTTATATGTCCCTCATCATCGGTTGTTTTGGAGAGAAACTGAGAAATTGAGTGAGCAAGCTCACCGCGGTTTTGCGTGTGATAGTAATTGCCCACCTGCCACAGCCGACCAGCCTGATATTGAAGCGCCCTCACCACCATAGGATGACAGTGGCCGAGCGAACACGAGCCGATGCCTCCGACAAAGTCGAGATATTGGTTTCCTGCAGCATCTGTCAGCGTTGAGCCCTGACCTGCAACAAACTCAACTCCCATACGGGCAAAGGTGTGCATCACGTATTCGTCGTCGAGATCTGCGGTTTCAGCTGCTACATAGGGCATGGTCGTAGGGGTTGAGGTTGATAGGTCACCAAGACCTGCCAGAGCACCGAGCATTCCCAGACCGCCAACGCCGCCCATATCTCCAAGGCCGCTCAGCATACCCAAATTGTCTCTCATGTCATCCATGACACTCACCGGCTCTCTTCATCATCGCCACCATGGGCCATGACCTCGGCATCGTATTCAACACCCTCTTCAGAACTATCATAAAGCATGGTACCAACACCATTATCGGTAAAGACCTCGCGCAACAGACAATGCTGCTGAGTTCCGTTGATAAGGTGTACGCAACCAACCCCTGCTTCGGCCGCCTCAACAATTGAGCGAAACTTTGGAATCATCCCCTTATGGAGCACTCCCGACTCAACCAATTCACGTGCCTCATCGAAGGTCATTGACGATACGAGGGTGTCTGGGTCATCGGGATTTTGGTAGTAGCCATCAACATCCGAGAGATAAATGAGCTTGTCAGCCTTGAGAGCAGCGGCAATTTGACTTGCCACGATATCAGCATTCACATTAAACAGTCCATCTTCTCCGCGAGCGACACCGCCCACGACGGGAACATAACCGTTGTCGAGAAGCGACTCAATGAGGCTGGCATTTACCTCGGTGACTTTACCAACGCGCCCCAGTGCTGGATCTGCTTGCTCGGCCGTGAGGGTGCATCCGTCCGATCCCGAGACACCCGTGGCAAACGCTCCGTAGTGGTTCATTTCACTTACGAGGTCTTGGTTGACCTTTCCGATGAGTGCCATCTGTACCGCTTCCATAGCCGCATCGTCAGTCACGCGCTGACCTTCTGACCACGAGACTGGGAGCTGAAGCCTATCCATAAGCTCGGTGATTGCTTTTCCGCCACCATGAACTATCACGAGGCGAATTCCCACAAGGCGCAAAAGCATAAGATCGTCGAGCACGGCATGCCTGAGCTTGGCATCTTCCATAGCAGAGCCACCATATTTCACCACAAAGGTCTGACCCTGCATTTTGTTAATCCACGGAAGCGCTTCAATCAGGGCTTCGACCTGTTTCATAGCATACGGGTCATTGTGTTGCTTATGTATAATCATTGATTCTCCTCGGTATCGCTCATATCGTTTGTTTGACGTGATTTCTACGTGGCTTACGTGCGGTAATCGCCATTGATGGTTACGTATTCATGGGTGAGGTCACAAGTCCACACACGGGCATGTGCGCTGCCCATACCAAGAGATATGGCGATTGAGAGCTCATCTTGCTCAAAGCGCTTGAGCATATCGTCCTCGTCCATCTCGATTGCAAGACCAGCTCGACACACCGGAACACCGAGTAAGTCGATATCTACCTGAGACTGGTCAAACGCAACACCGCACTTCCCTGCAGCAGCAGCCACGCGACCCCAGTTGGCATCATGCCCAAAGATGGCAGTCTTTACGAGCGGAGAGTTTGCAATTGAAAACGCCACTCGCTCAGCGTCATCCTCGTTGAGCGCATTCACAACATCGACCGTTACCAGCTTGGTAGCGCCTTCTCCATCCGCTGCAATTTGTCGGGCAAGCATCTGACAAACACTTTCAAGCGCTGCCGAGAAGGCGTCAAACGCAGGGTGCTCTTCTGTTATGGGAGTAGCTTCGGGATAGGCAGCGCCTGTTGCAAATAAGAAGCATGAATCATTGGTTGAGGTGTCCGAATCAACCGTTACCTTGTTAAACGACGCGTTGACGGCACGCCTCAGGGCAGCTGTTGCCGCTTTGTGGGTGAGCGGCGCATCGGTGCTCAACACAGCGAGCATGGTTGCCATGTTGGGACTAATCATGCCTGAGCCCTTGACAAAACCTCCTATGTGGATGAGCGTTTCTTGGAGCCCCTGAGCACCATCAAGTACGAGGGTTCCGACAAGTGCTGCTTCTTTGGGATAGGTGTCTGTGGTCATAACAGCACAGGCGGCATTATGAGCAGCCTCTGCACTTGCCTCAAGCGTTGCTGCTGCCACCGGAATTCCTCGCTCAAAGCCCTCAGTTGGAAGCTGCACACCAATAACTCCAGTTGAGGCAATAAGCACCTCGTTCTCAGGACACCCCAGCTCATGTGCCACAATCTGACAACTCTTTGTAGCAGAGATGAGACCCTGCTCACCGGTGGCTGCATTGGCATTGCCAGAATTTAAAACAACCGCCCGTGCAAAACCATCCTCAAGGCGGGTTTTGGATAGTTGAACAGGTGCAGCACAAAAACGATTCTGGGTGAATGTTGCCGCTACAGGACAGCTGTTTTGTGCGACCACGAGTGCAAGATCGAGACGCTCGGGATTGTGCCGAAACCCTGCTTGCACACCTTGGGCTTGTATTCCTCGCGCTGCACACACACCACCTTCACATGAGCTAAAGCCTACAAGCAGCGCTGGGTCAGATTCAAATGGTAGCTCTATGGGTTTGTATTCAGTCATGATGCCTCCAAGTTATTCGATGCATGTGTCTCATGCACCGTGAAAAGAACAGTTACACGGGGGCGTCGTTACATATAATTGACACTATGTCTCTTACAGTACGGGTGCTACAAAATCGAGACCACTCGTCTCGGGCAAGCCACATACGATGTTGGCGCACTGTACTGCTTGGCTTGCAGCACCTTTCCCAAGGTTGTCAATCGCACACGACGCAACGATGATTCGTCGTCGTCGCGCATCGAGCGCTACACCAACGTGAGCACGAGCAGTTCCAGCAACAGAAGACGTTTGTGGCATCGTACCTGCGGGAAGCATGCTCACCAACGGCTCATCTTCGTAAGCTGCCTCATAGATTGCTTGGAGCTCATCTGCTTCGATATCCTTGCTTGCCTCAAGTGTGACCGTTGACAACAGTCCCCGATTCAGCGGTGCCAAATGAGGGGTAAAAACTACCGACATCTCATGGCCTGCAGACTGTGTGAGCGTTTGCTCAATCTCAGGAGTATGGCGATGCTTGGCAACACCGTACGCTTCAAGTGACTCATTCGCATAGCAAAAGTGTGTTCGTGCACTGGGAGTACGTCCCGCACCAGAAACGCCAGAAATCGCATTGACGATGACAAGATCTGAGCTCACGACTCCTGCAGCGAGCGCAGGGATTGCTGCCAGCGCTGTTGCTGTGGGATAGCATCCCGGAGCTGCCACTAACACAGCCTCTCCGCGCTCGCGACACGCTGACAACTCGAGCAAAGAGGCACGATTAAGCTCAGGTAATCCATAGACTGTCTGCTCGAGAAGCTCAGGACTCGTGTGTGGTGTTTCATACCAGCTTTGATACACCACAGGGTCTTTGAGACGGTAGTCTGCAGAAAGATCAATCACGGTAACGCCAGCTGACAAGAGTTCTGGCACTAGTTGAAGCGCTGCTGTGTGCGGAACCGCAAGAAAGGCAAGATCTGCATGCTGGGCAATCTCAGTGGGATCCGGAAGTGACAGCACAATGTCTGAGACATCCTCAAAAGCAGGATACAACTCAGCGAGTCGCGTTCCCGCCTGCTTTCGGTCTGTTGCCATCACAAGATTAAGCGCAGGATGTCCAACAACAAGACGACACAGTTCAACTCCAGCGTATCCTGTGGCTCCCACAACACAGACTCTGAGCATGCTCTTTTCCATTGGTTTTCTCCACTACGACAACTACTCAAACACAGATTAGCGAGGCACATAAGCAAAGCTGGTGTTTATCTGGGATAGTTAACAGACGGGATACACATAAGCTCCGCAAACACCAGCTTGCATATGGTGCAGGAATCCATCAGCCTCGTTTCAAATCATTACCAAAACCCCGCTCTCGTTCAAAAAACTCCCTGAATCCTGGGATCTCAAAGGCAAAAACAGTGCTTCTACTGCGCTCACCTATCACTCCTTGAGCTAATAGTCTCGACTTATACTTTGAAGCGTAATTGCTCTTAACCCCCATACGACGAGCCACATCAGCGAGACGACTCTCTACAGCATCTCCGAGCATGGCCTCGAGAAAGGATATGTCTCCATCTGAGAGTTCTCGATATGTCGAACGATAGATGTGCTCTTCCATATCATGTTGTGCTGCCACGATACCTCTCTGCACATCTTCAAAACTAATCTCGACTCTATCTGATGCATTCCATGTTCGGTATCCGACAAGCTGAATCATATACGCAAAGCCTTGAGCTGCTTGAGTACACGCCTCAAGGGCTTGAGCTGATATCGTTCTTCCAGCTTCTTCGAAAGTTCTCCTCAGAGCGTTAAGTACATCCAAGTCTGGTATTCGTCCCAGCTGATATTGCATTGACCTTCTCAGAAAGGACACTGACTCATCATTGAGTAGCTGATGAACATGATAAGGAAGCCCTGCCATGAGTAAGGCCACCTGTTTGCGCTCAGAAACGAAGAGCTGAAACACAGCCGCAAGTTCAACCATTGCAGGTTCGTTAGCCCTAACCTCATCAACTGCAATAAGTAAATGGATTAGCCATGTCCATTACTCAATTCCCTTCGCATCTTTTGCTTATTTTCGCATCTTTTGCTTATTTTCGCATCTTTTGCACACGGCATCTAAGGCATTTCTCACATACGCCATCCATAGCATGGCTGTATAGAAAAAGTGGGCCAGAGTATGAGCCCTGACCCACTTCGCGCAGCTTGAATTTGTTGCGACTACTTCAGGCCATACCAGCCAATACCCTCGGCTTTCCAGCCAAGCTTCACTAAGTGGTCATTCTCGGCCTTGTTGGTGGTGTAGTTATGCGTACCTGTACGAGCATTGGGATTGTATTGACGGTACAGCGGCACACCCTTAGACGTGTCAGAGTACCAGCCAATCCCCTCGTCTTTCCAGCCAACTTTCTTGAGCATATCGCGCTCGCCCGCACTGGTAGTGTAGTGGTGGTCGCCTGCGTTGGGATTATAGAGGCGATAGACTGGTGCTTTGCTCCACTGCGGCGCAGTCCAACCAATCCCCTCATAGCGCCATCCAGCCTTAGTCAGCACGTCTCGCTCACCGGCACTTGCGGTATAGAAGTGTTCACCAGAATTGGGGTTATACAGGCGATACATGGAAACTTTGATGAGTTTGACAATCTTGAACGTTTTGTTCTTGCTTCCCCAGAACATGCCTCTTCCGCTCACCGTAATGGTGGCTGTTCCCACCTTGACATTGTTCTTGTATGACAAGCTATAGTCGCTTCCTTCTTTGAGTGTGGTACCTTCCATCTTGACGGTCAGCTTCGGTTTGATAGCACTACCTCGAACCATCTGGTCTGCAACAGATGACAAGGTGGCATTGGCTATGTCATAGCTTTTGTAGCCGATGTAGGGA
>JAFUCQ010000066.1 GCA_017459605.1 Atopobiaceae bacterium
ACAGATTCTGCTTTTTATGATAGGAGCTGTAAACGGCATCGTATCGAGCTTCTTTGCAAGCAACTACGTTGGACTTGAAGCAATGAGCGCTGTTGGTTTGTATGCACCACTCAATATGCTCCTTACATCGATCGCAAACATCTTGGTAGGCGGAAGCGCAATTATCGTTGGCAAATACCTTGGCAAACACGAACTCAAAAAAGTGCAAGACATCTTCTCGCTCAACCTCGTACTTTCTTTTTCCATTGCAGCTGTTCTGATTGCGCTGTATGTGCTTATGGGACTCTTTGACCTCAGCTGGGTTATAACTAACGACGCTACTTTGCGACCCATTTTTAATAGCCACCTGCTCGGTCAAGCCATCGGTATTCTCCCGCTTTTGCTGGGAAACACCTGTGCGGCTTTTCTATCTCTGATGAACAAGCAAAGGCGAACACTTGTAGCAAGCATCAGCTATATCGTTGCCAACGTAATCCTCAACTTCATCTTTGTGCGACTGCTTCAGCTCGAGGCCTTTGGTCTTGCTCTTGCATCCTCACTGGGGCTTTGGGTATTTCTTCTGGTGCAGGCACAAGCGTTTCTGTCCAAAGACTCTTTGGTGCACATACGTGTAGAACCTCTGCATCTGTCCGAAGCGCTTGAGGTTTTTCGTGTTGGATTGCCGGGCGCTGCCAGCTATCTCTATCAGTCAGCGCGCGGAATCATCCTCAATCACCTGCTTGGAATCTTTGTTGGTGCAGCAGGAATTTCTGCCTATGCAGCTGCTAATAACATCATGAACATCTTTTGGGCAATACCGGGCGGTATGCTTGCAGTCTCACGTATGCTCATGAGTGTCTCAGTAGGAGAAGAAGACCGACAAACCTTAACCGATATCATGCGGGTTATGTTTACACGCTATATTCCGTTCATGTGTGTCATCGCCGTGGGCATAATTGCGTGTTCTGGCCTGTTGTCTTCTTTCTTCTTCACTGATACAAGCTCTGATGTCTTTAACATGTGCGCTTGGGGTTTGAGAATTATCCCCATATGCATGCCCCTCAGTATCATCTGTATGCATTTCACCTGCTACGGACAGGCTTCTGACAAAACCTTGCTGGTACACCTGTTAGCCTTGCTCGATGGCGTTGTGTGCGTTGCTGGCTTTACTGCGCTGCTCATTCCTTTCATGGGCATGAACAGTGTCTATATCGCCAACATTCTTAACGGTGTCGTTACCACGCTCGTTGTGATTGCCTATTCGATTATCAGAAATCGTCGTATACCGTACACCATGGACGAGCTCATGGTGATTCCTGAAGACTTTGGGGTGGGTGAGGACGAGCGTCTTGATTTTTCGCTCAAAACGCTCGATGACGTTATCTGCATCTCTGATACGGTACAGGACTTTTGCACTGCTCGCGGTATATCGAGTCGCTGTACGAATTATTCTGCTCTTGCGATGGAGGAGATGGGCAGAAACATCATCGAACATGGCTTTACCAAAGACTCTCGAAAGCACTCTGTAGATGTTCGCGTTGCTCACAAAAACGAGGATGTTATCTTGCTCCTGCGAGACGACTGTAGTGCCTTTGACCCACATGAACGTCAGCAGATGATAGATCCAGATGATGTCTTGAAAAACATTGGAATCCGCATGGTCTTTAACATGGCAGATGACGTCCAATACCAAAACATTTTGGGTCTTAACGTGCTCACAATCCGAATGACAGACCACCACTAAGTTAAGGGTGACAGAGCATCCCTTAGCCAAGAGCAACAAACCACCCCAAGTCATGTGTGACAAACCACCCAAGTCATGGGTGACAGACCGTCACTAAGCCTCCAGACCATCCCCAAATCACCTAAGAGCAGAAATGTTCCTTGGCAAATTCCATGTCTTGCACGAGCTCGACCGTTCCCAGATAGTTGCCTGCAACATCGCGCACCGCAAGGTAGAGCACGAGCATTGATCTTCCGCCTTTGTCCATCCATACGGGCACGCGGTCTCGCTTGCCTGCTCGGAAATCTTCGATAATCGAGCGTACCATCGGCTCAATTTTGGGTGGATGGCATGAGAAGACATCTCTGTCGAGTGCCATGCCGGGGCGTTTGAATACCTTGTGACCCTCGTTGAAGAAGCGATTGATGTCGTGAGCATCGACAAAGGTGATCTCTAGTGGAATGGTATTGAGAAGTGCGGTAAGCTGCTCGAGTGTCAGGTGGCCACCGGGCATAACAATCTCGCCCTCAGAGCTGCTTTCAAGCTCGTTCGAGCGTTTGTTGGTCTCAGCAGCTTCCCAAACGAGAGACTCAACACCAAAGCAGACATCGTAGTCTTTTGAGTCATGATAGATTCCGTACCACTCGTCTTCGCTAAAGTTTGCAGCACAAATGGGGAAGAGAATGTTTTGCTCTTTGTAAATCATCTCTTCAGCACGAACAAGAACGTTCTCAAGGCGCGTGTGCCACCATTCGTTATGCTCGGACTCCCCAGCAAGAGCTGCCAGCTCGTCTCGGATTTCGTCATCAACACTCCACATAACCTCATGCGGACCAGAGATGTCATATTTCACTTTGAGCAGGGGATAGAGCAGGTCTCCTTTTTTGGCGTAGTGAGTTGAAAGCTCACGGATGCGAGAAAACGCCTGCGAGAAATCTTTGTCCAAAGCAATTTGCGCACGAAGCTCTGCCAGTGCCTGATCTATTGCCTTATTCTCTCGGGTAAAGGTTTGCAAGGGATGTCCTGCAACAGCTTCAAGTTGAGTTGCTGTGTCGGCATAGGTGTTAGCTTGCTCATGCGTTTGTTCCATCCGTCTGCGCAATGAGTCTTGGACAGCAAGCTCTGCATGTGCGATTTGCTCTTCACGTGTGGCGCCATGGAAGAGTGCTGAGTGCACATCACACAGGCGCTGCACCTCTTCGAGAGGCGTGCCTTCTGCCATGAGCTCTTGTTCAGCGAACATAATCTCTGAGGCATCGACGTCTGAAAACTCCAGTACAAAGTCACTACGGACAGACTCAAGATCTTCTCCTTGGTTGAGTCGCTTGAGGTAGTCCTTGAGAAGCTCTCGCTTGTTTTTCGTTTCGCTGTTTGGGTTGTTTTGCTGAGCCCAGCTTTCAAGAGAGGGGATAGCTGCTTCTGTTTGGGTCACAGCTGACTGAGCTGGCGAGTTTGGCTGAGGACTTGACTCTGTGCTGCCATCGCCAGTTCCGATGACCTCAAAACCGGCATCCGTGAATGCTTTGATAATCTTTGACAGCTCAATACCTTTCATCTGAGCGCCTTTGGGAACGGTCATCAGCTTTCCCACTGAGTGAAGTACTGGCTTCTTCGCAATCTCAGAAAAACCAAGCTCAGTCATTATGTCGATAAACTCGGGGTAGTCCTGAGAAAGGTCGAAAACCGTTTTTGTTAAATCAAGTGTTTTGGCCATTGTGATCCTCCTTATGTTTGTCACTACGGCTAAATTACCCCCAAGTGAGTAGGTATTATGTTGTTATAACAACGAATGTCCATTTGGATTGAAAAGCTGTTCGGTGAGAGGGGCAGCTGCCAGTGAGGCACCACATGCTCAACAACCAAACGTCCCGAAAGTGCACATTCAGCACGCACGCTATAGCTAACATTCGCTAAGATTTTGGTATCTCGTCGGATATGGCTATGTGCTTTGGATTAAATGTAGGATGCTGATAAACCATGGGTCAGACTCAATATCAATTCGTGCGATTAGACCTCGAAGAAAAACTTGAATCCGTTCGAGGTAAAACTCTGGGTGAAGCGGACACAGCCAACGTATTTGCAATAACGAAAACTAACCCCAAAGTCACGGGCATTGCTGGAGATGTTATCGAGCAATCCGTACTGGGATATCCACCAGATAGTTTCCAGCGTCCTGACATTCTGGTTGATGGAGTCCCGACAGAAGTGAAAACAACTGGTCTAAGACCTTCAAAACGTGGACAAGGTCTTGAAGCTAAAGAACCGATGTCTGTAACTGCCGTTTCGTTAGATTCTATTGCTGGTGAGGAGTTCTACAACTCGAACTTCTGGCACAAAATTGAGCACATGCTTATTGTCTATTACCTCTATGACTCAGATACAACCGTTACTGCAGCTGAATATGCAGCATTTCCAATTAAGGGATACCAGTTCCATGAGTTTGATGCTGAAGAACTAGAGACACTGCAGTCTGATTGGCAGCTTGTCCATGATTTTGTAAAACGTATACAAGATGAACATCAGGATGAGGAATCAAGACGAGAGCTTTATCCTTTATTGTCGTCAGCACTTCGAAAAGACTTAATGCTCATTGATACGGCACCTAAGTATCCCCATCCACCAAGGTTTCGTCTCAAACGTTCAACGGTTACTGCCATTGCACGAAAGAATTTCGGTGAATCGATGGAGCAGTTACCAAGCAACTATACGAGTTATGCAGCTATTGATTTGAAATTGCATTCTGTATCACAACAATACGCTGATAAGACAATTGGAGAGATATGTAGTGAGTTTGGCATTGATTCAGAGTCAAAGAATGTAGCAGAGCAGATGGTTGTGAGTGTCTTTGGTGCAAGTGGAAAAATGAGTCGTATCGAACTCTTTTCAAAGATTGGGCTTTCAGCGAAGTCCATTGTTCTTACTAAAGAGGGCAAACGAACTGAGGATATGAAGCTCTTTACTATTGATTTCGAAGAGTTCAACAGCGCAAATGAAATAGCTTTTGAGGAGTCTCTCTTCTATGAGTTCTTTGCCAATAACCAGCTTCTTTGTGTTGTCTTCGAAGAACCTGATACGAATTCACCATTATCAAAGAATGTATTAAAGGGATTTAAGCGCCTTTCATTCGATGACGAGTTTATCGAGACTGAAGTTAAAAGGGTTTGGTCAGAGATTAAACATCTCATTGCGAACAATGAGTTAAAGTTTGAGCCAACAATTGACAAGAAAACAGGTTTACCCAGAGTCAATAAAACGGGCGTTATTCAAGGAGCCCCCAACTTTCCAAAAGCGAAAGGTGGATTGGTGTTTGTACGAGGAACGAGTTCTGATTCAACTCACAAGCCAGAACTCGTAAATGGAATACCTATGTACAAACAGCAAGTATGGGTCAAGGGGACGTATATTGCCAAACGTCTCGACGCGGAGGAATGGATTTAGCGAATCTCATTTCTTGATCTTCCCACTCGAATTAGCTAGAATAGCTCTCGTTTGTTATTCACTGGTTGCTAAGGGGAAACGTGCTGTGAAGACCATCAAGGTAGCAGAGCTTTTTGCTGGAGTTGGAGGCTTTCGCCTCGGACTTGATGGATACCACGATGCTGAGCATCCGGAGTTTGATATGCCAACAGCAGGACCCTTTGAAACAATTTGGGCAAATCAATGGGAGCCTCCGGGGACTGAGTCTAAACAATTTGCATGGCGTTGCTACGAAACGCACTTTGGGCAAGGGAGCTGTGTTAACGAGGATATAACCAAGGTGCTTGATGATTATGAGACTGGCATCAATACCTATGGCATACCAGATTATGTCGATATGGTTGTTGGAGGCTTTCCTTGCCAAGATTATTCCGTGGCAAAACCGTTATCACAGGCTGGCGGTATCGAAGGCAAGAAAGGTGTTCTTTGGTGGGATATCTATCGCTTCTTGAAGCTTAAAACCCCGCGTTTCGTTCTCTTGGAAAATGTTGACCGATTATTAAAGAGTCCAGCTCGACAAAGAGGTCGTGACTTTGCCATAATGCTCACTTGCTTAGCAAACCTTGGATATGCGGTTGAATGGCGGGTTATCAATAGCGCAGAGTACGGTTTTCCTCAACGCCGTAAACGAGTATATATTTATGCTGAGTTAACTCAGGATACATGGGATTTGAGAGAACGCATCGGATCAGGAATCATCTCTTCTGCTTTTCCAATTGAACCTGTCACTGTCTTCAATGAGTTTGAGATTTCACATGACCCCTATGAAATAACTCAGGAGTTTAACAATAGTCCAAAAGCTAAATCGCCATTCACTTCAGCAGGAGTTATGCAGAACTACCGAGTAATTACAGGTGACGTCATCGAATCATATAACGGACCGCGTAAAGTATTAGGTGATATTCTAGTTCCAGCGTCTGAAATTCCCGAATCTTTTTATGTACCAGAAGAAAAGCTAGAACGATGGCGATACCTCAAGGGGTCTAAGAGCGAGGAACGTACAAACAAGCGAACTGGTTTCACATATCGCTATTCTGAAGGATCAATGGCGTTTCCAGATTTGCTCACGAACCCATCCCGAACAATCCTAACTGGAGAAGGTGGGACAGGAGCATCTCGCTTCAAACATATTGTTGAGATTGATGGGCGATATCGTCGCCTTGTGCCTGACGAATTAGATCAGCTCCAAGGATTTCCAAAAGGATGGACTGATACTGGTATGAGTGATGGCAGACGCGCGTTTTGCATGGGCAATGCGTTGGTTGTGGGAGTTCCTCATCGTATCGGTAAGATAATTGCAGGAAGCTCCCATAATTAGAGTTATGTTGAAAACTTTGTTAGGCGTTTTGTTAGATTTCTGTTAGATTCTGTCGAATTTTTGTTAGATATTTACGCTGGTAGATAGCCATATTTGCTCTTGCATATGAAGCATCGCGGGGCTTATACTTTGTCTCACGCCAGAGGCTACCTACGTACTGGGCGGCGCCTTCTCATGTATAGGAGGTGATCGCCTATGGAACTGCTTTTTAGACTAATTGGGCTTGCAAGTGCGATTCTCAAACTTGCTGCAGCTCTTGTTGATGCTCAAACGCAAAAACGAAAGCTGGGCTCAAGACTAGCTCAAAAGAAGGATCATTCCAAAGTACGTAGGCGTGTTCAAACACGCCGTAATACGCAAGAGGGCCGCTAGTGCTGCTACACTGCGACCCTTAAGCAATAACGGCGCCGCCTAACCGCAAGCGTAGGCTAGCCGCTGGCTCTATGATACTACAAACAAGCTCTGATTAGGGCAATACTCTACTGCGAGGAAACGCCACGGCTAGGCGGCCTTGGCGAGGCTGCCTTGGCGCTAGGCGAGGCGCGAGCCGGGGCGCCTTCGGAACAGTCTCGGAAAATGTATGAGCTAACACACGCAGTACTAAATCTTAGGTTATAAAAGATTTATCAACCGTAGTTCCCCGTGCAATAGTGTACGTTTGAAAACGCTTTCCTGCGGTTTCTTCTAACATAACGCGGGATAGCGATTTCAAACGTACACTTTTTCACAAAGCTTAAAACTCAGACTAGAAGCATATTAGACGACCTCTTGTTCTCGTAATGTGTCGAGAATCTCAATGTCTGCCGGCAACCACTCAACCGAGTTGAGCAGATCTGCATCGAGCCAACGTGCGGCATGGTGTTCGCACAGCTCAAATGTCTCATCAAGCAAAGAGCAGAGGTAACAATCCATATCAAGGTGGAAACTCTCATAATCGTACTGTACGTTGGTAATAAAGCGGATAACCGCTATCTCGGTATTGAGTTCTTCATGTATCTCGCGAACAAGTGCATCTTCTGGTTTCTCATGAGGCTCAATCTTGCCTCCAGGAAACTCCCAGCCGCCCTCAAACTCGCCGTATCCTCTTTGCGTTGCCAAGATTCGTTTGTCTTTCTCGATAATTGCTGCAACAACTCGAACGCTCTTCACTATTTCCTCCTGTATACCCACTATTTGGTATCAACATCTGAATCTGCAGAGTCTGCATCAGCTGTATTCTCGTCAGGCATAAACGACCACGCATCTGCTATAACGCCAACTGCAAGGACAGCTGCTGAAACAATAAGACCTGCTATGAAAAAAATGAAGTATTCCATTGCAAACCTCATTGCAAACCTCATGTGGTTTATATTGTCATGCAAATCATATCCCACGAGCATCGTGCTTGCGCTATCATTCTTGGAGCTATATTTACGAAAAGGAGTGCGTTGATTTTTTTCCAAGGAAAAGATGAGGTAAATGCCGATGCTCCATTGGGAACGTCAGACAATCCCTCAAACAAGATATTTACCATATCAAACGCCATAACGATGCTTCGTTTGGTGCTTACCTTTGTGTTTCTCTTTTTGTTTGTCACACATGGAAACCGCTATGTCGCAATTGCTGTGTATGGCGTCGCAGCATGTACTGACTGGCTCGACGGTCTTATTGCTCGCAAAACTCAAACGGTTTCATGGTTTGGCAAACAGCTCGATCCTATCGTCGACCGTGCTTTGTTGTTTTTTGGAGTCTTGGGACTCACCTTGAGAGGAGAGCTTCCTGTTTGGATTGCGGTTCTTCTCATCAGCCGCGATGTTTTGCTCGCCATTGCCATGCTGGTACTCAAGAGAGTCCATGATCGCCCCGTTGATGTTTTGTATACGGGCAAAATTGCAACCGCGTGCCTCATGCTTGGCTTTGGCCTCATGTTGCTCGGCATTCCCGTTGTCGATGGCATGGGAATTGTAAACGTATCGTGGCTTCCGCTGCTCAATCATGAGCCCGCCTCGCTTGGTCTGTTCTTTGTCTATGTAGGGTGTATCTTCTCTGTCATAACATTTGTCTTGTACTTTAGAATCGGCATAAGTCTTCTGCGCGAGTATTATGCGAAAGAGAGAGCGAATGCCTAAAACATTTAGAGCAAAGATGACGCTTGCGTGTGTCTTTGCCTTATGCGCCTTATCAGTTGTGCTGAGTCGCCCAGCGCTTGCTGCAACATCACAGCCCAAGCTTGAAGAGGCTGAATCTGCCGTGTTGGCAGACAATGCAGGAAATATCTTGTGGAGCAAAAACCCCGATGACAAGATCCCTCCCGCATCTATCACCAAAATCATGACCGCCATGGTGGCACTCGATGCAGAAATACCCATGGACGAGATGGTAGAGTGCACCGACGTTGACCTTCAATGGGATGCTCAGATGGCAGGTTATCTTCCCGGTCAAAAGGTGAGCTTTGATGAGCTCATGCGCATGACGCTCATCTATTCAGCCAATGACGCAGCCACCCTTGTTGCCCGCAAAGTTGCTGGCTCTGAAGGCGAGTTTGCCAAGCTCATGAACAAAAAAGCAGCCGAGATTGGCATGACAAACACCACGTTCAAAAACCCTCACGGTCTTGAAGAGGACGGACACGTAGCTACTGCTCGCGATCTGGTAACGATGGGTCGCTACGCCATGAGTCACTATCCCTACATTGTAAAAACGGTTGCAAAACCAAATACCACCGCCACCATTGAGGGCGAGGAGGTTGTCTTTGCCAGCACAGACGACCTCATGCAAACCTACAAAGGACTCATGGGTATTAAAACCGGAGCATCTGAGCACGGCACCACGTTTTTAGGAAGCGCTCGTCGCAACGATACAACCCTGTATACCTGCGTCTTAGGGTGCAAAACCAATAGCGGTCGTTTTGCCGATACCGCAAGCCTCATGGATTGGGCATGGTCGCAATACAAGCGCTATGACCTCGCAAAAGCAGGAACCTGTCCTAAACTCGCACCCTTTGCATGGCATTTTGGCTACTCCTGCGTGGTCGAGACGCTCGAGGATTCTGATGGCTTAGTATGGCCTGATGGGGGAGCAACCAAGTTCTCTCAGGTTATGATGCGACCCGAAATGCTCGTTTCTCCCTCTCAGGCGTATGGTGCCAAGATGTGGATTCAAGACGGACGCATTGTTGGTAGTTGTGCCTATGTCACGCGTCCTCAGCTGGTAAAAAACAACTCGTTTGGTCCGTTTACCAGTTTGTGGACGGTCTCACCTGCGGTTGAACTGAAGGGACAGTCAGCATGAGTTCTTATGATTTTGTAACGCGCCTTGATCGAAGGAATGCAGGCTCTCTCAAATGGAATGACGCGGTCGATAAGGCCGGTGGCACACTTGCAGACGGTATCGTTCCACTTTCTGTTGCAGACATGGAATTTGTGGCTCCACCAGAGATTCGCACCGCGCTCACAAGCTATCTTGATGGGGCGGTTTTGGGATATGCTGGCCCTACTCAAGAGTTCTATGATGCCGTTATTGGGTGGCAACAACGCCGCCACCACTGGAATCCCAAACAGGAATGGATTTCTGTTTCGCCCGGCATTGTTGCTGCTATCTATAACGCTGTACGTTGCTTTACCAAGCCCGGAGATGCCGTTATTGTGCAGCAGCCCGTCTACTATCCATTTAGTGCCGCTGTAAAGGATTCAGGCCGCAATATTGCCGTCAATCCTCTGATTCACGCAGAAGACGGTAGTTACAAGATGGATTTTGATAATCTCGAACAACTTGCTTCTCGAGACGACGTAAGCATGCTCATCTTATGCAGCCCTCATAACCCGGTGGGCCGCGTCTGGACTGACAAAGAGCTCAGAAAGCTCATCGACATTTGCATTGCCCATGAGGTGTTTATCGTTGCAGATGAGATTCATAACGATCTTGTTATGCCGGGCTATGAGCACCACACGCTCATGAATCTCATGACACCCACCGAGTACGACTATTGCATGGTGTGCGTAGCTCCCTCTAAGACCTTCAATTTGGCAGGATGTCAGTGCTCGTGCATCTACCTTCCCAACGAAGAAAAGCGCACACGCTTTGATCAGGGTTTGCGTGAGGTTGGCGTGGGGCTTCTCAATTCATTTGCCTTTCCTGCAACTATTGCTGCCTACACGCAGCTCGAAGACTGGCTCGACGAGTTAATTGAGCTTATCTGGAACAATTGGCAGCTCTGTCGCTCTATTATTGAGACAGCCCATCCACAGGCGCTGTCAAGCCCTCTTGAGGGAACGTATCTTCAGTGGGTCGACCTTGGCTTTCTTGGCCTTAACAACGAGGAGCTTGAGCAGCTCATGAGAAAGCATGGACTGTATCTTGATGAAGGACACATCTTTGGTGCTGGAGGCAGCGGCTTTGAGCGCATTAACTTGGCTGCTCCTCGTGAGGTTATACAAGAGGCTGCACGGCGCTTTGTTGCGGCCTGTGATGAGATTTGCGCATAAACTTTGATGAGATAGGAGAGACCGATGAAGTATTCGATTACCACGAAAGGCGCACCCGCAGCAATTGGGCCTTATTCGCAGGGCACCACTGAGGCTCGCTTTGTGTTTATCTCGGGTCAACTCGGCATCGACCCTGAAACAGGGGAGTTTGTCGAAGGCGGCATACAAGAGCAAACTCACCGCATTATTGACAATGCTGAGGCCATCTTGGCAGAGATTGATTGCGACTTATCTGACGTTGTTAAAACAACAGTGTTCCTAAAAGATATCGCGGATTTTTCAGCTATGAATGAAGCTTATGCAGAGCGCTTCTTTAAACCGGCACCTGCTCGTTCGTGTGTGCAGGTAGCAGCCTTACCGCTTCCTCAAGCTCTTGTCGAGATTGAGTTCATCGCCTGTCGATGACAAACTTGCGTATATAATAGGTTAGCAGACGAGAAACGATACTGAGGGAGTCAATAATGGCAGACGAGCAAACCGTCCCGCCTGTAAGTGATAAGACTGAAATCTTTCGCATGCCTGCAGCGGACTCAACAGTCCCCGATATGATTGCAGGTGATAGGCCATCATGCCCAACGCTCACCATCGTAAAGGGTCCATCAACTGGGCAAACCTTTATGCTTGATGAGAACGAGATTAGCTTGGGTCGAGATCCACAGAATTCTGTCTTTTTGAACGACATGACGGTGTCACGCCATCATGCAAAGATTACTCTGAATCCCGATGATGAGACCATCGCCACCATTGAAGACTGCAGGTCGCTCAATGGAACGTGGGTAGATGGTGCCATCGTTCACAGCGCAATCCTGTCTGACGGATCGACCGTTCAAATTGGTACGTTCCGTATGGTATTCCATACCCAGCACAAGCCAAGTAGGCTCAAGACGGACATTTCGTGAGATGGGTTCTTCAGGACAGCTCACGATAGGGAAGGTCGTTGCGCGTTTGCAAGACCAGTATCCTGACCTCTCGGTTTCTAAGATTCGTTTTCTTGAGGATGAGGGGCTGTTAACACCATCAAGAACCCCTGGTGGATATCGTTTGTACTCGTCACGCGATATCAAGCGTCTTGAGACAATTCTCTACCTTCTAAAGACACGCTACTTGCCGCTCAATGTCTTCCGTGAGCAGCTTGAGCGTGAGGGTGGCAATGACCTCATGGGCATCTCTTCTGGGGTAGGAGCAGACTACGACCCATCTACGGCAGAAGATGACGAGCAACTCTCCAAGCTTCACGACATTGAGAATCTGCCCGATATGCTTGGCGTGAGCGTCTCGTTTGTTCGCCAGATGGCAGATGTAGGACTCATTGAGCTCAAGCGTTCGCCGCATGGTCGCGATTTGATTGAAGGACGTGAAATTCCCATTATTCGTACAGCAGCAGAGCTCAGGCGCTTTGGTGTTGAGCCTAAGAACTTACGTCAGTATGTCACTGCTGCAAATCGCGAATCAGCCATGTTTGAACAGGCGCTTGCACCTTTAACCGCGCGCGCCCAAGATAATGACGAGAATGCACAGGCTCAGTTACAGCAGGTATTTGAGCGTATGCTCAGCCTCACAAACACCCTGCGTTCTTCATTGCTGAGAAAAGTTGTACGAGGCAATTTCAAAGGAATTGACGTTTAATTTTGCACGGTTTGCTTGGTATGGTGTGTATGAATGCTTCGGAAGCATTTTGAGAAAGGAAGAAGATGGCTGGCTTCAAATACGAGCACTTGGTAATGGATATTCCCGATTATCCCGAGAAGGGCGTTGTCTTTAAGGACATCACACCGCTTTTGGCAGATGAGCAGGGTTTGGCTGCCTGTATTGATGAGATAGCTGACAACTTTTTGGGTCGAGGTATTACGAAAGTCATTGGTGCTGAGGCTCGAGGCTTTTTGATTGGTGCTCCCATTGCCTATCGTCTTGGCGCTGGCTTTGTTCCCGCTCGCAAACCCGGAAAGCTGCCGCGTGAGGTGTATACACAGTCATACGAACTCGAGTATGGCACCGATGAGCTGCAAATTCACAAAGATGCTTTTGGGCCGGCTGACCGTATTCTCATCGTCGACGACCTCATTGCTACTGGCGGCACATCGGTGGCCACAGCTCGCCTTGTGCAAAATGTTGGTGCCACGGTTGAGGGATTTGCCTTTCTTCTCGAGCTTGCCTTCCTGAACCCTCGTGAAAAGCTGGTAGAAGAGTTTGACCGCGAGGTATTCTCACTCATTCAGGTTCACTAAGGAGCAGCGTAGCGCGGGTGATAGGATGTAGCGAGCATGTTTGACAGGTCTGTGCACCATCAAGTAGAAAAGCAGTTCTCGCGCAGACTCCAGTTTCACATGGTTGTTGAGGGTCTTATTGTTGGCATCGCTGCTGGTGCAACCATTACACTCTACCGACTTGCATTGGCGGCTGCCGAGACAAGCTTGCGACAGTTTGTTGGCAATGCTGCGGGCAACGTTGTTCTTATGTTGGTGTGGGCTCTTTGTTTGTCTGCCATGTTGCTCATGGTCATTTTATTGGTGAGTTGGGAGCCTGACGCTGCGGGATCAGGTATTCCGCAAACACAAGCAGAGATTATGGGACGCGTCCACCAAAACTGGTGGCGTGTCATTGTGGCAAAGTTTAGCGCGGGAACCATCACTGCTTTAGCTGGGCTCTCACTTGGCCGAGAAGGGCCCTCGGTTCAGCTTGGTGCCATGGCAGGGAAGGGTGTTGCACAAGCGCTTCGCCGAGAAGACAACGAAGAGCGTATTTGTGTGAGCTGTGGTGCCGCAGCTGGTATGTCTGCAGCTTTTCATGCCCCGCTTACTGGTGTTATGTTTGCACTTGAAGAAATGCACCGCAGCTTTAATGCACCGCTCATCATTGCTGTTATGTGTTCGTGCGTCGCAAGTGACTTTCTGGTATCACAAGTCTTAGGAATGAGCCCTGTATTAGAGCTAAGTCTGAGTGGGCTGATTCCTCTGTCGAGCTATCTCTTAGTCATACTTTTAGGTATTCTAGCTGGTATTTTTGGAGCTTTTCACAATACGGGCATGTTCTTGGTTAAGTCGCTTTTTGACAGACTCGGAAGCACGCACAAAGCCTTAAAACTTGCTGTAGCATTTATGCTCTCAGGTATTGTTGCATTCATTTTCCTTTGCTGTCGTGTGGTGGCGACGCCATTGTTGAATTGCTTGAGCATTCGCATACCTTCTCACTGCTTATGATGGCGGTGCTCCTCATTGGAAAACTGTTGTTTACAGCCGTTTGTTTCGGCTCTGGAGCACCCGGCGGAACACTATTTCCGCAGGTAATAATGGGTGCGTTGCTCGGTGGCGCCTTTGGTGGGGTAGTTATACGTCTTGGATTTGCAGACTCATCGCTCATCATGAACTTTATTGTGCTCGGTATTGCAGGGAGTTTTGCAGGGATTGTGCGAGCACCAGTGACGGCGATTGTCTTAGCATTTGAGCTCACAGGAAGCCTTGAGACCTTGTTAAGCGTATCTGTGGTGTCGATCGTTGCCTATGTCAGCGCAAACATGTTCAAGGTTGCGCCTTTTTATGAGGAGCTACTGTCGGGCATGTTGAGTTCCTTGGGAGAGCTTGATCAGTCTGATGGCGAGAAGAAACTCATCAAGCGATATGTTATACAGCCCGGAAGTCGTGCGGATGGATATCAACTCAAGGATTTGGCATGGCCTGAAGGGGCTTTGATACTCACGGTGACACGCGCAGGAAATGAGATTATTCCTACGGGTGATACCGAACTCATGGCTCTTGATGATTTGTTGGTCATGATGGACAAACAATCAGAACAGCTTCTGCATGACGCAGTGCAGGACTGTGTTGGAGTGATTTAGCGGGGAGTATGGGTGTTTGTACTGGGATTTCTCTACTTTACATAAGATATATTATCAGTTATATGTATTTCGGAAAACGAGCTTTTCTAAGGCGTTCTAAGGCCCTCTTTTTATACGGCATGACTTATGAGTCATAGAATGCGCAGTTTTGAGCTCAATGCGATCACTGTCATTTAAGGTACGATTTGAACCCAATGATATTACTGTCATGACGTATACCATTCTGAAATCAGCGCGCTCACTCCTACGTACTTTCTGCTGTACGTACCGAGAGCTCTTTTCGCATGATTTGCTTACTTTGATTCGTTGACATCACACATAGCTTCACATGGGCTCTCAGGGACATCGTATGAGACCTTGTATGAGCTTCCATACGCTCGCGTATGAGCTCTGTTTAGCCTCAGCTCAACGAGTATTCTGCCAACAATACTTCGTTACTATCAGTTCTTACAGTTCGTTGATACATAGAATCTGCCTATAAAGACCGAGCACCTGTAGATCTTATCCACAAATATTGAATATAGGTATATAGACGTGACCGGCGCAGCTTTTCATCACTAACACCGTGACTTTTAAACTTTCAAGTAATCTCAGGCTAAAGCTTTAGTTGAGTGTTAATAATGATGATAAACTACAAGTATAAGGGTTAACTTAAGCTTGATAGTTATTATTGTTTTTGCAGGTAAATTCAGTAGATTACTTGACTTATCCAATTTACTGCGTTAAACATACTTTTCAACAAAGAAAACCCCAGAAGCTCAGGGCTCTGGGGTTACTTGATGTTTCTAAAACTAAGATATTAAGCTACGACAGCAGCTCCAAGATAATGAGATGCAGATGACGCCGCTACTGCCCCATCAGATGCTGCGGTAATCACTTGTCGCAGTGGCTTACGTCGAATATCGCCTGCACAGAACAGACCAGCTGTCTTCGTTGCCATAGTGTCATCCGTAATGACTGCTCCGTCTTCAGAGAGTTCTACGAAATCCTCGACAAGCTTTGTGGCTGGATCGTAGCCTACAAATACAAACACACCAAACATTCCCTCGTCGTAGTGCTCTGAATAGGTCTCTTCAGTCTCGTTGTTCCTAAACACAATATCGGTTGGGGCCATGTTACCCTTAAGCTCAACCACAGATGTTAAGTATCGAATCTCAATACGCTCATTCTCTTCAATCTGACGAGCTATGGCAGGAACCGCTCTGACATGGTCTTTGCGAACAACAAGGGTTACTTTGCTTGCAAACTTAGCAAGGAAGAGTGCCTCTTCACAGGCAGTGTTTCCGCCACCAACAACAAAGACCTCTTTGTTGCGATAAAACATACCATCACAGGTGGCGCAGTATGACACACCACGACCTGTGTACTCTTTTTCTCCTTCAAATCCTGCAAGGCGTGGCTTTGCTCCACCTGCATAGATGACAGAGCGCGCGATATAGTCTGTTTTTCCACCCTGCAAGCTAAATGTTCCGTCATCGAGAAGCTTGATGGCCTCGATGTTGTCATAGGCAAAGTGTGCGCCCATACCCTCGGCGTGCTCTTGCATGAGCTGTGCAAGCTCCACTCCCGAAGCGCTTTTAACGGCAGGATAGTTTTCAATCTCATCGGTGAGCGAGATTTGACCACCCATGGCAGCACCTTCAATGGTGACGCTATCAAGCATGGCGCGCGTTGCATATATCGAAGCTGCTAATCCTGCTGGTCCGGCTCCCACAATGACAAGATCGTGCTGTTCTGTGGTTCTGTCCATGTTACCTCCAACATTACTGTTTTTGTGCTTAAGCACATACTACCCAAGCTGAGCTAAACCAAGCACCTAACGTGATGAGGTCACTTCGATTTGATGGGACACAATCAGTTTTATAAACACCAGCACTTAGCTACCACTTGAGCCAAAACCACCTGAGCCACGATCGGTTTCATCGAGTTCGTCGGCTTCAATGAGCTCAACCACGGGAACTTTTTGAATAACAAGCTGGGCGATACGCTCCCCACGTTCTATGCTAATGGGCGTTTTAGGGTCGAGGTTGATGGCACAAACCTTGAGCTCTCCACGATAGTGAGCATCAATCAAACCCGGTGTGTTTGCCATTGAAAGACCTGCTTTGAGCGCCATGCCGCTTCTTGGCTGTACAAAACCTGCATATCCTTCTGGTATGGCAATGGCAAGTCCCGTTGAAATGAGCCTTCTTTCAAAGGGTTGTAGTACAAGACTCTCGTTAGACCTGAGGTCGAGGCCTGCATCGCCCGAATAGGCATACGTTGGGAGCTCAACTTCAGGGTCAAGGCGCTTTATTGGCACGCGGATTGATTCTGTACTCACGAACTCAAACTCCTCAATTCATCAGTAAACTCATCAACATCACTAAACTCTGTTTAGACCGAGGCAAAACGAATATAGGCAACTTTATCAAGATCCAAAAGATGCTTGAGTACCATATCGCCGAGGTCATCTGATTTAACCTCAAATACCCCCTGATCACGCAGGTCATTTTCTATATCATTGATAAGCTGATTGAGCTGATCTGTCATGATATTGCGTTTTACTGTGGCTCGAATAAGACCATTCATGATCTTTTGACGATCGAAGGTTTCTCGCTCTCCATCCTTTTTAATAACGATGAGGGGCTGTTCTTCTCGACGCTCATAGGTAGTAAAACGAAAACCACAGCTCGTACACTCTCGACGGCGCCTAATTGCCGAAGCATTCTCAGAGGGTCGCGAGTCGACTACCTTTGAGTCCTCTTGACCACATTTTGGACAGCGCATGTGCCTCCTTGGTTGAAATATTTCCTCAAAAGGCACGATAGCACAGTTTAGGGTGTGTTGAGTACCTCAGTTACCTCTCTATGGCTCATTATGATTCGATGGCACCAACAGTCGCTGTCCAGCCATCAAAGGCTGTGTGCTATCAAGCTTGTTCTGTTCATTAATGAAACGTATGGTCTCTTGTGTACTGAGATTTTCAATACCGTGATGTGATGCTATGCTCCAGAGATTGTCTCCCGGCATGACAACCATTTGCTCGAGCTCTACATTTTGAATAGCAGCGTTAATTCGAGCTGTATCAAGTTTGTATGCAATGTGGCTAACCACAAAAAAGCTCAGAACCAATACACCTAAAAAGAGTGCCATAGCAAATTGCTGAGAAACATAGGCTGCGTGGGCTTTTCTTTTCTGCCGCATCTGTTCACGCTGAATACGCGCGTTGTTTTTACCACCTTCTATAAGGGTGAACGGTACTGGCCTGACCAGTGCAGGTGCGGTGCTTGTTCTTTGGTAAGCCACACTGCAATTCATGCGAGTTCTGCCCGTAGTGCCTCGTGTGTATTTCTTTTTCTGATTCATAACTCCCCCAACCAAATCGTGTTGTGTTTCAAGCAACTTATACAACACGAAGTCGACAACAATTCATACGAACGTCTGTTTGTAGTATGAAACGTACAATTGTTCGTGTCAAGAATAAATAGAACAAATGTTTGCTTTTTATGATGAGTTGGGGTATTATGTGAGTACAAAACGTAAGGAGGAGTTATGGCACATTCACGTCTCACTAAGCGCCAAAAACAGATTTATGACTATATTTGTGATTACAGTGAGCGCTTGGGCTATCCTCCTTCAGTTCGTGAAATTGGTGCTGCCGTTGGGCTTGCATCACCATCTACCGTTCACGTTCACTTGAAGTGCCTTGAGGAGCGTGGGTATATCCGGAGAAATCCAAACAAGCCGCGAGCCCTCGAACTCTTAGTAAACAACCGCTCTCAAGCCCAAACAGACCAACAAGCACCTCTTGCAGATGTCCACATTAATCCCAATACAGATTCAATTTCTCTTCCCGTTGTGGGTCGTGTTGCTGCAGGCGTTCCTATCCTTGCTGAGCAAAATGTCGAAGATCGCCTTATGTTGCCCACCAGCATTGTTGGAGATGCAAGTTCATTTATATTGCGTGTCAGGGGTGACTCCATGATTGGCGCTGGCATCTTTGACGGAGACTACATTGTGGTTAAAGAGCAACCAGATGCTCACAATGGTGAGATTGTAGTTGCCTTAGTTGATGATTCTGCAACTGTTAAGACCTTCTATAGAGAAAACAACCGTATTCGGCTGCAGCCAGAAAATGATGCTATGGAGCCCATATACGTAGACAATCCAGTAATTCTGGGAAGAGTAACGGCGCTCATTCGGTCCCTCTAGGCTGTGCACGTGATTAAAGATAGTTCTCACAAGGATGACGCAAGCGCTCGCACAGTGACACATCGGCTGAGGTTTGTTGACTCAGTGAGAGGGTTACTGCTTATCTTAATGGTGCTCTATCACCTGTGCTACGACCTTCATTTTATTGCGGGTCAAGATTTGAGCTTTTTTGTGCCCCCATTTACGCTCATGTGGCGCCTGAGCGTGTCTGCAGGCTTTTTGTTTATAGCAGGAATGATGTGTCACCTATCTCGTTCCAATGTGCGTCGAGCTGCTAAATATGGGATTGTTGCACTGTTCATTTGGATCATAACAACACTGGCAGCTGTCGATACACCCATTAATTTTGGAATCATTTATTGCATGGCAGCATCCACGTTGATATATGTGCTACTTAAAAAACTCAACATTGTGCCCAAAGGATGGCTTTGGGCACTTGTTTTTCTTGTTGCTTATCTCGCACTACAAGGACTCTCTGTCAGACACGTGTGGGCTTTTGGTCTCAATATCAAGCTCCCTGATGCTTTGTATGCAACTGAGTACCTCAACTGGCTCGGTTTCATGGGAGAGAGTTTTCGCTCGTCTGATTACTATCCTATTCTTCCCCACAGCTTCATGTTTTTAGCAGGTGCTGCGCTCATGGAGACTATCAAAGAGCATCCCCGTATTATGGAATACCTCAGCAACCATAGCTGTAAACCACTCGAGATGATTGGCCATCTATCGCTTCTCATTTATGTCATCCATCAACCACTCATCATGGGAGTGTTGATGCTTTTGGGGCTGGTTTAGTCCCCAAAGCTTGATGCTTTTGGGGCTGGTTTAGTCCCCAAAGCTTGATGCTTTTGGGGCTGGTTTAGTCCCCAAAGCTTGATGCTTTTGGAGTTACTTTAGTCCCCCAGCATGTTGATGCTCTTGGGGCTGGTTAGCCCTCCAAATCATCAGGATCGTTCTCATCTTTATCAATGCGGTAGGCATCAAGCGCGCCTAACAGACGTCTCGGAACTTTTGCAGTAACCAAAAAGCCGTGGTTTTCGTAGGTCTCGCGTACAATCTGACAACTCTCATGAATGAGCTTGATAAGCATGCCTTTGCCATAGGGCACCAGCATAGTTGCCACAACATCACCTTCTGCAGCCCGAGCTCCAATGCGAATGAGCAACTGTTCTGCACCTAATCCCTCAAGAGCAGAAATAAAAACTGCATCTGGGTTCTTGCGAGCAAGTTCTCGGCGCGTTTCATCATCAAGAAGATCTGATTTGTTCAATACAAGAAGCGAAGGAATGCTATCTGCCTCAATTTGTTTCAGGGTTTCTCTGACAGCTTTCACTTGACGCTCATGATGCGGATCGCTGGCATCAACGACGATAAGTACAAGATCGGCTGCCGCGAGCTCAGCGAGTGTTGACTTGAATGATTCAACAAGCGTTGTGGGCAATTTTTGGATGAAACCGACGGTGTCGGTAAGCGTTATCTTTCTGCCGTTGGGTAAATCCAATGAACGCGTTGTCGGATCGAGAGTTGCAAAGAGCTCGTCTTTAACATAGACATCTGAACTGGTCAAACGATTGAGCAGCGTTGATTTTCCAGCATTGGTGTATCCCGCAAGAGCCACTCTGAATACACCTGAGTCCCATCGAGCCTTACTCTGTACACTGCGCTGGCGCTCAAGACGAACAAGCTCATGGCGAAGCGACGTGATTCGCTCTCTAACCAAACGACGGTCAACCTCAAGCTGGCTTTCGCCCTGACCAAAACGGCTTCCGATGCCACCACGCGTTTGCTCGCGCACAAGGTGGCTCCACATACCTCTGAGACGCGGTAGCAAATACTGCAGCTGTGCAAGCTGTACCTGCAAGCGACCTTCCTTGGTAGTAGCGTGATTAGCAAAGATATCAAGAATAAGAGCAGTTCTATCAATTACCTTGCATTTCTTTCCAACAATATGTTCGAGCGAGCTCTGCTGAGAGGGTGTGAGCTCATCATCAAAAATGACAACATCAATATCTTGAGCTTTTACAATTTGGGCGAGCTCTTCTGCCTTGCCTTTACCTATATAGGTTTTAGGCACCCGACGCTCGAGTTTTTGAGAGATTGAGCCAACAACCTCCGCTCCGTCTGTCTCAACCAATCGAGCAAGCTCAGCCAAAGACTGCTCGAGCGGCCAGCGATCTTTGCCAGAAAGATCCACCCCTACCAGCCATGCTCGCTCAGGCTGAATAGCCGTACTCTGCAGCTTAATTCGACCCATCGGTCTCCTTGTGTCCGTCATCAGAAGAAATTGCCGTCAGAATTGATTCTAGCGCCTCAGATTCACTCATGCGCGATAGGTCGAGCGTGCGGGCTCGACCATCTCGACGAATCCACGAAAGCTGACGCTTTGCATAACGTCTGCTCGCTTGCTTGATGGCTTCTTTAGCCTCTTGGAGCGAGTAGTTGCCTTCCATATACCTCACCAGCTCTTTGTAGCCTATGGCTTGACTGGCAGTTGGCGTTGATGAGAAAGCGTATCTGCGCTCGAGCTGTTCTACTTCCTGTACGAGTCCCTCATCAAACATTTCATCAACACGCGTGTTTATACGCTCGTAGAGCTGCTCTTTTGGAAGCACAACCGCCCACATATAGTAGCTATAGTACGGGCTATGCGCTTTGAGTCCCTCTTTTGTACGTTGCGCATACGACTTTCCCTCGTCACACAGCTCCAAAGCACGAATTATCCGGCGCGTGTTGTTGATGTGGATGAGCTCAGCACTTTCAGGATCTCGCTGTTGGAGTAGTTCATACAATGCATGAGAACCATCCGATTGAGCCATACGCTCATAGTTTTGGCGAGAATCAGTCAGTCGTCCTCCACGGGGAAAGTCCATATCGTCAATTACTGCGTCGAGATAAAGACCTGTTCCTCCACACAAAACAGGAACTTGAGATTTGTCGAGCAAACAATCAATCTCTCGGCGAGCCAAGCGCTGAAAATCTGCAACGCTAAACTCTTGGTCGGGGTCAACAACATCTACCATAAGCAGCGGTGCTCGGCGTTGTTCTGGCGTAAGCTTTGCCGTGCCAATGTCCATACCGCGATACACCTGCATGGCATCAACGGAAATGACGCTACTGCTCAGTCTTTGTGCGAGCTTATCAGCAAGACTGCTCTTGCCTGAGGCCGTGGGACCACAAACACAGATAACAGGGCCACGCTGTGAAGCTAATGTCACCTGGGTTCACCTGTCATAGACCCACGTAAATACCATGTCCTTGCTTGCTCAACCTCGACATCAACCATACTTCCTATGAGCTTTTGCGGCTCGTATGCAGATGGACACTCAAAATGTACGGTTTGATTGTAGGGGCTGTGACCAGTAAGAATCCTACCCTCTCGCTTAGATAGCCCTTCAACCAACACCTCAACACGTTGATTTGCGAACGGCTGATTAGCTTTGAATGCAAGGTCTTCTACGAGTTTTGCCAAGCGATCAAAGCGCTCATGGATAACCTCAGAAGGTGTATTGTCCTCGAGCAAGGCAGCAGGTGTTCCTTCGCGCTTGGAATAGATAAAGGTAAAGGCAGAGGCATAATCAACCTCTTTTACCAGCGAGAGCGTTTGCTCAAAGTCTTCTTCTTGTTCCCCGGGAAAGCCCACGATGATATCAGTAGACAAGAATATGTTGGGCATAGCTGCACGAATCCGAGACACCAAGTTGAGATAGTCTTCGCGACTATAGCGCCTGCCCATAGCTTTAAGAACTCGAGTCGATCCACTTTGAACCGCAAGATGAAGCTGAGGCATAACAGCTTCAGTCTCTGCCATCGCTGCGATTGTTTCATCTGAGAGGTCTTTTGGGTGCGACGAGGTAAAGCGAATACGCTCGATGCCTGTCGAGCCTACTGCACGCAAAAGCTCTGCAAAACGAGGAGCACCATAGCGGTCTCGTCCATAAGAATTGACGTTTTGTCCCAGCAGACAAATCTCACGAACGCCATCTTCTACCAGCTTGTTTGTTTCATAAACAATCTCGTCAAAATCACGACTCTGCTCGCGACCACGCACATGAGGCACAATGCAGAAGGTGCAGAAATTGTTGCAACCACGCATGATAGGAACCCATGCGTGATAGCTGTGTTCACGATGGCTTGGAAGCTCACTTGCAAAGCCGCGACCTTCTTCTTCAACGTCAAGCACCGCATAGCTTCCGTCGCCCTCAAGTGCTTGTTCAATGAGACCGGGAAGCTGAGCGAGCGCAGACGTCCCAAAGACCACATCGACGTTGGAGAGCTTTTCTCTCAGGCGCTCACCGTCTCTTTGAGCGATACAGCCCCCTACACAGACAATGCGTCTTCCCGATGGCGGGTCAACCAGACTCGACATGGAAGATACCTGCCCATACAGTCTGGTATCTGCTTTCTCGCGTACGCAGCAGGTCATAAAAACAACGATGTCTGCGTCTTCTGCTGAGCTGCTCATGATGCAGCCGCAGCTATCCAACAAACCTGCCACGCGTTCAGAGTCGTGGAGGTTCATTTGGCAACCAAATGTTTTAATGTGATAGGTCCTGCCAACCAGGACAGAAGTTTGCGGCATTTAAGAAACCGACCCCACTCCCAGCTCTTCAAGAAGCTCAACGGTGGAATCCTGTGGGCTCAAGCGATGGACATATACCGCAAAGCGAATAGCCGTTCTGCTCTCCCCTGCAATCTCAATATCTGAAAAAGTAGGGGCACAGCTTATGTCAACTCCCGTAGGAATAAGAAAACCACGTGCGATAGCCAATGCTTTCACCGATTGGTTGACAGCCCCGGCTCCAACACATTGAATGTTTACGGGTACCCCGTCTTTAACCATACCAGCTATAGCGCCAGCCACTGAGGCGGGTGATGACTTGCTTGAGACCTTGAGAAAGTCCATAGTTGCGGCTCCTGGAGCGATTGTTCGTCGTTAGTCCTTCAGTGTTTAGAGTTTGAACAGGCTCTATTCTATCGAGTCTTTAAGAATTGTCCATAAGATTATCTACTATTATCACAAGCTCCACGCACCACCACCGATAACGCTACACACCCACGGACAAAAACTCTCGCACTTGCGCTCATATTGTGCTTGCAACCACTAGTCCGTCTTTTCAAAATCAAAGCTCACGCTCAGGCGATTGTTGCGCAGATGTACCTGTGGCTCTCCAATCGCCTCGAGATAATAGCGCTCACAAATCATCTCAAAGTCCTGAGCAAGCTTTTCTTTGAACTCTTCAAGATCAGACTTGGCAATACGAAGCCCCCGATAGTCTCTCGTGATATCCAGTTGCTTTTTGGGACGAAATATGGAGCTTGGTGCCTTTTTGAAAAGCAAGCTGTACACATCGGTGAGCGGCTCGATTTCTCCTGATAAGACACGCTGTGCGTTGCGCTGTGAAATCTCGAGACCGAGTTTGTCTGCTATGTCGGCGAGCTCTGCTGCGTTCGTGGCAAGGGCGGGACGGTCAATCAGAGCAAGCGATTCTTCGCGAGCAAAGAGCTGAGTGATGTCGCCGGTATCGATGTCGTTTCTCGCTACCATACAGGCAAGAATCTCTGCTGGCGAGCCGAGATAGAGCTCACAGCGATCTTTTTCTTCGAGAGCAAACTCAGCACAGGTGCGAACGATATTGTGGGGCCCTTTGACGAGCTGGATTTCTCCCTCGTCATCAAAGCTCAGCTGGGGCCACTTTGATTGGTCTGCTCGCTCGGGCACCGACTGTGTGTTGATGCTCACAACAAGTGAGGTCCCTAAAGCATCCTGTGATTGAGCAACATAGGCTGCTTGCGCGTTTTGCCTGATAGAAAAGAGCGCCATACCGCGTCCGTGAACACCCCAACGATCGAGGTGGAAATTATCGAGCTTGGAGGTAACGCGTGCGTCAAAGATACGCTCACGAAGCTCTTCTGGTACACCAGAACCATCGTCTATAACAACGATGGTTCTGATATCAGCTTCTTTGGATATGGCTACGTAAATATGCTCAGCGTTAGCGTCACGAGCATTGCGCAAGAGCTCAATGACCACGTCTTCGACACGCTGGATGTCGTGTTGAGCTTGGCGTCGCTCTGCCTCAGAGACGCGAAGGACGACATAGCCCTTACCCAAATCCTCCTCAACGCGCAGACGAAACTCACCCGCAACTGAGCCAACAAAGCTCAGCAAGTCGTGAGAAGACGCATCGCTTGACATGGTGTGCTCACACGAACAGAACTACTTGGCAACGTCAACAGCGCGAGATTCACGGATGACGACAACGCGCACCTGTCCGGGATACTCCATCTCCTCTTCAATCTGCTTGGCAATATCGTGGGCAAGAACCGTTGCCTCTGCATCAGAGATTTGATCAGGCTGCACCATGACGTGAAGCTCACGACCAGCTTGCATGGCGTAGGTACGCTCCACACCGCTGTGGGCGTTGGAAATCTCTTCGAGCTTCTCAAGACGCTTGATGTAGGACTCAGCAGACTCACGACGCGCACCAGGACGAGAAGCACTCACCGCATCGGCTGCCTGCACGAGCATGTCGAGTACCGTATTGGGCTCAATGTCTGCATGGTGTGCCTCGATAGCGTGGACAATATCTGCACGCTCACCATAGCGACGAGCAAGGTCTGCTCCAAGCACAGCATGAGGACCTTCAAATTCATGATCGATCGCCTTACCTAAGTCATGGAGCAATCCAGCACGCTTGGCGCTAATCTGGTCAATCCCAAGCTCAGCTGCCATGATGCCACAGAGTTCTGCTACTTCCTGTGAGTGCTGAAGAACGTTTTGTCCATAGGAACTGCGATAACGAAGGGCTCCAAGCGTCTTTACGAGCTCTGGGTGAAGATCGTGGATACCAGCATCATAGGCAGCTTGCTCCCCTGCCTCTTGAACACGCTGGCTCACAAGCTCTTCTGCCTTTTTGTACATCTCTTCAATGCGAGCTGGATGGATTCGACCATCTGCAATGAGGTTTTCAAGCGCAACTCGCGCAGTCTCACGACGAACGGGATCAAAGCTTGACAACACAACTGTCTCAGGGGTGTCATCAATGACAAGAGACACGCCTGACACCTGCTCAAAAGTACGAATGTTACGACCTTCTCGCCCGATTATGCGGCCCTTGAGGTCGTCTGAGGGAATATGCACCGATGTGACGGTAATCTCTCCTGCATGATCTGCTGCACAGCGCTGTATTGCTGTCGATACAATCTCACGAGCAGTTTTATCTGCATGAGCACGAATCTGCTGCTCAGACTCGCGAATGATCTGAGCCTGCTCTTTGATGGTATCCTCACGCACGCGATCGAGAAGCTCATTGTGAGCATCTTCGCGAGTAAGCTGAGAGATGCGCTCGAGCTCGGTTGTTTGCAGTTCCTCGCGACGGTCGAGCTCGTTGGAGCGACGATCGAGATTTGATTGCTGCTTTGAGAGCTGCTGTTCTTTGCGATCAAGAGCACTCATGCGGCTATCAAGGGACTCCTCGCGCTGCATGATGCGGTTTTCCAGTGAGCGAAGCTCTCCCTTGCGCTGCTTTTCTTCTGCTTGGGATGCTTCTTGAAGCTTGAGAATCTCCTCTTTGGCCTCAATAAGCGCTTCCTTTTTTGTGTTCTCAGCTTCACGCTCGGCGTCTTGTGAAATTTGTCGAGCCTGTCGCTGGGCTTCTTCAATCTTTTGGTTAGCTTCTGCTACTTTGCTGTTCTGTTGGTTGTTTAGAAGCAAATAGGCAACAGCAGCGCCTACTGCGAGCCCTACGATAAGGGCGATGATGACAAATGCATTCATGTCGGTCGACTCCTTGTGAGTTCGTTAAACGTTTGATACAAAGAACCGCCATAGTGAATCTGGCGGCAGCCGCCATGCACACCTTCTATTCTCTTGGGCTTGCATGTAAGAAACAAATAACTCAGCCAACAATTCCAAGAAAACGCCTGATATATAACCATCAGGCGAGAAAATGCGATGAACAGTACCATCCTACGAAGCAAAGCCTACGCTGTCAAATTAAGCTCGGTATTAGCCATCTTTATATCGGTAGTAGGTAGCTGCGCTTTTGATAAATCGCATCAAAATATTCACTAAAATTCTGCTATTGCATGCTCTTCACGCTCATCCAAAACCCGCCTTGCCGCCTGAGTTGCTACTGACATACTGAAACCACGACCCAAAAGAAAACGAACCGTTTTCTCAAATGCCCTCAGCCGAGGCATTGGGCGTCGAGAGGCGATACTGTAGGCGCGCTCAAGCTCATCGTCGTCTTCAAAAAAGTCTTCTGGCCAACCAGTAAGTGCTGAAGGCTCGATGTCTCTTGCCCTCAACTCCCTTTCAATTCGAGCTCTTCCCCAGCCTGCATGACATTTGCTTCGAACAAAGATCTCTGCAAAATGTGCGTCATCCACGATTCTCAAGGCACACAGCCACTCGACAACCGCTGAAATGCAGCTCTTTGAATAGCCATCTGTTGCAAGCTTTTCTGTAATTTCATGAGCACATCTATCGCGCATCTCAACAAGCCGTAGTGCACGTGCCCGAGCGGCTGCAATTTCTGCAGCCGCTATCTCTGTTTTGAGCCCTGCCACATCCTCACAGACCAAACTTCCCTCAGCTGTTTTCTTTTGAAGGAGCTTTGCGACATCGCATGCCACACTCAAGCTTCCTGTTGACTCTGCAAAATGAAACGTGAGTTTTGCTCGCGGCTTCTGAGCACCAATACGACCAGAGGAGCGAGATGGCAGCTCAATGTGTAGTGCTTCTTCCTGCATAATCTATACCATCACATTTGATACGAACGTACGCTACGAACGCACACTACTCTTGTATGTCAGACGCTAATTCATGTGCCTCAGGTACAGCTTGAACAGGTGTTTCTTCTTCATCATCAACATCGAGACCACATTCTTTGCGGACTCGCTTTTCAATCTCTACCAAAAGATCAGGGTTTTGCTGCAGGAAGATTTTGGCTGCTTCTCTGCCCTGACCAAGACGCTCTTCTTCATAGGTGTACCACGAACCCGACTTGTTAACGATCCCAAAATCTACACCCATATCGATGATGGAGCCTTCTTTGGAGATTCCTGTGCCATACATGATGTCAAACTCAGCTTGTTTAAACGGTGGTGCCACTTTGTTTTTGACAACCTTGACGCGGACGCGATTACCCACAGACTCGCCACCCACTTTAATGCTATCGACACGACGAATATCAAGACGTACCGATGAGAAAAACTTAAGTGCTCGACCACCGGGGGTTGTTTCGGGATTGCCAAACATGATGCCAATTTTTTCACGGAGCTGATTAATAAAAATACAGGTCGTCTTTGATTTAGAAAGAGAACCAGCAAGTTTTCTCAGTGCCTGACTCATGAGACGAGCCTGAAGACCAACGCTGGTATCACCAATCTCACCTGCAAGCTCAGCACGCGGTACAAGCGCTGCAACGGAGTCTATAACGACAACATCGATAGCGCCTGAGCGAACCAGCATGTCGCAAATTTCAAGCGCATCTTCTCCTGCGTCTGGCTGAGAAATGAGAACCTCATCGATATCGACACCAATGCGAGCGGCATAGCCAGGATCGAGCGCATGCTCGGCGTCTATGAAAGCAACCACTCCGCCGAGTGCCTGTGCTTCTGCCAAAATCTCGAGTGACAACGTGGTTTTACCTGACGATTCAGGGCCATAAATCTCAATAATGCGACCACGTGGAACACCGCCAATACCAAGCGCTGCATCAAGAGCAACAGAGCCAGTAGGAATAGCCTCAACCTCGAGCGAATAGTCTTCATCACCAAAGCGCATGATAGAGCCCTTGCCGAACTTTTTCTCTATAGCTGAAGTTGTGTCTTCTATGACCTTACTTCTCTCTTCACCTGTGGTTCGTGGAAGGATGTCGCGAGGTGCGGTGTTATTACGTGCCATTACTGCTCCAATCTGATGTGATGAAATCATCGTATACGAACATTAGTTCGTGGTCAAGCGAACAAATACATACTAGCAATGGCCTTATGACAAAAATTCCCTTTGATTACACAAGAATCTGACAAAATCTTACAGCTTTCTAACAAGCAAAGCCTCCATCTGCAGAAAGCCAGATTTTGAAAAGCCCTAGGTTTTAGTACTGGGCTCATGTGTCATTTTGCATATTCACAATTGCTTCATCTAAGAGCTCTAAAGCAGCTAATGTTGCTTGCTTTCGCACGTCATCACGTGTTCCCTCGAAAAGATAGTGTCTTTTGAGTGGGTGCCTGCAAGATGTCTGTGCTTCGACAGCAATCCAAACATGACCTGCGGAAATACCTTCTTCAGAGGGTCCGGGACCAGCAACTCCGGTAATACCCACACCCACTTCTGCCTTCAAGAGGGCTCGCACACCCTGCGCCATTTCTTCTGCGCACTGAAAAGAATAAACACCGTAGTTATTGAGGGTCTCTTGTGAAACACCCAGCACATCTCGCTTAACCGACACGGCGTAGCTCACAATGCCTCCAAGCAAAACATCACTCGCACCCGATACCGCAGCAATGGTCGAGCTCAGCATGCCTGCGGTACATGATTCAGCACAGGCAATATGAAGACCTCTGAGACGCGCATGCTCAATGAGTTGAGATGCACACGTAAGCTGCTCGTCGTGCGTATGCATCTGAATTATTGCTCAACAACATACGGCCAGCATTTGACAAAGTAATCAACGCCCGACCAAATGGTGAGCGCCACTGACACGTAGTACACGATGATACCGACAGTCATCAAAAATGTCGTGACAGGATGGTCTGCCAAAGAAAGTGCAACAAAGATGATGCCGAGCGAAGTCATGGTAGTAGCCGTCTTCCACTTGCCTAAATTCGATGCGGCAACCACTACACCTTCTGATGCAACAATCATTCTGAGACCCGACACCAAAAACTCTCGAGCTACAATTACAACAACAGTCCACACTGGAACAACATGCCATTCAACTAAGACAACCAGCGCAGCTACAACAGCAAGTTTGTCTGCTATCGGGTCCAAAAACTTACCAAAATTGGTTACCTCGTTGCGACTCCGTGCCAAATAACCGTCAATCTTGTCGGTCAAAGAAATAAAGATATAGAAGATGGCAACAAAAAAGCGACTCCATGATATAAACCCAGAATCAGCCGGTTGTGACAGTGCCACCAGTATCAAGAAAATGGGAATGAGTACAACTCGAACACAGGTCACAATATTGGCTGGAGTCCATATGCTATTTCGTGAAGTGCTCATAACGTCTCCTTTTAATCCGTCACTATACCAACCAGTTCATAACAAAAAGCGTCCACCACGCGGCACCTCAGCTTGTCTCCAACAGCAGCTTCACCTTGTTCTATATGCAGAGCGCCGTCGCTGTCAGGAGCCTGAAACCACGTGTGACCAACAAGCTCAAGTCCTTCTGAACTCTCCTCTACTCCGTCAATTATGACATCAACTAATTCACCTACATGAGCTGCTGTTGCTGCAAACCCTGACTGTTCTGCAATATCCAACAATTCTTGCGTACGCTCAAGTTTGGTTTGCTCGTCAATTTGCGCATCAAGGAGAGCAGCTTTTGTTCCATCTTCAGCAGAATACGCAAAAACGGAGCAATAATCAAAGGACTGCTTGCGGACAAACTCACACAGCTCTCTAAACTCTTCTTCAGTCTCACTGGGAAAGCCTGCCATGGCGGTCGTTCGCAAGACCATCCCCGGTATCTCATCTCTCAGTCGAGAGAACAGTTGGGCGAGCTCTTGCGGGTTCCCGCGGCGACCCATCAGTTTGAGAATGCGCTCTGAGCAATGCTGTATGGGGATATCGATATAAGGAACAAGCTCATCGACCTCACGGAATGCGTCAATCAGCTCGTCTGTCATGCCTTCTGGCTGCAAATACAGGATGCGAAGCCACACATCGTATGGACGCACAATTTCTGCAAGAGAGCGAACCAGCCATGCGAGACTTCTGCGAGGTTTAAGATCACGGCCCCACACGCCGGTATCTTGTCCAACCAAAACAATCTCTCGCACGCCGCCCTCAACGAGAAGTTGGACCTCTGAAGCTATTTCCTCGTAGGTTCTGGAGTAATAGCGACCGCGAATGTTGGGGATAGCACAAAACGTGCAGTTACGATTGCAGCCATCAGAAATCTTTACGTACGCACTAGCCCCTTCGATAGTTCTATAGGGTCCGCACATGGGTTGATCTGTGTTGTCATTGAGGTTGAGAAGACCTTCAACAACACCAACGATGCCATCTTCTTGTTCGACAGGAACAAAAGCGGCAACCTCGGGCAGTTCTTGTTCTAAATCTCCACTATAACGTGAGGGTACGCAACCACACATAACTATTGGCTTGAGGCTGACCCCTGATTCGACTTGTTCTGCAATATCAAGGGTTGCCTCAATGCTTTCACTGGTAGCTGATTCAAGAAAAGAACAGGTGTTTATGAGGACGAGGTCTGCCTCTTCAACCGAGTGAGCATCTACAAAATCTGCTTTTTGCAAAAGCGATCGCATGCGGTCGGTATCAACCTCATTTTTTGCACAGCCCAAGGTGAGGTAGAAAATCTGAGCCTTTGTTTGAGAGCTGCTTGGTGATGTATTAGCGATAGTTGACATATTGAAGCGGCTGCCCGTAATCCTTATCTTTCAGGAATGCAATAACCTCCTGAAGCGTATCCTTCTTTGCACTTGAAACACGGAGCTTGTCACCCTCAATCGTTACCTTAACCTTCAGCTTGAGGTCGCGAATCTCCTTGTTGATTTTCTTTGCCAAATCAGCATCGATGCCAGATACAACCTTGCCCACAATACGTACCGTTGAGCCAGAAGCTGCCTGTGGTTCAGACCATGAGATAGCATTAAGCTCAACCTTACGTTTAAAGAGCTTTGAGTTAAGAACATCGATAACTTGGTTTGCTACAAAGTCAGAAGGCGCTGAAACCGTTACCGTTTCCTCAGCCTTTGACAAACTGATGGATGCTCCGGATGATTTTAAGTCATAGCGCTGTGTCATTTCACGTGCGCACTGTTGAACCGCATTGTCAACTTCTTGCATGTCCACCGTTGACACTACATCAAAACTCGAGTCTTTAGCCACACTTACCTCCTTGTGTCTCGGGCTTCTTACCTGCCCTATTGTTGCTCTTCGTTTTGCTCTTCATCGTATTCATATTCTTGAGACTCATCGACTTCTTCTTGATACTCTTCTGCTTCTAGTGCATCTTCTGAACTTGACCCTGCCTCGAGAGATTGTTCTTCTGCGTCACTTTGATCAGAGTCTTCGCTCTTCTCATCTTTTGGCGGAGCATTGAGATCGAGCTCAGGGTCTGCACCATCGATAATGAGACTACCCACTCCTGATGCCTTGGCCTCAAATTGAAGCTGTCGATTGTTACGCATAACAGTAACTGCTTGCGTATCACTCACCTGTATGGTCATAGACTTCTTGACATTGAAGTTTTGTTGCCACGGCCCGGTAACAGTCTCCGCCACAACGCTCTTTTCGTCACAAACAATCTCAACCCAACTTACTGCCCCGTCAGCTACCTGAACGTCAACCAAAACCTGAGTGTTTTTATCTGCTTTGCTTTGAGAGTGAGCCTGCGCAAGAGCTAAAGCCTCAGCCTCAGCTTGAAGCTGTTGTTCTGAAGTTGCTTCAGACTCTTCGAGGCTTTGTGCTTCTGCAACCTCAACCTCAATACCCTGCCCAAGTCTGTTTTGAGTACAGGAGCTTACCGAACTCATGATAATCGCAGCTAAAATTAACGCCACGACAACTACAGCCAAAAGAATGAGCTTTCTGGGGTCTGCAAAAAGTTCAGTCAAAAAGCTTGGCTTGTCTGTGTGAGTACCATTCGAACGACCTTGTCTGTTTGCATAACCTCGGCTGTCACGCCTGCGTACATTCGGCCGCTCAGGGCGCGTACGCTGTGATCTTTGACGCCTACCTGCAGCTTCGGTGGCTGGCGTATACGAGGTAGCTCGCCCATAACGCAAATCATCGTATGAGCTTGATTTGGGTCTTCTTCGTGAAATGTCACCGCTCGAGCGAGCAGACGATAAACGCTGTCGTTCTCGTCTTGTTTGGCTTTGTACGCGTGAATCGAGCGAATAATCAGTGAAATCAGCATTGTCAGCAAAGTCTCGTGTTCGAATCGATGAATTACGAGGCCGTTTGCGAACGCGGGTTTTCTCGTCATCGGATTGAGCTCCATAACGAGACGATCGGTTATAGGCAGGCACGGCATGGCGCGACTCATACTGAGTGCTGGTAAAAGCTGGATAGCCACGCTGCATCGCGGCGGGAGTTAGAGGAGCTCCAAGCTCAATTGAGCGACCATGTGTTACCCGTGGCTGTCCCGTTGTTGTTGACTCACTGTAGCTTTGATCCCATGCTTGGGCATTCCGTGCATCCCGCGAACGCCGACGCAATTCATGAGAGCTTGATCCATGCTCGTATTCAAACAAGTCTTCGCAAAACTGATCTACAACCACACGGGGATTAAGTCCAAGGTAGCGTGCGTAGGATGAAAGCATGCCTTGTGCATAACCACTCTTGGGCATGCGACTAAAATCGCCCTCTTCAAAGGCGATAAGTACCTCGTCTTTCATGCGCAGCACACGTGCAGCCTGATCGATGGTAAGACCAAGCTCACGCCTGCGATTGACAACCATCTCACTAAAACGAGGTAACTCCACTCCTACACCTCCTCAAATCGCTCTTCTGCTTCTCGAAGATCTTCGAGTCCTTGAGCATCAATCAACACATCACGCGGTTTTGATCCGTTTGCAGGACCAACAACACCTTTTTGCTCAAGCATGTCCATTATTCTGCCGGCACGAGCGTAGCCCACTGAAAGGCTTCGTTGAAGACTTGAAGTGGAACCAAGCTGAGAATCCACAACAAGACGGGCAGCCTCCCACAAAAGTGGGTCATCATCTGAGCTTCGCCCTCCAGATCCTCCCGGACTTCCCGGAGCAGCTACGGTAAGAATGTCTTCGTGATAATCCACTTCATGATGCTCTTTGATAAAGTCGACGATTTGTTCGATTTCAGGGTCGCTTACCCAGCAGCTTTGAGCGCGCAGTGGTCGCGTTCCCCTGAGTTTATAGAGCATATCTCCCTTGCCTAACAGGCGCTCAGCTCCCGTTTTGTCGAGAATAACGCGGGAGTTAATCGAAGAGTCGACTGAAAGTGCCACGCGGTTGTCGATGTTGGCTTTGATAAGACCAGTAACTACGTCTGCAGACGGCCGCTGGGTGGCGACAATCAGGTGAATGCCCGCAGCACGTCCAAGCTGAGCAATGCGCACAATGGATGCCTCGACGTCTTTTCCAGCCACCATCATGAGGTCTGAGAGCTCATCTATAACGATGACAAGGAATGGCATATGCGCTGGAGGATGCTCCATATCAGCAAGTTTTCCTGAATCAACCTGTTGATTGAAGCTTGCAATGTCTCGAACCTTGTAATGCTCAAAGACTTTCAAGCGGCGCTCCATCTCAGTGACGCCCCACTGTAGCGCACTGGTGGCCTTTTTAGGCTCGGTAACAACAGGAACATAGAGGTGAGGAAGTCCTGCATAACAACCAAACTCGACACGTTTGGGGTCAATCATAATCAGTCGTACCTGCTCTGGAGTAGCTCGCATGAGTATCGAGCTCACCACAGAATTGATGAAGACTGACTTGCCTGAGCCAGTAGCGCCTGCAACCAGCAAGTGTGGAAGTCCAGCTAGGTCAACAACAACGGGTTTTCCCTCAGCATTTCTCCCAAAAGCAACGTCGAGCGGTCCACCTTGAGCATAGGGCAAAACATCACCTAAGCGCACATCTTGTCTGCGCTCATTGGGAATCTCAATGCCAACGAGTGAGGTGCCAGGTATTGGTGCGAAAATACGAACAGATACCGCTGCTAAGGACAATGCAATGTCATCTTCGAGATTGGTTATCTTGCTAACACGCTCGCCCTCTCCCATGGAAATGCGAAAGGTAGTGACCGAAGGACCACTCACCCAACCGACCACTTGAGACTGCAAGCCAAACTCCTCAAGCGTTGCTTGCAAGTGGTTGGCAACATCATCAAGCTCTTCTGTGCCAACAGCTGAGTTTCCAGAGTCGGGATTTGACTCAAGAATGTTCATGGGCGGAAGTTCTGGATTTCCAGCATTTTTTGTTCGACGTGAAACGCGTGTGGAATTCTTGCGTTTTACCTGTTCAGAGCCTGTATTTTGCGAACTAATCTGATTCTTAACCTGAGATTGAGACTTTGCTGTACCTTGCACTTTGTCATAAGCATCAACCTGAGCTTGACCCTTAGGTCTGCGTGGCACTGCCGATGAACCACGTTTTTTACGCGCAGCCCCTTGCTCAGGTCGAGCCTGAGAGAGAAAATTCGGCACCATATTGGTAGGTGAATCGAACTCAGCTGTATGTGGCGTTGCGCTAGGAGCACCATCGTCTTCTTCTGGATCTGAAAAAGCTCGCCGTTGACGACCACGCTTCAATAAGGTTGTTTGAGGTTCAGACGAACCAGCTTGACGTCGCTTATCTCGTTTGAGAATCGTCGTTTTACGTGCACCTAGGTAGCTTGTCTGATCGGTATCTTCACCCAACAATGCAGCCTGAGGATAGCGTGTCGAATGCGGCGTTTGGATTGGCGTCTGTGCTTCAAATGCTTGAGCCTCAGCTTGTGCTTCTGCCTGCTCAAGCCTCCACAAGCGTGCAGCCTCTGCTCGCTCAGCCCTCAGTTCACGTGCCTCATCGGCAGCTTGTGCTACATGCTGGGCTGTCTCTGAAATCCCAATGCGCATGCGGGCAACAAGACCCGAGATTGAAAAGCCGCAGATAATGATACCTGTAATGATGAGCCCTACTAAAAAGACAATACCAACACTTCTTCCCAAAAGGCTCAACAACACCCACGCAATGGCACCACCAACATAGCCACCAGCACCTGCCACAGAACTTGGTGTAAGAACTACCGAAGGATCGAGTTCTCCCCCTTCGACATTTATTGACAAAACTGCGAGCAGTGCAGTCACAACAAGTGCCAGACCAAATGCAGTTCTCAAAGAAATTGGTCGCTCGCTTTGCACAAAAAAGGTAAATGAGAAGAGCAGCAGGGCAATGGGAACCAAAATAGCTCCTGCTCCAAAGCTCAAGCGTAAGCCATCGGCACAAGCCTGTGTAACCAACGCCGATGTTGGAGCCATCAGTGACAATATGAGCGCAATTGCCACAAC
>JAFUCQ010000067.1 GCA_017459605.1 Atopobiaceae bacterium
CTGCTTGGTCGTAACAATTGCGCTGCATGCGATCATAGCCAAGACCGATATAGGTCTCATGCCCCAGTTTTCGAGCCATCGAAGTACGAAGTTGAGTAAGCTCGTCGTAAATCCTGTCGAAATCTGCTTGGTGCTCTTTGTACCACGTGCCTTCGGCCTTCCATGCAGCAAGCCGTACCTCATCATTGGCATCCGTTTTGAACGGCATGAGCTGAGAAAGCGTGTAGGTCTTTTCTTGGAAAGGAATCTGCGCACTCGCAATAAGGCGGTCGTACTCAGTTATGAGCTTATTTTCTGCCTGCATTTCAGGCACAATCTCAGGAGAAAAACACCGCCTATCAAGCTCGGCATTGACAAACATCAAGCTGCCATAGGCTGCTTCAAAATCTGGACGATAAGGGCTTTCCAACAGTGCCTCATCCCACTGATTGAGCGGTTCTTGAAGCTCGGGGCCAAACTCGTTCCAGAACTGTTCTTCTTTCTCATAGAAGCTATCGCGCGTGTCTATGGAATGGCGAATGCTTGCCAAACGAGCTTGCGTGGTAACGTGACTCATAAGGGCTTCTTTGTCGAGAAAACGAGCGTGTGCCTCATCAAAGTTCTGAGCCTGTTTCAGCGACTCAACGAGGTCAAAAAGCTGCTGTTTTGTGACCTCAGCGTTCGGTCGTTCATAGGGAAGTTCGCTGAACTTTGCTGCATGCATGTGTGTCTCCTTTATGACTCACAGCCCATATCAATGTGCCTGACTATTCTGAGCTTTCCTTGCTTTCAAACTGCTTCAATGCACCACCATAATACACAACGCGAGCAGTCGTCGTGACTACCCGCGTCTATCAATCAGAATTTGTAGCTCGCATGCTGAGATGCCTTGCAGCACGCACGCTGAGTACTGTCTAGCACGCACGCTGAGGGTGCTTAGATGGGGGTTCCTCCGCCAACAAAGCCGTTTACGTTGTACACGCTCGAAACTTTGCAGAAGGGCTGAATCTCCTCGATAACCTGGGCATTACCAATATAGATAGCAACGTGGAACACATAGCCGTCGCTGCGTGCATAGTAGACAAGGTCTCCCGGTGCAAGCTCATCAAGATTTGTTGTGAGCTCAGTCATGGCGCACTGAGAACGAGAGCTGTGTGGGAGCGAACGTCCTGCCTGTGCGTAGCACCACTGCGCCAAACCAGAACAGTCAAGGCCATATCCGGGAGATTCTCCACCCCACAGATACGAGACACCAAGCTGGGAGTACGCTGCAGAGACAATCGTGGAGCGCTCCTCATCGGTGAGAAGACCGGTGATGTCACTACCAACGCTGCGATAGCGGAACTGCACAGCAGCAGCACGACGTGCAGCCTCTTCTGCGGCGCGACGAGCGGCCTCTTCTTCTTCGGCAATCTTGTCTTTGACGGCTTGGTCAAGAGCAGAAATGTACTCAGCCTGAGCAGCACTTTGCTCCTCAAAGGCACGCTTTTGCTCTTTTTGCTGCTCGCGCATATCCTCGAGTGCGCGCTTTTGCTCCTCAACATCGGCTTCAATGCCTTCGAGGTGTGTGCGCTGGTCCTCAAGTTGTGCCTTTTGCTCCTCGAGCATGGTCTTTTGGTGCTCGAGGTCTGCTTTGAGATCCTTGACGCGCTGAATGCTCTCACTATCGCGGTCAGAGACCTTTGCAGCGTAGTAAATACGACTTACGAAGTCCTCAAAGCTATTTGAAGACAAGAATGTTGACAAGGCACTTGCGCTGCCTGCCTTGTACGATGCCGAGACACGCCGCGCTAAGATGCGCTGAGCTTCTGCAAGCTCTGCCTGTTTGGTCTCAATCTCATGCTGAGTTGTTTCGATTTGAGTTTGGGTGGTATCGATTTCGTTGTTCTTCTGGGTGATTTGAGCTTCAAGCTCTTCTATGCGCTTATTGATGTCAACAATGCGAGACTCGGTCTCGTTGAGTGCCTCGCCTGCTGCCTCGACCTGCTGATAAATCTCGGTCAGTTTTTTCTTTGCCTCATCAAGCTTTTGCTGGAGCTCTGCAGACGTCTCTGCATGAGCAATGCCAGCAGGAGCAGCTGCAAACAACATAAGTCCTGCTAAAAGACCTGCGAGGAGCTTTTTGATAAATCCTTGTCGCATACCTGCGTTCTTTCCTATCCGGAGCTTCACTCCGTTTGTTCCTATAGATACATGGATGGTTATTATATCGCGAATCAGGCAGCGCAAGACAATCTCCGCAGCTTGTTCGTCCTTTTTTCAAGCTGTCTACAGATTGAGATAAACATGCAGCTCAGCGCATTTGTCTTGAGCTGATATATGAGAAAAGGCCACCTCTACAGGTGACCTTTTCGCCAACGTAGCTATGAAAGACGTTGTTTATGCCTTGTCCTTGCTGCCAAAGTCAACAATGAGTTCCTTGGCACGATCGACAATGGCGTCGAAGCCGGGCTTCAAGAACTTACGCGGATCGTAATTCTTGCCCTCGAGATCCTTGCCACTGACCACAAACTCACGGGTTGCGCGAGCAAAGGCAACCTGAAGGTCGGTGTTCACGTTAATCTTGGCGATACCCATGGAGATGGCCTTTTGAATCATCTCAGTAGGAATGCCTGTGCCTCCGTGAAGGACGAGCGGAAGGTCGCCAACCTCAGCCTTAATCTCGCTCAGGCGCTCAAACGAGAGACCCTCCCAGTCATCGGGATACAGGCCGTGAATGTTGCCAATACCGCAGGCAAGAAAATCAATGCCCGTGTCTGCAATTGCCTTGCACTCAGCAGGATCTGCAAGCTCACCAGCAGAGGTAACACCATCCTCGGTGCCGCCAATGCCGCCAACCTCAGCCTCAACCGAAAGACCCTTGGAGTGGCAGAGCTTCACAATCTCTGCGGTACGCTCAAGATTGAGCTCAAAGCTCTCCTCGTGAGAACCGTCGTACATGATGGATGTAAAGCCAGCATCGATTGCCTTGAAGCAATCCTCGTAAGAACCGTGGTCAAGGTGCATAGCAACCGGAACCGTAATGCCCATGTAGTCAACAAGGTCTGCCACAACATCAGCGACAACCTTGAAGCCCTGCTGCCACTTTGCTGCGCCTGCCGTGCACTGAACCATTACGGGAGAATTGCTGTCTTGGGCAGCCTGCAGAATTGAGCGAGTCCACTCAAGGTTGTTGGTGTTGAACGCCGCTACGGCATACTGACCCTTTACGGCATCCTGAAGCATTTCAGTAGCATTGACGAGCATTAGATACCTCCAAATCGTTGTGTTTTAACCCCTCGTGCTATTGATAATAGCGCAGCCCAAGGTAAGTGACCACTCAAAGCGCTCGACTTGTCCAATCTGAGCTAAACATGCATATTTACGTACCGGCTTTACGTAGCAGCTTGAGGATGGCAAGAGACTTCGCTTGCAGCCCACTATGTACTTCTTCTGTGCTACCAGCCTCCCTGATTGCCTCCTCCCATAGGACCCATGGGGCCATGTCCCATATCGCCAAAGGCTCCCATGCCGCCCATACCACCGATGCCCATGCCACCAAAGCTGCCACCACCCATGGTAGTTGAGGTCATCTGAAGGTCATAGATGGTAGAGCCTGTTTGTAACTCATAGCTTGCGCCTTCACTCAATCCGGGAGCACTTATCACGACACAGGAGTATGAGACTTGCGGCTCATAGCTTGCCAGCACATTGCCTGCAGCATCGCTCAGCGTTATTGTTCCTTGCTCTTGTGAATTAAGGGCAATAAGGGCATTGCCTTGAGTAGATGTTGTGCCAAATCCCATCGCCATATCAGCGGTGCCTGCTGCAACAAGGATGCCTCCTGTTACTTGGCCTTCTCCTGCATAGTCGAGCGAGCCATTGCCTCCCATGGTGGGGCCGCTCACGTAGGCCTCCCCTCCAGTCATTTGGAAATCACCGTTTGAGTCGAGACCGTCTCCCTCGACACGCATCTCAATTCGTCCTCCGGTAATGGTGAGGGAAGCTGTTGAGTCATACTCGTCCATACCACCCATGCCGCCCATACGACCACCCATACCACCTTGCATGCCGCCCTGATTAGGATCCATGGGGGCTCCGGGCATACCACCGTACTCTTGGAACTGTTGCTGGATTTGTTCAATTTGCTCAGCGGTTTCATCGCCAGAGCTATTGGTGAGGTCATCTCCGCAGGCGTTCACCCCATCATCAGATGACACGATGTGGGTATCTCCCCCGCTTACCAAGATGCGAGCGCCTTCCAATCCTTCAACACTTTGGCTCACATCGATGGTGCCATCAGCAATAATCATGTCTTTTTCTGCATGCAATCCATCATCGCCTGCTGCTACCGTAATGGAGCCACCATCAACTTGCATGGTGCCCGACGCATCAAAACCATCACTTGCAGCCTGTAGCGTTATGCTGCCGTCTGCCACATAAATGTAGCCCTTACCCTCGTCTACTCCAGAGGTATGTACCGCATCGGTGCCACCCGAGAGCTGGTAGGTTCCGCTGGCAAAGCGAATGCTGTCATTGGCTGCTAAGGCATGGTCTGTTGCCTCTACGTTGAGCGTCACGCCAGCAAGCACCAAGTCATCCTTAGATACAATGCCATGACCTGCAGTCGAGCTCACACTCAGGCTTCCCTTGCCGTTGATAGTAAGGTCGTCTTTCGAGAAGATCGGCGCATCGATGTTATTCTCGTCAATTGCTACAAAGGTGCCTGTTGTTGCTACGGTAGAAGACGTACCCTCGGGAATGGTTACAAAGACCTTATCGGCTTGTTTGACATAGATTGGCGCCGTTGAGCTTGAGGAAAGATTGACGTTATCGAGAATGAGCTGAACCTTGCTTGTGTTTGTTGTATCCACGATGATTTGAGCCTCTGAGGCAGAGCCACGAATGATGTAGCTACCCTCTTCGCTGATGGTTACAACGCTACCCTGAGCCGACGCACCATTCCCGCTTACCTGTGCTCCTGTTGAGGAGAACTCAACGATGGTGGCACTCGCTTCGTCGTAGCTTGCATCGAGGTCTCGCTCAGTAAACATAGCTGTGGTATCAAGTGGGCTCACCTGAGCTCCAAGGTCACCGAGCGTTACCTCGGCAGCTGCCCCTGCCTCTATTATCTCAGTGTGAACTTGCGTGCTCGTGTTTTGCGTCTGTGTTTGGGAAGGCTCGGTTGTTGATGACGACGTGCTCGTATCGCTCGCTGTGGTAGTGGCTAAGCTGGAACTGTCGCTTGCTTCAACGTGCGTCGTCGTTTGTGAACAGCCCACCAGCATGAACAGACTGAGTATCACAGATGCGAGCAGTATCAAAGCCTTTGTTTCGAGAAGTGATGTGTCACGATTGATTGAATTGATGTTAGAGCTCATCAGAATTCGCCTCCTGGGTGCACATAATGATTTCGAGATTTCCGTTTCTGCAGCGCAATTCATCAATGAATTCGCGCTCTTGAGCTGGGTCTTTGAGCATGACGTTATAGTTCAAGCGGTAGAGACTTCCCATGTTGGTTGTCTTGACGCTGATAAGCTCGCTTGAGTTGGTATAGCGATCGAGCAGATCATCAAAGAGCTCGGTATAGTTGAAATCTTCAGGCACCGTGATTCTCAGGCTTCTATCTTTTCTCAAGCCCAAGGCACCAAAACCGGTGCCCTGATACACCATGCCCACTGCGCTCATTATGAGCGTAATGATGACGGCATAGGTGATGTATCCCATACCACACACCAAACCAACCGCCATGGCAAGGAAGATGAAAGCAATGTCGCGGGCACCACCGGCAACACTACGAAAACGCACAAGACTAAAGGCACCTGCTACCGCAACGCCCGTTCCTACATTGCCGTTTACCATGGCAATAACTATGGCAACAATTGCTGGCAAAGTAGCAAGCGTTGTGAGAAAGCTGCGCGTGAAGCGTGAGCGAAAACTGTAGGCAAAGGCAAGAATAAAGCCCAGTACCAGAGCCGCTCCAATACTGATAAGAAAAGACACGAGGTCAATGCTTGTGGTTGTCGTGCCACTCGTTACAAACAATGATTCCAGCATGATGTTCCCTTCTCACAGAAAAACTTGGCCATAGTCAACTCAGTCCATGAACGAGCCAAACAGGTGACGTGTCGTACGTATTAGAACAAGCGGTAAGCCCAAATGAACTCGTGCTTGCTTCAAGCAGCTTGAGTTCTCAAGAACTCCCATGCCTTGCCATACTTAGGGAAACGCTGATTAATTCGCTAACCACTCCTTCGA
>JAFUCQ010000068.1 GCA_017459605.1 Atopobiaceae bacterium
ACCAGGCATTGGCGGCGTTGGCATCGCCACAGGCAACGCTGGAAGAGCTGTCCCTGCTGCAGAAACTGATGCGTTCATTGGGTAGTGGAAAAATCGAATACCGTCTCCGTCAGCAGGACCATGCGTCAGCAGCAAAATGGTCGCAGACGTTCCAAGCACACGAATGGTACTGCTCAGCAAATAGCACAGCCAAAGCTCAGCATGGAAGAATGCGCAGCTATGAAGGTTGCAGAACTCAAAGAGCGAGCAGTTGAATTGGGGGTTGAGGATCAGATCCAAGGTCTCAAAAAGGCTCAACTGGTTGAGCTTATCTTTGAGGCGTCTGCGCGTGCAGAGGGTTTCCGTCCGGTAGAAGGTATTCTCGACATTGCAAATGAAGGCTTTGGATTCATTCGCACGGGCAACTACATGCCAGGAGATGATGATGCCTTTGTTCCGCAGCAGCTTATCAAGCAGCTTGGCCTGCGCAAAGGTGACAAGATTTCGGGTACGGTACGTCCTAGCCGTCCCAACGACAAGTATCCCGCTCTCCAGAAGGTTGAGTCTATAAATGGCCGTGATCCTGAGGAAGCAAAACATCGCGTGAGATTTACAGACCTAACGCCAATCTTTCCAGATGAGCGTCTTACCATGGAGTGTGGTAAAGATTCCATTACCGGACGTGCAATCGATTTGGTAGCACCAATCGGTAAGGGGCAACGAGGTCTTATCGTGAGTCCTCCCAAGGCGGGAAAAACGACCGTTCTCAAGCGAATATGCCAGTCCATTTCTAAGAACAACCCAGAAGTCCACTTGATTTGCCTGCTCGTTGACGAGCGTCCTGAAGAGGTCACTGACATGCAGCGTTCTGTTGAGGGCGATGTGGTTGCCTCGACCTTTGATATGCCTTCAGAAAACCATACTTCGGTCGCAGAGCTCGTAATAGAGCGTGCAAAGCGATTGGTGGAGCAGGGCGAGGATGTTGTCGTTGTACTCGACTCAATTACTCGTTTGGCTCGTGCCTACAATCTTGCACAGCCAGCGAGTGGGCGCATTCTTTCTGGTGGTGTTGATTCGGCTGCTCTCTATCCTCCGAAGCGCTTCTTAGGTGCAGCGAGAAACATCGAGTTTGGCGGATCGCTCACCATCTTAGCTTCAGCTCTTATCGACACGGGCTCTAAGATGGACGAGGTTATCTTCGAAGAGTTCAAGGGTACGGGCAACATGGAACTCAAGCTTGATCGTGACTTGGCAGATAAGAGGATTTTCCCGGCAATCGATCCGGTTGCATCTGGTACACGTAACGAAGAGTTGCTGATAGATCCCAACCTCGCTCCGTTTGTGTGGGGTATCCGACGCATTCTTGCAAACATGAACAATGTTGAGCGTGCTGAGGCTTCCTTGGTTAAGAGCTTGAAAGCAACCGCCTCAAACGAGGAGTTTCTTATTCGATCTGCCAAGAAAGCCCAGCAAGACGAGCACGCTGACGCACTCTAAGCTCAAGTATCAGAGACAGATTAGAGACTATCTGTCGCTAATCGCCGCTTCCTAATACGTTTTTTCGAAAGCGGATAAAGGCACGTGTCTCGTTCATGGCTATGAGTTCAACGCAATCGAAGCGAATTGGACCTGAGCCAACATTGTCGTGAGTGCTGAGATAGACAAGCGCTGCATGCTCATGCTCTTCTCTGTCCAATGACATCATGGGAAAGCAAAGCTCTTTGCTGTGATAGACAACGCTGTCGACAAAGACTAGACAGCAGTCATCGTATGCAATGAAGTCAAAGTGATTCGATCCGTTGGACCAATCTTGCTCGATGATGTCAAAGCCTACATGTTCGAGAAAATGCTTGATCGCATGTTGCGCGCGAGCATCCCTGTCTTCTGAGGTGTTTTGCATAGTGAATCCTTTCTTGTTCTCAAGCTGTGTTTTGTCTGGTGTGATTGGGTTGTTTCGAAAACCTGTTATGAGGTCGTCACCGAAAACCTGTGAATGAATCGTGGGCGAAAACCCATGAATGGGCTGTTGTCGAAAACCTGTGAGTGGGCTATTGCTGAAATCAGGAAATGCTTGGTATTGAACGTCACAGGTGACGTGTTCGTGGGGGTTAATTGGTTGTCTGAGTCAACTTCATCGCACAAATACGGTGCAACAACGTTCGTCTTGTCCTGGGATGAGCGACGAACACGTGATGAGTATGACTGCCCGTTCAGCGTTGTTGCAAAGCAAGTCCCAATGAGAAGGACGTGTTTCGCTTCGTTGGGCAAGTTTTCTCAAGGCACCCCGAAACTCTTCCAACGAGGGATACGAGCTTGTCTGAACTTCTTCATCCCAGCAATTCGTCACGAAGCTGCACAGTGGAAGAAGCTCTAACTCACCGCTTTTTGGAGTTACCCAGTGACAGCTGCCCAGCTGAAAAAAGCGCTCAGCACGCCACGCATCAAAGATGTCAGAGAAGGCTTCCTTAGATCCGGTGATGTGGTGTCCATAGACAATCTGAATACCATTGTCGGCAGAAGAATCTTGTGCAAGAAAGGGACAGCCATAGATTGAGTGAGCATTCCAAAAATCATGACTCAGGTAAAAGTCGGGATTGCTGCGCTTGACCTTCACCACTGCTGTGTCAATTGAACTGCCTTCAACTCTCAACCAAGCGGACACATTGTCGTTTATTTGTCTTAGTTCATCCCAGTTAATGGGGAAGTTTCGGGGATTATCGTTTGATTGTTGTGTGCTGGTGGCATGTGCTTTGAGGTGGTAGTGTTGAAGCCGAGGAGCCATGAGGTTTACAAGCCCCCATGCTATAAGGCAACAGCTTAGGACAACAGCTAAACGCTGGTTCATCTTCATGAGTGGTCGCTCAGAATCTCTTTTTGTTAGCAGCAAAGCGTAGTGCTAGAAGCGTCATGCCGGCCGCCAAAGGAATGGCACCAAGCGCTATTGCTCCTGTTTTTGGCATCGCCTTGAGCTTCTTCGTTGTTGTTATGACCTTATCGATAACACGCGTGATTGGGTTGACAGGAACTACGTGAACCGTTTGAGAAGCATCGTTTTTGTCTTTGTGTTCAGCAATGAGAACCAGACCCTCTTCGCCTATTTGCTCTTTTGTGTCAGTAGTCTCATCATTCGTACCATTTTGAGAATGAGTACTTACGATATAGAGCTCTTCAAAGGCAACAAGATCGTGGTCTGCAAGCTTTGTGGCATCAACGATAAAGCTGACTTCAACCGTACCTGTCGATTCGCTTGCTATAAACTCACGCGAGCCGCCGCTTGAGTTGACGGTGTGTCCGTCTTGTTTGTCCACAAGTCGCCCTTGTATGACGTAGGAACGGCCAACAACCAGGTTTTCATAGGCAATCGTGTCGACAAGTGTTACCTGACCTGCAAGTATTTGTTGTGATCCACGACCATCAGTAAGTGTTGTCTTGATATGAGGAGTTTGTTTGACGGGTGTGTTTGCAGTGTCGTATTTGGGAGGAAGCGTTGAACCATCTTCTGCAATGACGTGCGACACAGATGCCGTGTTGATATAGCCATCATCGGGATTAACATTGGTGGTACGCCCGTCATTGCTGTCTGTCCATGCTCGTCCTTCGCCAATTGCTTGAACTGCATCGTCCAACGCAGATGGAGAGAGGAACTCACGGGCTGCATCGCTCACTGCTGAGCGTGCGTAGAGCGTGGCTTGGGCTCCTACATCGAGGGTAATCTGAGCGCTCTGTGAGGTACCGAGAACCTCAGCTTGGTTGTCCCACGTGACACCATCTCCTTCAATATCAGTCCAAACAGGCTGAGTAAAGAATGCTTCGTAATCTTTGTGAGAGCCAAGCTCAAGCACATCTTCAAAGCTATCGCTGACGTCGAGGGTGAGTCGCACATCGCCATTATTGATGAGCTCAACTGCGTAGATAATCTGCTCTCCTTGTGAGAATCCATAGAGCCCAAAGCCCTCTTTTTCAGGTGCCTCGGTGACGCGGTATTTCCTCATGTCATAGGAGGGGTTCGACTGTACAGGCGTGTTAGCACTATCGTGCTTAGGCTCTAGTGGTTCTGCATGGGGTCCCTCGACCTGTGAGGTCCAAGCAGTATTGATATAGCCATCATGAGGATTGATGTTTTCAGTTCTGCCTTCGTTTGTTTGCGTCCATGGTCTTTCTTGTCCTGCCTCAGACACCCCATCATCAAGATGAGTAGGAGCGAGGTATTCAGGGGCAGAGCCTGAGACGGTTGCCTGTACTACGATGGTGGCAACCTTTCCAGCCTCAACGCTTACTCGCGGACTGAGTGTTTGGTCGGCATGACACTCAGTCTGGTTTATCCAGTTCACACCTTCACCAAAGACATCTGTGTAGCTGAGGTTTTCAAAACAGGAGGCATAGTCAGGTTTCGTGTCCAACTCAAGCGCATCTTCAAAGCTGTCAGTTACCGTGGCAGTAATGCTGTCTTCTCCCGTATTGAGAAGTTCGATATGGTAGGTCACCACGTCACCATGGAAAAAGCCAAACATATCGTTTTTCTGAGGTGCTGCGCTTACCCTATATTTTCTCAGGTCATAGGACAGTTCATTGACGTGTACCGTTTGGTTTTTGTCAGTGATGTCGTGGTGGATGGCATACTCGATACCGTTTGAGCTGAGCGTCTCAAAAGCC
>JAFUCQ010000069.1 GCA_017459605.1 Atopobiaceae bacterium
ATCTTCTGCAGTCATAATGGTTTGCCAGTCCCAATCACCCGATGAGGTGCGAGAGCTTGCAATCCTCAGACCTCCGCCCACAAGCTGGATAACGCGCGTTGCCTCTGAGCCAACTGAGGGGTCTGTTACCTCTCTGTCGTAACACAAGATACCCTCTCCGGGCACAAGGTAGGTGTATCCGCCTGTGACATTGAGCTTTGCGTTGACATCTGCAAGGAGCGCTTCTAAGAATTGAGCTGTCGAGATAGTGCCGCCGCTTGTTCTCCACATGGCATCAAGCCTGTTAGTGGCGGCCTCTACTTTTCCTTGCAAGATGCGCTGAGCATCTCCCAATCCCGGGCGTAAAGCTCCGATGGTAAGTGCGACATCTGCAGGGTCAAGCTCGTTAGTCACTATGCGCACCACTCGCGCTTCAAGTCTCAAGGCGACATCCGAGCTAAAACCACCATCTACGACGTGCACAACATCGCCGAGGGAGACGCCCTGGACGTTCATACCGGCTTCAGCGTATTGCACAACGCTTGCTTCATAGGTAGGCGTTGGTCTTGTGTAGTCATGAAGATGAGCTTGTGCCCAGGCGAACAAATCGGCAGGCTCGTCAAAGTCTGAGTTTTCAACCATGCATGTGGGATATTCCCAGCCACCCTCACCGTCGGGCAGACGGTACGCTAGAGCCGCCTCTGTATCTTCGAGGTAATCACAATTGTTATTTACGCTCGTGATGGTAATTTTTCTGTTAGCACCCAAAAGCTCGTTTTGGCGCTCTTCTGCTTCTTTTCGCTTTTGTTCGTCTTGTTCTGCTGCTTGTTGAGCTGCGTAGACCGTGCGCGTTGTTGTGAGCTGTTGTTCTGCTGCGGTTTTGTCCCTTTGAGCTTGTGCAAGGTCTTCTTTGTGCAAATCCCATGTACGGTTTGCCTTGTTTTCATCAGCAATAGCGTTTTGAACAGCAACCATCGCATTTAAGATGGTTGATGAACCCTCGGGATAGGTACGAGAGCCATCCTTGTTTGTCTTTGCTCGAAGCTCTGCTAGACGCAGGTCTGCCGTTGCGTGTTTTGCTGCTTGCTTGTTGATGTTATCGAGGTCATCAGGAATCGTTGAGTTTTGAAGCTTGTATATCTTTTGCTCAAGAGATGCCACCTTGTTTTCAAGCTTGGTGATATCTGACTTTGTAATCTTGTCAGAGCTAGCCTTGGTCTTTGATTCTTCTCGTGGCTCTCCTGCACCAATAGGGATAATGCGACATACCCGAGCACCCTCTTGAGGGGTGCGCCTTATTGCCGTTGTGTCTTTTCCCCAATCAAAGCGCCGAGTTACCTTTGAGCTTCCTTGTTGGTCATAGAGCATGACTTCGCGCTTTGAAATCTTAAAGTTGTCCACACTGATACGTGCGTCAAGCTCGCCGCCAAACTCTGCTATTACGTCTGCGATTCTTTCCCATGCGCTGTTGTTATACATCATGACGTGCCCAGCGCCCTGTATATCACAGCGCCCCACGCGCCATCTTCTGGTGCCATCGAGTGCAGCAGAGAGCGCGATTCCGCACGAAACAGGGTTTCCTTCGACCCCCGGGCGTCTCTCGGGGCCGTAGACGGTTGATAGGTCGTGTTGCACAGACCACACCGCATAATAGGTTCCTATGGCGCTACGTCCGCTCTCATGGGCTTCATCGGGACCAACTACCACAAACTCACGCCAGATGCCCCGTGTGTCTTGTGACAAAATGCGCCATGATTGTTCAAGCCTGGTTGTGGTTGTAATCTCAAGTGAGTGCTCGGCATTGATTTCTTCTATGCGCGTGGCTTGCAGGATGTCGCCCGGGGCAATCTCAGCGATGTAATTGTCTGCGTGGTCAAAGACAAGAAACCTCTGCATTAGAGCCACCTTTCTGTCCAAGACACAACACACTCACCGCTTCCAACGTCATTTTTGATGCTGTGTGTGCCAGGGCTTGCAAAGAACCAATCACTTGCAAGCGTTATTTGCGTGTTGGTGTTATTAGCCCGACAAGTGCGACTCTCAGAATCGAGTGTGATAGCACATGAACTTATGGGAAGCTCACAGCGCATCACAATGCCGTTATCAAGGCGAACACCCCAAAGATTGTTTGCGTTACCTGTTGCTTGTGCGCAGGTGACTTTGAGCGCAGTTTTGTACGTGCCGTCAACGCTAAAACTTGTGCTGCCGCCCGAGGGGATGGTGATGCTCTGTTCTGCCCCATATGCCGCCGGCTCTGTTATGCGAAACGTTACGACAAAAAAATCGGCGTCAATAAGACGCCGAATTTCTAGGGAACCATCAGGGATTGCCAGATAGTATCTATCTGGCGTATCAGGAAGCACTAATCGCTTAGGCTCATCAACATCAAGCCACATCGCAAGCTGCGAGAGCTTGTTTCTTTTTTCTGTGTTGGTGCCAACAACAGCCGCCTGAAAGGTGATAGAAGATGAGCCATAGCGAACTTCTTGCACAAGCTCACCATCTCTACTAGAGACGTCTATTGTGTTGGGGACACTGTTTATGATGTTAAAGCTCGGTGAGCCTAGAACCAGCAGGTCTTCTAGGTTGTGATTGTCAAACATAAGCATCACAAAGCACCTGCCCTTTCTCGATTGATGAGCGTTTGTAATTGCTGAGCCACAGAGCGGATATCGTCTTCTTTTCTCACAACAAAGGTACAGTCGTGTATGTCCACACCTGAGCTATTTGAATAAGCAGCACTCTTATTTGAAAGTTTGCTAACCACACCCGATGCGAGCATGTCAATGAATGGTTGCGAGTATTTACGATTTGTCAGTGGTACGAGCGTTTTGTTTGCTTCATCGTAGGCTTCCGCGCCGTCTTCACCAATCCAGCCATACTTTGTAAGTGTTGGTCCTGTTGCAATGAAGCCACCAGCATGTCGAGGAATATGGCCGCCTGACGCATTTACTGTGTAATGTCCACCTGAGCCAGATGTTCTGCTGCCAACATCCACAACGGCGCTACCTCGCACCTGAAAACCATTCATGCTTGCGAGTTGTCGTATAGCTGCCTCTGCACCAAGAACACTTGAATACTCAACACTTACCTCACCATACAGGTGTTCAAGAGTCGTGCCATTCCATAAATACACTTGGTCTTGAGCATCGGTAAGTGTGGCGTAATAAACAGTTGCGCCTGTGTCCTTGTATACAAATTCTGTCCCGTTCCACACAACAACACGGTCGTGAGCGTCCTTAAGTTCGAGGTCGTTTACCTCAATCTTGGAATCCTTATCGCCGATGTGCTGAGCGTTGTATTGCTTAATCCACTCAAGAATGCTTGTAAAGGTCCCGTCATATGTGCCAGCAAGGCTTAGCAAGTCATCTTCTTGTATTTTGGTCATTTGCTCTGAGGTAATGCCCAAGGTGTTGAGGTCTTCTAAAAGCATGCCAATGCTCGTACCGCTTTCGCTAAGCGTTGCTCGGAAAAGGTCAGAGGTGTTTGCTGCCCATCTTGCAAGCTTTCCGCCCCCTTCTTCTGCGGCAGATGCCAGCAAACCCAACTCTTTCTCAAGTCCTGTTACAGCTTGGCCTGTCAGCTCGTATGCTTCTTGGGCTTCTTTTAGGTGGTGGTTAGTTTCTGCTACCTCTTCGTTCCACTTTTCAACATCTCTTAGGGCTGATTCTTCGGCTGTTGCTCTACTGAATCCTTCGGACTCGTAAAGCTGTATGCGGCTTTCGTAGTACATTTTGCGCTCGTCTTCGATTTCACGCTCGACCCGGGCTAGTTGTTCTGCAGCCTCACGACGAGCTGTATAACCCTCTTCGAGCGCGTCGCTTAGTGCTGCTTGCTGTATTTCGAGCTTCTTAGCATCAATAAGCTCGTTGATGCTGTCTTTGAGGTTTTTAACTTCACCATTAATGTCGGTATAGGTGCCACGTATGGCATCTTTCATCTCAAAAGTAGTACCAAATTCCTCATTGACCTTATTAATTGCCCATTGAAGTTGCCCTTGTTTTTCAACACTTAAATCGGTCTGGCCTGCAAAACTATTGATGATGTCTTGTGCTGATTTCAAAGAGCCTATTTCTTCTTTTGCGCCGCCTAAAATGCCATCAATTGACTGTGCATAACCTGACATCTTTTCGACAAAATCGCCAAAGTCCATCGATGCATTGCCTGCGGCTTCGCTTATGTCCTCAAAGCTGCCTTTGATGTTGCTGAGTCCCGATGCCTTGTTGCTGACCTCTTCAAAGTTGACCATCGCATTTTTGAAATCATCTGTTTGTTTGATTCCATCAAGCATCTTGTCAAACAAAATGCCGACAGCGCCAGCGGCAACACCAAGCGAAATACTTAAGGGGTCAAGCTTGCCCAGTATCGGCGTTATGAAGTTTGCAAATTTATTCCCAAGTGCCATACCTTCAATTGCAGCAATAGCACCCGCGATTGTGGGTGCAAGGTCAACAAAAACATCCCCTATGGTTTTGACCACAGGCGCTATGTCTTTTGCTATCTTTGAAACAACTGAGAATACGTTTCTGATTAAACCTTTGAAGCCATTGATTGCAGATACAACATTGCTTCTACCAAAAGCTTCAATGACATCTGCGACACCACGAGTAACAGCATTTCCCATGTTCGCCATGGCGGTACCAATGCCGCCTTGGGCTTCTTCTGCTTGCTGTGAAAATGATGCGATGCCATCGCTTCCTTGATTGTCGAGAGCAATAATAGATTCGAGTAGCTTATCCATGGAAATGCTGGCAAACTCGATGCCTTGCATGTGTGCATCATCTTCTTTGCCACCACCAAGCGCATAATACAAATCTCGAGCAGTGGCACCAGCCCCTAGCATTGACTCTGCGAGCTGGTTCATCTGACCGGGTGCTGCCGACAACAAAGATCGCCAGTCTTGCATGTCGGGCTTTCCCTTTGAGAGGATTTGTCTGAATTGCTCCATGGCAGCATTTACTATCTGAGTTGAGCCACCGCCTGCAAGCAGCATGTCATTGAGGGCTAAACCTGCATCCGTTGCAGTTGAAAGGCTTACGCCATATTGAGATGCAGCCGCATACATTCCTTGGACAACCGATGCCATGTCATCAAGTCGTGTTGGTACGTTTTGCAGCTTGTCGCTCATGGTCTGAATTGATGCGCTCGCCTCTGCTGCTTCAACACCAAGTGACTGCATGACTTGGGGATAATTGTTGAGGATGTCAACACGAGAGACAGCGCTACCAAGGCTCGCAGAAACAGAGCTGAGCGCCTTTTGGGTTAGAGTGGAAACTGCACCCATGACAGCGCCACTTACCGCACTTGTACCCAAACCTGACGCTATGGAGCTTCCAAGCTGTTGTCCCGATGATGTGCCAGCGCTGCCCATGGCTTGCTTGATGCTTTGGCTCAAATTATCAAACTTTGGTGTGATGAGCAGTGTTGCATTACCAACATTAGCCATCGCGTGCCTCCTCCCAATTACCTTGTGTGATTTTCTGTCGTACTTTTGCTGCGTTAGTTTTTGCTTGAGCGTTTGCTAGGGCATCGCTCGGACGAACAACATGAGGTGGCTCGTCTGTGGGACACCCTGCTGCTTGCCACATGCGGGCTTGCACAATGTCCACAACATCAGCAGTGCAGTGTTGCAACTCTGTCCATGTGCTGTCAACGTCTCCATGATATGCTCGCCACATGGAGCCATGGCGTGGCAATGTAGCAATGAGGTCTATAGCTTCATCGATTGCAACATCATCATATGAGATGCGGTAGAAGGTGCGAAAATCATGTCTTAGCTCGCGTGTGGCGCCACCTTCAAGCTCGGCGAGCTTCAGAAGTTTTTTAGTTCTTGAGAGCTGAGTACCGCATGAATCGCAGTTCCTAGGGCATCGATATCCACATAGCCATCATCTTCAGTGCAATGCTTTACAAGAGCTTCAAACTGAGCATCTCCAAGAATTGCTCTCATAGCAAGCTCAACATCGGCGTTGTTGGATATGTCAAGCGCAGACAACATATCTGATACGCGCTTATCGTGAAGATTTTTTATAGGTATAACAAGCTTCATGCCTATTGTTGATAGTTCTGCCGTTCGCTCACGTGCAGACTCAATGAGTTCAACCTTTGCCGCATGTCCCTTAGCTTTTGATATGTCGATTCCACATGCCTGTGCGTAGTTAGCAAGCTCACTCTCGCTCATTTCCATTAGGTATTCATGCTTCATGTGCACTCCAAATAGGGGGAAGCTATCAGCCTCCCCCATTGACTCGTTGTTGTTCCTTGTGTGCCTTATGCCGATGCGGGTTGTGCCCTATAGGTTTCAAAGGCAGAACCGTCAACCTCAATAGCGGTAAAGGTCATGCCGTAAACCATGAGAGAACCCTTTTGATGCGGTACATCATCGAAGCTATTAATCATGGCTTTCTTGATAACAGTTCTCCTAAGCCAGCCGTTTGACTCAAGCTCATCGACCACCAAAGGAATGGGCTTATTTTGTCCAGGCTTACCAGAGATTTGAATGGGGTTTCCATCACTATCTACCTGAACGTTACCCACACCATGGCGCACCTTAGCAACAGCACCGCGATTAACTTCAATGAATTCAAGCTTGTAAAGGTACTTTTCCTCATCGAGCACCGAGAGAACTACAGAGCCGTGCCAACCTTTGAAATCTTGTGCTGTTGCTTGCTTTTGTTCGGTGTATCCGTTTTCGGATAGGTCACCGAGAGATTCCCACCCTGTGCCAAGGGTTGTTGTGGCACTTGTTGGAAATGTGGGACTGTCAGAAAAATTAGTCCAGCAACAACCACCTTCAACAGGCGCTCCTACTGTAACCAGCGTGCTGTCAATATCTGGAAATGACATACTTATCCTCCTTAAGAGTGCTTATAAGTCGTAACCGTGTACGACGCATACCATCTTGGAGTCTTTGTAAGAGGGTCTCTATCTGACTCCATATGTTCTTCTTCGACCAAAGCAAAGCCATCTCTAAAATCGAGCGAACTTAAAGCGTCTGACACCTTATCTGCAAGCTCAGAGACCTCTAGCTCTGTGGGTGCCCAGCAAAAGATGCCGACACCCGCTCTGTCGATGAGCCTATTGAGTTTTCTTCCGCCTTCGCGCCTGACTACCACAAGCGTTTTTGGTCGAGGGTCAGGAACGCTTACGCGCACCTCAATATCGGGTAGAGCCTGAGCGAGAGCTTGCCTTACTTTGGCTTGTACGTTGAGACGAGGCATATGGCCTCCTAGTGGTTTATTGAGTTGAGTGTTTTGTGTATTGCGTGGTCTTGTCTGCCCTGTGCAGACACAGTGTGAACAGTTGCGATTGAGGTGTATTTACCTTGGTCCATGTGATGGTCATAGGCAGGAACGGTATTCCACGACCTGACAGAGACATGCCGCCTTGCTGCGTCATTTGCTTGTTCACACATAACCTCTGCTATGGCTTCAAGTTCTGCCTGAACTTCATCCGAGTGAAGAATTTCTCTGATACCTGTCATGTCTGGTGTGAATGTAACCTTAGCCATCTTTTCTTCCCACCTCAACAAGCATGTTCCACTGTGTAGGACAAGGGTCTTCTGGTTGTGGATAACCAGCAACTAAAAGAGCATCGTCGGGGTTATCTATGTCCATAGACCAAGGAGCGTCTATAAGAGAGATTCGGGCATGAGCAAGCTTAGGACCACGGTATGTTTTTGGAAAAGCAAGCCTAAACTCAACTGATATCTCATCAGGTCTGAGCGACCTTGCGGCATCTGTTTGCCTGTCCTCAGAGCCTTGCAAAGGTCTCACTAAAACGTTTTCAACGTCTAAGTAATCCCAATCCCATACAGGCTCACCCATAGCATCTTCAGATAGCTTATTTCGAGTCCACACGCGAACACGCTTACCTAATGCCATCACACACCCCCAATGGCAGGCGATATAGTGCCTATTCTTTGCGAGCGCCCAAGTGAGCGCTTAAAGGCAGACAGCGTTGAGCGGTCAAAATAGGCGCTTCCTGAGGGGTTTTGAACACTATATGACCCAGAGAAGCCATTTGCGGTAAAGCTGGCCTGTGTGGCCCCTGTGACGGCTCCTAGCCCATCAATCACAGGCGGTACAAGCGCTTTTCGGCATGAATCGACAACCAGCTCTCGAGCTAACAAGAGCTGGTCATCGTTGAGCTTATAGTTTCGCCCAATGCCAACTGCGGCCCTCAGCTTTGCCGATTGGCTCTCAAGCATCGCTTCGACACGCTCATCACTAGAAGACTCATCGCCAGAGCTAATGCGATATTGCTGAATCGTTGCATATGATTCTAGCGACATGTAAAGCCTCCTTTAGTCTTTGAGCTTTGCTTTTTGTGGCTTTGCTTTTTGTGGCTTTGCTGCCTTCTTTTGACTCTTAGCCACCTTGGTAGCCTTAACAAAACCAAGCTCCTCTAACTGAGAAATGCGTTCATCTGAACCCTCGAATGAATCTCCCTCACGGTAGAGCTTCTCTGCGTTTTGGGCGTCTTTGAACGCCCTGATTACTACGGCTCTCATGATTAAACCGTAGGCGTAATCGTGGCGAGATAGATTTTGTCGAGGTAGTCAGCAAAGGGCTTAAGCGCCGTTACCGCATACGTTTGGAAGGTCATGTTGGTGTAAGTTGGGTCGTGATGAACGCCAATGTATCCTAGGCGGTCATGGTAGAAGTTAAAGCCCTGTGCCTCTGCGGCATCTGCATAGTAGAGCTTCAAGTTCTCGCGAGGGGTCGTAATGATGGTACCTTTGGGAACATCAGACATAAAGACCGTGTCATACATGCCCAAGAACTTCTCGACATATGTCATACCAAACGCTGTTTGAGTGGTAATGGGTGCTGTGGCAAGGTAGTCTCCCACATCAAGCGGATTCATGAAGTTAATGGGGTTGGCATCGGTGTTCTCAAACTGAACTTCCATGTTTGCCCAGATAGTAGCAAGCGTGGCTTGAAGGTTTGCACCTGTAATGGCCTTACCCTCAGTGTCTTTGCCCGTTCCTGTCTTGAGAAAGTCGATGAGCTGCTTTCTGATGCCCTTTTGAATGTCTTTGATAAACTGCTTGTCGGTCTCTTGTACGGCCTCTGCATAAGACCCAGCACTGATAGCCTCAAGCGTGGTTTCTTTTGCCCATTTGCCCCAATCGAGACTTGCGATGTTTTGACCAGAGCGTGAGTACTTAGAGACGGGAATGGTTTCTGCTTCTGCAACGGTACCGCTCTCAAGCGTGCCAGAGGTCTCATAGTACTTAAGCGCAGAGTTAGGAGCGCGTTTAATCGGCTTGAACACACCGAGAAGCTCAGAGAGCTTGCGAGTGTCTTCATTGAATGCACGGACAAACTCAACATCTGCGACCTTTGCTGCAACATCGGCTGTTTTGATAGTGTTTTCTGCCATGGTATTTACTCCTTAGAAAAGTTCAATGTGTTGTGCGATTGCTGCCATTCGCGCTTCGGTGTCCTCAATCTTTAGAATCTCTTCTTTTGTGAGAGGTTTAGCGCTTTTGGCTCCGCCTTTATCTTGCGGGTAAGAAGGCTTGAGAGATTCGATGTATGTGTTGAGCGCTTGAGCGCTCGCCATCATCTGTTCTTCAGTTTCTCCATGAATGAGGTTTTTAGGTACTCCCGTGCTAGTTGAGACCTTATCGAGCAAGTCTCTTTTTTCAACCTCGGCTGTTAAGCGGTCACGTTCTGCTTTGATGTCA
>JAFUCQ010000070.1 GCA_017459605.1 Atopobiaceae bacterium
ATTTAATACTACTTTCAGTTACTCGAGATACAGTTATCCAGAGTTAGTATTGATTATATCCTTATTGGACTGTAAAAAGCCTTTAATTTGGTTTCTCTTAAGCGTCTTCCCAATTCCTGCGCAAAAATAAAATATAGGTACTCACCGGTGAACTCGAGATAGCAAGAGAGAGACGGCTGTGACACCGTCTCTCTTAAGTTTGTATTAGCGCTCAATGCCTGTATGTCAGATCACTTATGAACGTCGTATGAGCTCACAAATCATTCTGACGACATCATGAATCTGATTCGAGTCAACGTTTTCTGGTACATCATCTGCTGTACGAGAGAACGCCGCATTTCCGTTCTCATCAAGACCCATGATGGTCACCGACCGAATACTCTTGCGCATTGCAGGAGTCGCATCGGTTTCAGCCCATGAACGCGACTGTTTACCCAGGCCAATACGCAAATCATCAGCGGTCTTTTTGAGGAGTGACAGCAGTCTTCTGTCGGCAGGGCGCTTTCCGAAGAGACCTTCGTCAGACAGAACGGTGAGCTTGCCTGCTCCTACCGAGTCAAGATTGATGAGGAACGAGCCCCTGATATTGGTGCGGTACTCTGACAGGAAGGCTTTAATACCGGCGTTTCCCAAGGAGTTGGATCCTACTGCCACAAACCAAATGTCATGGCAGAGCAAATCGTCATCAGAGAGTTCTGTAATGGCTTCAACGAGCTGTTCTTGAAGGTCAGTACCCTCATCATCGCTCGACGGAATGTCGTTAGCGTTCACTGATTTCGTAGCACCGCCCTTCCACGGACGAGAAGATCCGCTTGTCGATTTATCTCCATCTTCTTCATCGTTGAAATGCTCCCAGCTTCCAATCCTTCTGCCATCCTTTTTTGCATCAAAATCAGCATAAACACCGAGCCACTCACTCAGGCTCTCCTCTTCGGACTCATCTTTCTTGTTAAACAATCCAAAACGACGGCGAGTTCGATTGGGTTGTCCATCATCATCAATCGCACGAGTCTGAGGCTGGCCTTCATACGCTATCGGCTCATCTGCCGCCTCGATGTTCTCTGCCTCAAAAGAAGCATATGCCCGAGTTGCACCGTCTTCTCCAATGCGTATAGGCGAGGGAACAAAGCTCGACGGACCTTGCGCCTGAGGCGTACCCGACGGCAATAGGTCGTCATCGTCATAGAAGTCCTCAAGAGGGAATGCGTCTGGTCTTACTCGTGGGCGAGATGGTTCCTCGGCACGTTTATTTGCTGGATTGAAAGGATCGAGTCCTGCTTGTGAGGGGTCTGGGAGGTCAAACAGTGCTGCACGTCGTGCAATGTTGCTCGTGTCTGGGCGATAGGTGGTCGTTCCCCAATCGGGCGATTGGGTAATGTCATCATCTATCGGGCCAAGCTCATCAGAAGCAAGCGCAGCTGTAGACGAATCATCAAAGCTGTCGTAGGAGACAATGTCGATTCCGGTATCGTCACCTTCGATGCTGCCATAATCGTCTTCGTCTATAACAAAGTGCCCCTGACTCTCAGAACCCAAAACGTGAATCGGCTGCGTTTCACCTACGGATTCTGCTGTGCCCATCCATGACGGAACAATGGGCTTCTCGTTGCTTGAAGCGGTATCGTCACTCTCGCTTGGCAACTCTTCGCTTGGTGCTTCTGTAGGCTCGAGCTCGTCTGCTTCTTCGAGTTCAGGTGTTGCCTGCTCTTCTGGCAGCTCTTCCTGTTCTCGCTCAGTATCCGAGACACCAAAAGTTTCTTCAGCTGGCTCATGCGTTAGCTGCTCAGCTTCTCTGTCTGCAGTTGACTGCAGGGGCCTTCTTGTGCGCCCAAGCAAAAACGCAGGAATCGTGCGGTTCTCTTCTACGGAAGCATCCTCATCTGAGACTGAAGTATCAATTACTCCTTTTACCTCTATCTCCTGAGGGACTTCTTCGACCAGCGCCGCCTCTATCTCAGAGACTACTGCCTCTCCATCAGTATCTGTTTCATAGTCAAGCTCGGCATCCCTTGGGACCTCGAATTGAACCTCAGGCTGCGTTTCGTAATCAATCTCGGTCTCGTAATCAACGTTCATGTTGTTGTCAATGCGCTCTTCGTACTCGATATTGCTCTGTACAGCAGGTTCTTCTGCAAACAGGCGCCCGAAAAAGCCAGTAATGCTCGAAAGAATGCCTTCTTCCCTCGGACTCTCGTCCTCAATCTGTTCGTATTCGAGAGCGTCTTCATACTCAACTGTTTGGACTGTCTCGATTGTTTCGATTGGCTCAGCGATAGGCTCTTCGCTATATTCCTGCTCGATAAGACCCTCGTTGGCATATTTCTGCCCGATAAGTTCTTCTTCGTAAGCTTTTTCCGAGACGTCCACTCGTTCAAGAGAATCTTCTTCGTAGCCTTCTTCTTCGGCATATTCTTGCTCGGAAAGCCCTTCTTCGTAAGCTATATCCTGTTCGAATACTTCGCCTTCTGTTTGCTTAAATTCAGTTTCTTCGGCCAGCTCAAATTCAGCCTCTTCGACCTGTTCCACCGCTGCTTCATCGTCATTTAACAGCCGACTGAAAAAGCCCGTGATGCTCGACAAGATGCCGCCTTCTTGCTTTTGCTGCTCAGCAGATTCTATATCCTGTTCTGCATCGCCAGTAGGGGCTTCATCTTCATTGTCGATAACATCTTCTTCTGTCTGCTCCCATGGGTAGCGTTCATTCACTTCTACCTCAGGCTCTGCCACACCCTCTTGCGCGTCATCCGAAAGATGGGGTCCCGCATACTGTGCCGCTGGCTCATGAACATCGATTGAAACATACTCATGCTGCTCTACATATTTCCAATCTTCAACAACATGAATATCGCTCTCAAACAACGGGGCAACTCCGCCATCGCGGATAAACTCCTGAGATTCATTGCCCTCAGAATACACCGCTGAGGACTCCCCCATGAGCGACTGCTCGTACGCTCTGTGGTAGAGTGCGTCCTCATTTTCTACTTTGGGCATGTGCAGGTCTTGCTCGTCTCCAACAAAAGACTCTTCTTCGAGTATTTCCTGCTCAAAGTCCATTTCCTCTGGAGCATCATACTCAAGGTCTGCTGGCTCTGTCGTGAAGTCCTGTTCCTGTGGATTGGTGGTCTCTTCTTCTGAAAGCACTTCATACTCAGCATCAAGGACATCGCTCAGGTCTGTGGTTGCGAGCAGCTCTTCTTCTGTCGGCGCCGCGTAAACCTCAGAGCTTGTTTGCGAGACATCCTCTCTATATGAGGGAGCTTCGGATGAAGCCTCTTCTCTTGCTGGCTCTGATTGAAGCTCCTCCTCTACGTATGCCTCTTCAACGCCACGCTGTTCTATGTATGTCTCTTCAACATGCGTATCCTCAAGCGGTGCCTCGTCAAAAGCCTCTTCAGCCATAGCTTCTTCGACAAGAAGCTCTTCGACAAACGCCTCGTCTTCTAGGAGCTCCTCGTCGGTGTACTGGCGCTCATCAGTGTACTGGCGCTCATCGGTGTACTGCTCTTCAGAGAGCTCGTCTTCAGAATATGCTTCCTCTTGGAGGAGTTCGTCCTCGAGAAACTCTTCTTCGTAGCTTTCATCTTCGTAGGTCTCAGACTCATAGTCACCCTCATGGAGCTCCTCGAACTCAGGCTCACCAGCAAGGTCATAGTCGTCCTCGACATACATTTCAGATCCAGAGGCGTCCTCAACCCCAGAGGCGTCCTCAGCTCCAGAAGCGTCCTCGCCTTTCACAAAGCCCATGAAACTCTTTGCCTTGTTGCTAAAGAAATCGCGGAATTTGTTCAAGCTCGAAACTACACTTGTTTCAGACGAATCCTCACGCAGCTCTTCTCGGTTTGCACCATAGCCTCGGAAGGCATAGCCTTGGAAGCCTTCTGCCTCGTCAATTCCTGTTCCCTGAGCCTCAACCTCAAAGCCATCAGGCGCCTCGTCTTGCTCAAACTCGCCATCAGCTACAACATCATCCTCGTATGTCTCGATGCCTGCATCTGCATTCTCATCGAAATAGTCTTCCTCAAAATCCTCTGTTGATGTCGCTTCGCCATCAGCTTGGATGTCATCTTCACTCAAATAGGTACTCTGTCCATCTTCCGTGCGAGAAGTAGCAGAAATCATAGCCTGGTCTGAGTCGATGACTTCAAAATTCTCGAGCCCCTCTTGGATGACTACGGGCGCCATATGTGGAGACAGCTCAGCATCAAGCTGAGGAGGCTCTTCATACGAGAGATACTCTTCGTAACCCTCATCTTCTGGACGAGTGTCCTCCGGAAAGACTGCCTCGCTCGCGTTGATTTCGATTGACGGAAGGCTTGCAGCGAGCTCTGCAGCATAGTTGCCGTACTCACTGCCATCATCAAAGTATTCTTCATAGCCTTCGTCTGCAGGTTCACTGAAAAGGGTGCTTGGCTCTGCTGAAGGCGTTTCGCTCTCGAGCTTTTCTTCTTCTGTGTACGCAACAGCCGCAACGCCTTCTGTTGAGAACTGCTCTGCTTGTGCTACTTCTTCTTCGGGGAGAGCTTCGTCTTCTCCGCTTAGCTCATCATCATAGCTGTCTTCTTCGTATGTGGATTCACCCTCGTAATCAGCATCTTCTTCGGAGACAAGCTCATCCTCGTAAGTAGCTTCGTTTTCGACGATCGCTTGATCTTCATAGACAGCCTCGTCCTCGTAGCTGCTGTCTTCTTCAAAGCTCTCAATTACTTCAAAGGAGGCATTCTGAGTCGAGCTCAACTCGTCATCATAGGCATCCTCTTCATACTCGGCGATATCTTCGTTCTGTGTGTCCTCTTCAGACGAAAGCTCGTAGTCCTTATCGACATAGCTGTCGTCTTCGCCCAGATTGGAGCGAGTTCTCCGACTGCGACTTGGACGATCTTCGTCTTTGTGAGAACCGTCTGGGTTCACAAAGCTTTTAACAGAATCGCCTATGCCAGCCAGAACTCCAAGAACTCCGCCGAGCACCCCTCCCTCAGCAGAAACGCTCTTGCGCTCGCGGTCGTACTCGAGGGGTCCAAATGAGCTGCCCGCCCCTCTCTCTGAGCGAGAGTTCTCTTGTTCATACGAATCGATGGGTGCTCCATCGTCATCAAAGCTGAACTCCTCGCCTGCTTCGTCCACGTATTCGCCGTCATCTACCAGTGCATCATCTTCTATGTACGAGTCGTCCTCTGCAAACTCGTCCTCGTCCTCGTAGTCGTCTTCGCGGTAAGACTCGTCTTCGATGTACTCATCATCTTCGCGGAAGTTGTCTTCATCATATGCAGCGCTATCTGCTTCACGATAGCTTTTGTCTGTGAAGCTCTCTTCAGCTTCCTCATCGTGCGAAATGCCCGCTATCTCGTCATCTTCAAAATCAGAGGGCTCTTCCTCAAGCTCTTCTTCAAGCTCTTCCTCAAGTTCAGTCTCTTCATCTACGAACTCGGATTTCCCGTCAAGAAGCTCAGCTTCCTCGTCTGCAAACTCTGCACCTTCTTCTGCAAACTCGGCATCCTCATCAGCGTATGCAGCCTCATCATCGACATCGTCAAACTCGCCTTGGCCAAGTTCTTCTGAAGCTTCCTCGCCTGCAAGCTCAAGCTCTGCTTCGGTATCTTGTGCAAACGTTGTCTTGTCCGGTTCATACTCAAGAATCGTTGCCTCAGACGAACCTTCAAACTCCTCGCTTTCGCCCTCGTCCATCTGCTCATAGTCATCCTCGACAAATGCACGGTCTTGTTCCTGAGATTGCCCAATAATGGGAAGGACAGGAAAGGCTGGTGCGGGCTCGATATACTCAATTTCGCAGGTATCAGGCAGCATACCAATAGCGCGTAAAACCGCCGCACCATGGCGGGTTTTCTGAGGCTCAGGCTCAAAGGGAATGAACTCGTCGTCAGAGTCATTCAAACGACGAGACGACTTTCTCGGAGAATCCCCTGAATCGGGGGATACCTCGTTGAGAATGCTCAGCATTGCCGCAACAGAGCTCTTGTTGTCGTTTGCACCCTCAGTACATGCCATGAATCGCTGAGAAATAATGGAGGCACCCCAGAGGAGACAGGGCAAAGAGCCGATGATGCCAAACATCCAGAAAAATGCACGGAAAGCCTCTGGCAAAAACATAAGCAGCTGGATAAGTGCCGCAACGCCCACAACGGGAACACAAATCATTGCCAATTTGATGATGACTCCACGGTAGCGAGCAAGAAGCGGAAGCGAAAGCAAATCCTCGCGCGGGCTGTCATAGTGCGCAACGATAACAATGGGGCGAACTCCCTTTGATACGAGCGGTCCCGATGCCTTATGACGTGCAATAACGTTTTGGCTCCGCTTGGTTGGACCAAAGCCTTCGAGGCGGTCATGCCCTAAGCGCGCAGAAACCAACAGCGCCACACAAGCAAGTGTCAGAATTGCTCCAATAACACGCAGCACCGTTCCACCAACGCCTGACAGGATGGTGGTGATAAACAGAGCCACGAAGATAATGCCGTATGTAAAGCGCTCAACAGAAGGAGCATCAAACTCTTGAATACGCGGCTCAAGGCCGTGTTCTGCAAATACCTCCGCAATTGTGCGTGCAGCCTGCAGCTCCTCTTGGCTGTTTGCAGGAGAAATACCTATTTGCTCGTCGAGATAATCAACGTAGTCGTTGGTCTTGGGCATAGCCTGGCCTTCCGTATGGACACACTTGTCCTCATCCTATAATCGTTTCTCAAGTATACGTCTTAACCGTCGTGTTGAATCACTTTAGACCTATAATTTCGTTCGTAATAAGACAGATTGAAATAAAAAGGCAGTGTCACGGACGGCAAGGGTGAAAGCCACTTGTGTTTTTGGCTCTCGAACAAGTCAAAGGAGGTGTTATGAGCACAGCAGGCAATGCCAAGCGAGCAAACAGTAACGCGGCTCGCGACAATGAAGATTCTTTGCGTGCCCGCAAATTGACACAGCTTGCCCTGCAGTTCATGAACACCTCGTATCCCCTCCCGAGCGACAGAATCTGGCATGACCATTACCCTGAGCATGAAAATCGCAAAAGCTTCACAAAGGCTTTCGCCAGAGATCGAGAAGGACTTGCTAGCTGTGGCATTTACATCAAAGGAAAACGGAGAGGTTCGAGTTGGGAGTGGTTTGTAGATACCGCTCGCTCGTTTGTGGGAGACGCTTCTTTAAGTGCCGCCGATGCCTATCTGTTGGAATACGTATGTTCTCCTATGATTGGTGATTCTCATTTTCCTTATGCTCAAGAACTCGCCAGCGCTCTTGCAAAAGTCAACAACTGCTTTGGCTCAAATTTTCCCCTTCCAAAAAGAGAGGTCGTGCCCTTCAACAAGGACGACAAGGCAAAGCTCACCTCCATTCAACAGGCTTTAGCTCAGCGCTGTGTCTGCCGCGTTTCGTATACCAACGCACAAAATGTGAGCTCAAAGCGAGACCTCTGCTGTTACGGCATTTTTAATCTGCGAAACAACACGTATATCGTTGCCGCTCCTATGCTCGACAGCGGCTGTCCTGACAACACGCACATCAAGACGTACAGGCTGAGTCGGATGCATTCTGTCAAACTCGATGAGACCAGACACTACGTCATTCCCGATGACTTCTACACAAGCGACTACATCATGCTGCCTTTCCAAATTGGCTCCGCTCAAGAAACCGCCCGTTTTGTGGTAGACCCCGAGCAAGCACCGGCATTTGAGCGAAGATTTAGCCGTTATGGGAGCTTTGCTCACAAAGATAGGCTACTGATATGGACGGTTGACGTGGCGGATTTTGCCGCTTGTGCTAGCTGGGCCATTGCTCATTGCCTCATACCGCTAGAGCCGTCGTGTCTTTGCGATATGTGGCATGCGCGACTTGAGGAGGTGTTGAGAGTTGGCAGCTCAACATAAAAGCCAGCAGCAGCGAGGTCGTCCCGGGGTACTTCCGTACCTAAGAAACATCTTGACTCTTGTCGCAGGCCTCACCCAAGAAGGAGATCGGATTGATCCTGACGAGGTTGCGGGGCGCCTGCAGATTTCGCTCGATGAAGCAACGCAACTTATAGAAGATCTCACGTCTTTGGCATTACCCGACAATACGCGGCTGCCGCTGGTGCTTGATGCAGACAGCACAGGAGCAGTTGAGCTGGGTTACGACACAGATGTAAAAGGCAGGCAGCTTCGCCTCAACAAAACTGAGACCTATGCCCTGAAAGAGGCGCTGGTGCGAGCTGGTATTCAACCCACAGATCCTCTCCATGCGTTGCTTCATGAGTTTGCAGAAGACAGCAATGACGTCTCTGACGCTGAGCGGCTTTTATCAGATTTCACAGAGGCTCCCGATAAGGAGCTTGTGAGAACCTGTGTGGAGTCAATCGTACGAAGGCGACTTTTGCGCATGAAGTATCGAGGCGTTACCGATGCGCAGGAAAAAGAGCGCTTGGTAGAGCCTGCAAGTCTGCGCGCATCTAACGGACATTGGTATCTTGATGCCTATGACCTCGATCGAAAACAGATGAGACGCTTCAGATTTGACCGCATGAGCGAGGCTGAGCTATGCCACGAGACCTTTCAAGCGCATCCTGAAGAGGCTGTATTGTCAAACAACTCAGGAGCTTGCAGCGTTGAACTGACGTTTTTTGATGAAAGCTTGCTTGACCTTTTTGACTGGGCTGGACTTGAGATTATTCAAAAGACGAACGAGTCTACCCGTGTAAAGCTGCCCGACTATAACGGAAGCTGGCTCCCTGCCCATCTAGCAGCATGCGGCGCTTCTGTTGAGTGTTTAGACGAATCGCTCCAAGTGCGCATGAGGCAACATGCTGCTCACTTGCTTGAGCTCAAAACGAATGTGGGATTGAGCTAGTCTCGCATCATGTGCGCTTGCAAAGATTTGATGTCTTATCCTTGCGCTGGCACGACCACCGCAAAGTAGATAAGAACTACCGCGAGAGTAAGTGCACAAAAGCATATAAAAACAGAGAGCATTTCTACGAGGAGCTTGAGCGCATAAGGCGCTCGAGTATATAGCGCCTTATGCAATAAAGCCAACACAAGCGAAACGAGTAGGAGCACTCCCGCCGCCACAGACACAGAGCTGAGCATGCCGGCCACCCATGACGAGTGACCAGACATGCTCTTCATATACACAACCTCGAGCCCCAAAATGAGCGAAGCTACCAAAGGCGCGAAGCGGACGAGACGAGCTCCCACAGATAAACCTGCGTATCCCTAAAGCCTATTTGCCCTGAGCTCTGCGCTCAGCATACTCTTGAGCGAGCTTCTGCTGAACATCGTGAGGAACCTGCTCGTAGCCAGAAATCTCGATCTCGAACTCACCCGTACCGCGCGACAGCGAGCGCAGGCGCGTTGCGTAATCGGTGACCTCGGCATACGGCACTGTTGCCATAACGCGCGTCTCACCCTTCTCGGTGGTATCCATACCCTCGACACGACCGCGCGAAGCTGAAATGTCACCCATGATGGAGCCTGCATAGCTCTCAGGAACGGTCACAGCGAGCTTAGCCATAGGCTCGAGGATGACCGCCTCTGCCTGCTCAACAGCCTTTTGGAAGCCAATGCGAGCAGCTGTCTTGAATGCCATTTCGTTTGAGTCTACCGGGTGATACGAGCCATCATAGACCGCCACTTTTACGTCAATCATGGGATATCCCGCAAGGACGCCGTCGCGCATGGTCTCCTGAACACCCTTGTCAACCGCAGGAATGAATCCACGCGGAATGGCACCGCCAACCACCTCATCAACAAACTCGTAGCCACCATCAGGATTGGGCTCAATGCGCAGGTAGCAGTCACCAAACTGACCAGCACCGCCGGTCTGCTTCTTGTGGCGACCCTGTGCGCTTGCTACACGACGGATGGTCTCACGATACGGAATGCGCAGCTTCACGGTACGAGCAGTAACACCTGCGCGGTCTTCGAGGCGGTCGAGCAGAACGCTGACCTGTGCCTCACCAATTGCCGAGACAACCGTCTGGGCAGTCTCTTCATCGCGCTCAACCTTGAGGGTGGGATCTGCCTCTGCTGCCTTCTCGAGGAAGGTGAAGATTTTATCTTCAGTGCCTCGCTGCTCAGGCTCGATAGCAATACGATAAAGCGAGTTGGGGAAGCGGAATGCTGCGGCCTCAACCTTGCCGGTAACAGACAGGGTATCGCCAGTTTGGGCTTCCAGCTTGGGAACCACGATAATATCGCCAGCCTCGGCATTCTTGACCTCAGAGGTCTCTCGACCACACATGAGATAGAGGTGTCCAAGGCGCTCGCTCTTGCGCGTACGGGCGTTGGTGAGCTCAAGACCCGTGCTAACCGTTCCAGCCAACACCTTAAGGAACGACAGACGTCCCGTCTGCGGATCTTGCAGCGATTTGAAGGCAAACACCACCGGGCGGTCATCATCAGGCGAGATGTCAAGCTGTTCGCCGTTGACCAGCGGAATGCGGCCAAAGTCGCTCATGGTGGGGAACCAATTGACCACAGCATTCATGAGCGAAATGATGCCCTCTTCTTTTACTGCAGCGCCTGCAAACACAGGAACAAAAATGCGCTCGCGGATGGCCGTTGCCAGCAAACCCTCAAGCTCAGCCTCGGTGATGTGCTCGCCCTCGAGATATTTCATCATTATCTCGTCATCAGCCTCAGCGACGAGGTCAACGAGGGTCTCGCGAGCAGCCTCTGCGGCGTCTTTGAACTCAGCGGGTATTTCCTCTTCGACAACCTTGGTGCCCTCAAGGTGACGTGCCTTTTGGTGTACAACGTCAATGATGCCAGCAAACGCCTCACCGGTGCCCATAGGTATGGTGACCGCACCCAAGCGATTACCAAAGCGCTCCTGCAGAAGCGACATGGCGTTATCAAAGTTTGCCTCGGCCTTATCAAGACGATTCACAAAGACCGCGCGAGCAAGGCTCAAGTCTTCGGCGGCATACCACAGGCGTGTTGTCGTGGTTTGCGGACCATCAATGGCATCAACCACAAACAGCGCCGTTTCTGCAGCGCTCATAGCTGCATACGCATCGCCAACAAAGTCAGGGTAGCACGGGGCGTCGAGCATGTTGATTCGCGTGCCTTCCCACATCACGGGGGCCATAGTCAGAGAAACTGAGATACCGCGCTTCTCTTCCTGCTCATCATAGTCAAGCGTGGGCTTGGTGCCTGCATGGCCCCCAAGACGGCTTGTCCGCCCCGTGAGGTGGAGCATAGCCTCTGCAAGCATTGTCTTACCCACGCCACCTTGGCCCACAAGGACCACATTCTTGACTTTTTCTGCTGCCATGCTTCCTCCTTCAACGTCGGTTTTTTTCATGTTGAAGCTGTCTTTCGCCCTCGCCTGAGCAAGACAGCTCTTTGGCGTACAGTCTACCTTACCCGTAGAACGAACTTTTGAGGGCTTTGACCGCCCGATGATAGGCGAGCGGTGCTCTTAAGTGGGTGCAAAACTTAGCCCAACGGCGTGTTAGGATGGTTTGGTAGGTATTCGAGAGAAGTATTACGCATGTATCCTACGCGCGTATCCTACGTACGTATCCTACGCGCGTATCTATTGTTGTGTTTCTCTCCCTGCCTATGAGGAGAAGCGCGTTGTCTGAGGTTTGTAAGGAGTTGATTTGATGGCCTTTGGCCAGATTGAATCAATCACACTTGATGGTTGTGCCTGCCGTATTTATCGCTCGGCGGGAGTTGAGCCATACTTTTCGCTCATTCCACCACAAGCAAAGCCATCAATTGTCGCGCCTCCCACTATGAGCGATGACGAGCTGCTTACCTTTGCCGAAGCACGCATGACGCTCATGCGAGCAATCAGAAAAGAGGCGGTTGAGCGCTATAACGAGGCGGGAAGACGGCGGCTGAGATGTCACTATCGGACAGGCGATAGCGCCTATGTTTTGGGAAGACCCTACGTGATTCGAGTTATAAGCACCAGCTCACCAGAGCTGCATCAGAGCCGACAACTCCCTCAGCGCGATGCCACCACGCTTCATCAGCGTACACAAAGCGGGGCATCTCTGCGACACGATCTCTCGCTCGTCACGCTCTACGTTGACAATCCAAGCAGTCTCGAAGAGCGTCGGGAGGTTTTCTTGAACTGGGCTCGACCTCTTTTTGTTGCGGGCATTAGTCCCTATATAAAGCAAAGTGCTCGCCGCGCTCAGCTCATAGGCAAAGTTCCTTCTTTGGTAGATGCTCGTTCAACACGACGTGGCTTGGTTCGTTTTGATGACCGGCGAAACACCATTTGGTTTTCAGACGAACTCATTGCATTTCCACCAATCTGCAGCTCCTATGCTTTTATGCTCGAAGTTGCTCGCAATAGCATTGTTGATGAGGAAGAAGGCGTTCGCGCGCGTGAGCGAACTCAGGCGCTACGAGATGAGCTGGTGGCTCAGGGATGTCCTGGCTGGATGCGAGCCAAGCTCATCTTGGATAACGCGGATTCACCCTACCGACGTCAGTAGACTACAGCAGCACTCTGTTGCGAAAGGCGGCTTGATGGGATACAAGACATACACCTGTCCGATAGCAAAACACTGTGGCGGTTGTGAGCTTCTTGCTGTTCCTTATCCCATCCAGCTCAAACGCAAACAGCATTATGTAGCTGAGCTCTTTGACGGGCTTGTCGACAGCAATGCCATTGCCATCTACGGGATGGATAATCCCGTGCAGTATCGTCACAAGGCAGCCACCCCTTTTGCTCCTGGTCCAAAAGGACAGATTCATCACGGCTTCTATGAGCGAGGAACCCACCGAATCGTGAGTTGTCGTGACTGCCTCGTTGAGCATCCTGCCTGCAGGGAGGTAATTGAAGCTGTTGCACGAACCGCACGCTTGTGCAGAATATCGGCTTATAACGAAGACGCTGGAGTGGGATTGTTGCGACATGCCATTGTTCGTGTGGGCTGTCAGACCAACGAGATACTACTCACGCTCGTTGCAAATGGAAAACAGCTTCCTCGCGAACAGGAATTTGTCCAACGCCTCATAAGACAAGTTCCGCAGATTACAAGTATTGCCCTTAACGTGAACCAGCGAAACACCAATGCCATGCTAGGAAGAAGCACTCGTATATTGAATGGAGCGGGGCATATCCACGACTCACTTCTTGGTTGTCAGTTTGAGATTGGTCCTACCTCGTTTTACCAGACCAATCCAGAGCAAGCCGAGCTCTTGTATCGGCTTGCGATTGAAGGCTTGCATCTGGACGCTGGGGACACACTGCTCGATGCCTATTGCGGTATTGGAAGCATAGGCCTGAGCGCAGCTAAGCTAGTCGAAGGTATCAAGGTTTTTGGAGTGGAAAAGGGTCGCAGTGCCATTGCCGATGCCAAACGCAATGCCCGTCTCAATGGCTTGGATGGGAACTGTCATTTTGTTGCTGCCGACGCAGGTGATTATATGCGTGCTTCTGCTCGGCGCAAGCAGCACTTTGATGCTGTTATTCTCGATCCACCGCGAGCCGGCGCGAGCCAAGAATTTCTCGATGCTTTGGTTTTGCTTTCCCCTCGAAAGCTCAGCTACATCTCGTGCAATCCGCAAACACAACGCCGTGATATTGAGCTGCTCTTAGATTTCGGATATGTTTTGGATGCTCTTTCGATTGTTGATATGTTTCCACATACCAAGCATGTGGAGACAGTAGCGCTTCTCTCGCTTCCCAAACATTGAAAACTGTACGTCCAAAAACCCTTTCCTGGGGTTTCTTCTAGAAGAACCGCAGGAAAGCGTTTTTGGACGTACACTAATCCACA
>JAFUCQ010000011.1 GCA_017459605.1 Atopobiaceae bacterium
CATACCGCACACTACCGTACCAAACAAATACAAATAATTTGACAAAATAATAGCCCTATTTGGGCTGGTAGACAAGCAAATGTTATGAGGAAATCAAGTCATACAACTGCGGAAGAACAGCGGTTGCCTAGCCGGCAGCCGCTTTCTTGTATGACAGGAGCTTAGTGGATAAGCCTTTCCGCTCTATTGATGAGCAAATTGAACTACTGCAATCCCGTGGTATCGAAACTGACGAGAAGACAGGTTCGATTTTGCTGAGGGAAGGCTACTATCAAATCATCAATGGCTATAAGGACCCATTCATCAACAAAGATGTAACCAAAAAATCGAGAAAAACGTGCTCGACTGTCCCTCTTCTAACCCTCTTGCCCAAGCAGCCTGCGAATCCTGAAAAGCCCGAGCAGCCCGCGAATCCTGAAGAACCCGAGAAGTCCGAGAAGCCCAAGCAGCCTGCGAATCCTGAAAAGCCCGAGAAGCCCGAAAAGCCCGAGAGCCCGCCAACTAACCCCCGTCCAACCCCACCTGCAAGCTCAGGCAGTCAAAAGCGCGGGCTACATGAGCTGTGGAGAAAATGTGACTCACAGCAAGAAACTGAAAAAAATTCAAAAACTAGTAGTAAAAAAACCAGCTTTAAGCTAACCTAAAACAGATTTATGCTGTTTCATGAGATTATGTTGCGTCGACTATAGCCGCAGCAGCTCTAGAGGCAACAAAAAAGCCTCGCAAGCTGCAAAAATCACGGACTCAGCAATACACGAGGCAGGTCGCACATGTGCTGAGATGAGCGACCGAGGATTTAAGCGAGACCTATCAGCAGAGAGGGCAAGGTGATGAGATGAGTGCACATACAAGGCACGAAGTGGCGCATGCGTGGTTAGTGCAAACATGTATGCCCTACACAGTGCCTTTACCGCGCGGCATTCCAGAATCGCTCGGGCATCTTCTCTGCCAATTGAGAGAATGAACAGGCACTAGGTATCGAACTGAAATAGAAGCACGATTTTAGGAGGTATTGTGGAACAATCGAGAAAGACAAGGATCAAGGGGGGGCTGTTCGCCCTGCTCGCCGTGCTTGCCGTCGCGTTTGGGCTGGCGATAGGTCCACTGAGTGCATCGGCGCAGGATGGTAGTTGGCGGATTAAGGCTGATAAAGATGCCCCGTATACCGATGAGGTAGCATTTTCAATCGATAATAGACCAGCCTATTGTGCAGAATACAGAGTTGATAAGATTCCAACGATCAACGGCGATATCTACCAGCACCGTTATGATAATGCAAATGACTACGAGGCGAACTCGCAGGAAAGAGATGAGAGTACTAGCTGGTTAAACGGCGAGAACCATTGGGATAAGATCCGCGCTGTATTATATGCGGGTTATCCACATGATAGGGTAGGAATCGGTGCGAGTTATAGGGACACAGCAGCGGCGATTTGGCATTACACTAATGACCACCCTGCTTACCCAGACGACACGAACAAAATGAATCAGCTGATTGACTGGGCTGAAGCTCATGCGTCAGAGGTTCCCAGTAGTGCCAAGTTGTATTTCTACACAAAGGACACCGACTATTATCAGTGGCAATCAGTTTTCCAGCTTGAAGTGGACGATACTCCCACACCCTCCATCACCAACACCACCGCAAGTGCTGGCGATGCGACGGCTACGGAGAGCGCTCCGGCTGCCGTGACGATCCAGCAGGGTGATCAGCTCATCATTACCGATGCCGTTTATTTCGAGAACCTTGCTGCGGGCACGACCTATGTGATTACGTCGCAGCTGTGGTCGAACGATGAGGTGCAGCAGACCAAGACTACCGAGGTCACTTCTGCTTCCACGTCTCCTGTGACGGTCACCTTTGATGCTGTGACTCCCACAAACAATCAGCAGTTCAATATCCGCACCACTCTGAAGGAGCAGGGTGGCGAGCAAGAAATCGTCCACAACGACAGCCGCAATATCATGAGCGAGCGTGTGACGGTCACCGTTGAAGAGCCCCCGACACCTCCAACTCCCCCCACTCCCAGCAAATCCGAAGTGAGCTTCATTAAGGTTGACGAAAACGGCGACCCAATGGTTGGTGCCATGCTGCATGTGGAAGATACAAATGGCAACACTGTCGTCGAACAGTGGACGAGCACCACAGAGGCAAAGGTTTGCCAGCTTGCTGCCGGTACGTACTATCCGGTAGAAGACGAAGCTCCCGAAGGCTACGTAAGGGCAGAGAGAAAGCAATTTACCGTCGAGGCCGGCGAGGTCTACGCTAGCCCCACGAATGGTCAGGTCGGACAGCTCAATAACGTTGCTGATACGGGCTTCCTCAGTGATCTTGACTGGAGTGAAGGACATGCAGAGGCAGGTTACGTTCCCTTGAACTGGTCTCCAAAGAAGACAAGCCCAATAAGCATTCCGGCTTACTGCATCGACAAGCAGGCCGGATCTCCCGAGGGTGGTCATGTCAACATGAGTGACATGGTTATGCTTGGTAGTATACAAAGCGATGCGGTGAAGTATCACCCCAACGACCCCGCTGCAACGGGCACAGCAGACCAAATCCTTCGCATCCTGTTCGTTGGCGCGTCGGGCGACGGCAAGAATTACAGTGCCGACCTTGGCGAGGCGAGTGCACAGCGCACCAATCTTATGAAGCGCGGTACGCAACTCGCTATTTGGAAAATCACGAACAACGTTGATCCTGTATATCGCGCAGACGATACTGATGCTTTCAAGGCATATGTGAACAAGCTCATTGCTGCTGCAGACGATACAAGCATCGTGCTTCCAGAGAGGTATGAGGCGCGTATCGGCTATGAAGGAGCAGAGGGAAACAACCAGCCTGTCGTCGTTGCAACTTTCCCAAGTGGCACTTCCTCTTCAAGCAGTACTCCCGTTGAGGTAAGCCTGGCCAATCAGCCAGAAAAGATTTCCATTACCGCTACCAAGAAGTGGGTCGACACCGATGGAGAAACGGCTGTTAATGCACCTGAAGGCGCATCCGTGCGCTTCGAGCTTTACAAGAAGGTTGGAGCCGAAGATGTGTATGTAGACGGCGCAACCCTCAGCCAGAGCTATGGTTGGACAGTTACGTTTAGGGACCTTCCCAAGGCAAATGCAAATGGTCTGATTACTTATACTGTCAGAGAGAGTGCGTTTACTGGCGAGGGCTTTACCAAAGGTAGCGTCACGGGCGATGCCGAAAACGGCTTTGTCGTGACCAACATCAAGAATGCTCCTCAGACCACGAGCATTTCCGTAATCAAAGCATGGTCTGACAACAACAACCAAGATGGCATTCGACCGGCAAGCGTTACCGTGCGCCTGCTCGCCAACGACGACCCGACCGGCGCCACCCTCGTGCTCAACGAGGCCAACGGCTGGCAGGGCTCCTTCGCAGACCTGCCTATGACCGACGATCAGGGCAACGCGATCACTTACAAGGTCACCGAGGACGCCGTCTCCGGGTACTCCATGACCAGCGCGGTTGAGGGCACGGCTGTAACCATCACCAACACCCACACGCCCGAGACCATCACGGTCTCTGGCTCCAAGACCTGGTCTGACTCCGCCAACCAAGACGGCAGGCGCCCGGCGTCCATCACCATCCGCTTGCATGCAGACGGCACCGAGGTCGACTCCAAAACCGTGACTTCCGCCGACCAGTGGAGCTGGAGCTTCACCGGTCTTCCCAGGTACGCGGGCGGCAACGAGATCGTCTACACCATCACCGAGGATGCCGTAGACGACTACTCGAGCGAGGTTAGGGGCTACAACGTCAACAACACCTACACCCCAGGCAAGACCAGCCTGAGCGTAGAGAAGGTTTGGAACGACGCAAACGACCAGGACGGCATCCGTCCTGCATCCGTCACAATCAGGCTTCTCGCCGATGGCGCCGACACGGGCAAAACCGTAACGCTGAACGAGTCCAACAACTGGGAAGCTACTTTCTCAGGCTTGGATGAGTACAACAACGGTCAGCGAATCGTCTACACGGTGGCAGAAGACGCACCGGCCGGCTACACCGTTAGCATCACCGGTGACGCAAGAACGGGCTTCACGGTAACCAACACCCACACGCCCGAGGAGCCACAGGAGTTCCCCGTCTCCATCAACAAGACCGACCTTGGTGGCACGGAACTTGAGGGCGCTCAGATTGTGGTCTACGACGCAGACGGCAACACAATTGCTAGCTGGACTTCTGCAGCAGGCGAGACCTGTGACCTCAACCTCACTGCAGGTACCTATTCCTTCAAGGAGACCGTGGCTCCCGCAGGCTATCAGCAAGTGACCACGGAGATTTTCTTCACCGTTGACGCTGAGGGCAATGTTACCGTCACCACTACCACCGTCGACAACGGCGGCGAGGTCAGCGTAACAGAAGGCATCATCACCTTGGCCGACGCTCCTGTTCCCGAGGAGCCACAGGATGTAACCATTAACATCTCCAAGACTGACATGGACGGCGTCGAGGTTTCAGGTGCACATATTGTGGTCAGAGACTCCGAAGGCAACGTTGTTGAGGAGTGGGACTCCACAACCGAGACCCACGCTGTAACCGTACAGCCTGGCGACTACACCCTTGAAGAGACAGTGGCTCCCACTGGCTTCAAGAGGGTAGAGACCACCATCAGCTTCACCGTGGCAGAAGACGGCTCCGTTACCGTGAACACCACCGAGGTTGTCAATGGTCTGGTCGAGGTTGCCGCGGACGGCACCCTCATCCTCAAAGATGAGCCTGAAGCTCCCGAGAACCCCTACGTCCAGATTCGCAAGACCGACGCGGCTAGCACAGAAGAGCTTGCAGGCGCCAAGCTCACCTTAACTGACGCTGAGGGCAATGTCGTCGACTCGTGGACCAGCGATGGTTCCGCGCACGTCATCCAGCTTGCACCTGGTACCTACACCCTGACCGAGGATCAGGCTCCTGTTGGCTACAACATCGCTGAGTCCATCACCTTCCAAGTAGATGAGAACGGTGTTGTGGGCGAGCCTGTCGAGATGAAAGACGCTCCTTACGTTGAGGTCAGCTTCACCAAGAAAGCTCTGGGTGGAGACGAGCTTGAGGGTGCCACAATTCAAATCCTCGACAAGGATGGCAATGTTGTTGAGCAGTGGACCTCAACCACAGAGCCGCACAGGATTTCACTTCCCGATGGAAACTACGTCATGCACGAAGAAGCTGCACCAGAGGGCTACTACGTAGCTACCGACATTCCATTTACCGTCAAGTCTGGTGATGCTAGCGCTACCACCTCTGTCAACATGGATGACAGGCGTTGGGGTGAAGTCACTATCTCCAAGACCGACGCTGCTACGAGCGAAGAGCTGCCCGGTGCCACCCTCATTATCAAGAAGGGTGACACCGAGATTGCCAGGTGGGAATCCACCACCGAGCCGCACAAGATTCGCCTCGAGGCCGGCACCTACACCCTCACCGAGATTACGGCACCTAACGGTTACAACGTAGCCGAGACCATCACCTTTGAGGTCAACGAAGACGGCCTTGTCGAGGGCGAAAAGGTTGAGATGAAAGATCACCCCTACACTGAGGTCACCTTCACCAAGAGCGACCTTGGCGGCAAAGAGGTCGTAGGTGCCAAGATTCAAATCCTCCAGGACGGCAAAGTTATCGATGAGTGGACCTCGACCACTGAAGCCCACAAGATTGAGCTTCCTGATGGCAACTATGTCATGCACGAGGAGGCTGCACCTCACGGCTACTTCGTCGCTACCGACATTCCATTCACCGTCAAGGCTGGCTCTGCTACCAACACCACTAAGGTAAACATGACCGACGACGCTTGGCCTACCGTTGAGATTTCAAAGACGAGCACCACTGATACCGCAGAGCTTCCTGGCGCTAAGCTCATCATTACCAAGAAGGGTACGGATGAGGTTGTTGCTCAGCACACCTCAACGAATGAGCCTTGGAAGATTCAGCTTGAGCCAGGCGAGTACACCCTCACCGAGGTCACTGCTCCCAATGGCTATCAAGTGGCTGAGTCCATCGACTTTACGGTTGACGTGAATGGTCTTGTTGGCTCTGATAAGGTTCACATGCAGGATGCTCCTGTGCCTCCCGAGGAGCCAGACGAGGGCGAGCCTGACAATCCCAACAAGCCGAGCCGCACAACCAAGACCGGTAACTTCGACTTCATCTTCAACAAACTCCTTGATGGCAAGGCTGCTACCAGCGCTGGTCAGTTCAGCTTCGATCTTATCGGCACGGGTCTGGCCGACGGCATCAACCTCAGCGCCACCAACGACGCTCAGGGCCGCATCGTCTTTAAGGACCTCGGCCTCAAGCTCACCCAGCCTGGACACTATACCTTCACACTCAGTGAGATTGTTCCTGAAGACACCAAGGGCATCGTGTATGACAAGGCCGTCTACACTTTGCATGTCAATGTGTATCGCAGGGGCGGCGAGCTCAATTATGAGTGCTGGGTAACCACGGACAAGGATGTCGAGCTCGAGCTTATCGACTACAAGTTCGAGAACACTACCGAACCCGAAGAGCCAACGGATACTCCCAATCCCGAGAAGCCCAACAACGACACTCCCGCTAACCCGAACCAACAGAACAACACCAATCCTGGTAACGTTACGAGTGGCTCAAGCTACAACACCGCCACTAGAACTGCTACCACCGGCGCTGCCCGTACCGCAACCGCCAAGACCGGTGACGCAACGAATCTCGCTCTTATGGGTGGCATGCTTGCTGCAGGTCTGCTGGTACTGGTAGCAGCACGTAAGGTTCGTGAGAACTAGGAACGTACACACAGAAACGGAGGTCTTATAGAGCCTCCGTTCCTCTAAGGCCTAGCAGACGCACAGAGGCTCTACACCAAAAGGGCACCTCGCATATCGCGGGGTGCCCTTTTTTGAAGTTGGTATGATGTATGAGCTACGACTCTGTATCCAATTGCTCTATGAGTTTGAGAATGCCAGGGCGGTCTGCGAGAGGAATCTGAAGCGCCTCGAGGGCGGCATCTCTATCAAGCCCAAGTGTTTGTATGAGGCTTAGCACAGACTGTGCAGTTGCTTCAGCCCGGCCTTCAGCCCGGCCTTCAGCTCGGCCTTCAGCCCGGCCCTCAGCACGACCCTCGGCTAATCCCTGAACACGACCTTCAGCACGACCCTCCTCCAGCCCCTCTTCTCGAGCCTTTTTTCCTGCTATCCTCGCTCGGTAGGCAATCTCTTGTTCTACTAACATGGCTGTCCTCCTTACGGTGGGATCGAGAGCAAGCATCTGAACCTTAGCGTCAACTTGATTTACAAAGCTATCCGCACTATCAGACTCGGGCGTAGCACCTCCTACATATTCCAAGAAAGCCTTGAGTTCGGGAGCTTCGTTGCCTTCCCCCTTGCTTGACAGCAGTATAGCTTGTCTACCTATGGCATAGGGCTCATTATCTTCAACTGAATAATCGGCAATGGTTGTGCGCATACGACCCTTACCAGTAGGGTCAAAGTTGCATATAAAGATGACGTAGGCATCAGGAAGTTCTTCAAAGTCCTTACCTTCTGAGAGCTCAGAGCTATCGAGGCTAGACTCATAAAAACGGATTCGCTTAGCGAGATGTTCTTCTTTTGCCGCCTGCATTTCAACGTCATAGGCAGTTTCATTTTCGTCTTTTACAAAAACATCAAAGCGAACGCCTCGCAAGGCCGGGGCTTCTTTTATGCTGTGCTCGGTATGAATAACCTCTACCTTTTTAATCTCTACACCAAATACAAGTTCTAAGAACTGCTTGGCTATCGTCTCGTCTTCAAAGACTGAGGTAAAGATGACGCTATTGGTAATACTTAAGGGGTGGGGCTGTGTGCTCATGTACCAACTCCTTTATAGAACTCAAAATGTGCAATGTGCAGCTTCTAAGTCTACGAATGGGACCTAACAAAAATTCCCCTTGTAATAACAAGAATCTAACAAAAAGTTTTCAACATTCTTCACATCTCAACATTGATGCTGCTAGATAGGCCTGTTTTTGTGAAGACAAACCATCGTCACATGTTTTTTGCCCAAATTTGGGATTTGGAGAATCCAGAAAGCGCACACAACTGTCGAAGATACGGTCTAAGTCGTCACGCAGTCTCACGCCATGGCGTTTGACCACATCATCGAGGTAGACCTTGGCCACGAAGTTCTGTAGATACGAACCTCGTCGTCGCAACCTCGGAAGCAGATTCTTGTTGAAATGGCTATAGATAGAACAGAGGAGCGGATATATGTAACTAGTAATAGTTGCTATATCTTTTGGGGCTTGATTGACACGAAATTTCAACGTTTGTGACACTTTTTTACGATTTTCTGGGTTTTTAGGGTGTCATTTCGCTATCCGGGAAACACAGCACTTGTATCGCCGCAGGTAGATGGCAGTCCCTAAATAAAGGATACTTCAACGGACTCATCTGAAACCAAGAAAATCGTAAAAAAGTGTCACAAAACGCCTAATTTACTGTCAATAGATTAGTGGACTGTCGCTCGGGTCTAACATGGACATGCGCAACGGTGCATGCCGTTACCCTTACTGAGCGAGGCTCTTTCGACGGGTTGTATTTTCACCTCATTTTCGTGTGCGGTATGGTGTTTCGTGGCAAAGGGGTTTTGTGAGTATGGGTTAGATGTGCCTCAACTATGTCCTGTTCTTTTGCATTCGAGACTTCTGCTAATTTGTGTCACTAACTTACAGCAGCACGCACTCGATCTCACAGCTGTGCTCGCAGCTCTCTGAGTCATATGTAATACCAACAAGCACACACTCTCCTTCAAGCTCAGCGAGGGCTGCTGGATAATTGCGAGAGCGGATTTGGCCTAATGCAGCATTAACAGGTTGGTTCCATTTTAGCTCCACGACTAATGGAGGCAGGGAGCTTCCACTTCGTGGTATGAATACAAGATCGGCGTATCCTCTACCACCTGGGAGCTCGTCAATGCGCAAATAGTCGTCTATCGACCAAATATAAGCAAGCTTTACCGCAGCTCTCAGTGCTTGCTCTGAGTTGTAGTAATGCGGACCAGCTGCAGAGTTGTGCGCCCTCTCAATAGCATCTGCCACATACTCTGTATCCCCTTCAAACGTGCGTCTTTGCAGCTCCCGACTATCGTGAACCAAACGCGCCAGATGGGGGCGAGCGCCCGCCTCGATAGCATTTCCAAACTCGCGACGAATCTCTTCGTTGGGGATAAACACTGTACGCTCAACTTGGTCATACCCAAGATATCCCAGGTGGACAAGTAAGGCATAAACATCGTCTTTGGATTTGAACTCGGTCATGCTGTTTTCAAAAAGACCAACATTGGTGGGGATGTGAGCACCGTCGAGCATAACAACCAAGTCTCGTGCAATCCCGTCAAAGTCCATGTCAATGTAAACAGACAGTGCCTCGTACGTTTCAGTAGAGGTCCAAAAACTTGAGTAGCTCTTCTCCGCGATAGCCCCAGCCACGCTTCGGGGGTTGTATACATGGATGCGCTCTTCGCCCAACAGATAGCCGTCATACCAATAGGCCATCTCTGAATAGTCCATACCAAAGCGTTTGCATAAGCGTTCAACATCATCGGCATTGAAGCCAAATAAACGTGTGAGGGTCTTTGGACTCGTCACAGTGTACTCGGTAAAGATATTGAGCGCAGAGTGATGCGCGTTGAGATGTGTTTCAAACGACGGGTCACGCGAGATATCGAGCCCCTCGAACAAAGCTCGAGAGTCACAACCTTTGCTGTAGTAGGCAACTAACATATCGGCGTCTACCGACTTACCAAAGCGACGGGGTCTCGATACGCAGGTAAATGCCTCAGCTAAACCCGATGCGTTCGTTGATAAATGAAGCGAGCCCCGTTTTGTCGACATAAAACCTGCCGTTCAAAACAGATTGAAACATCCTGTTACCCGGATTGAGAAATAAGCCCATGGCAACCACCTCAGTTCGCGTGTGATGTGCTTCTATTATACTTTGTTCTTCATGCCTTCTTTGAGCATGTTATAAAGGCGCATGTCTACAGGTTGGGCGTGGCTCTGAATCACACCTGCGCAATCTACAAGACATTGCGCAGGTTTTGCTCAGCAAGTATGATTGCAAGCGAGGACGTGAGAGCACACTTTGAGAAGCGGGTTGCGCATGCGCACTAGAATTACCTACTCGCCACAAGCTCTCGACAATCTTGATACCATTATGGGAGGCATTAGGGGCTCGCGCCGCAGACGTATATTATCAAGCTGAGGAGAACTCGTGAAAGCACGTCGCACTGTCGCACAAAAATCACTCATCATCCTTGCTGGTGCCATTGCACTTCTCGCCCTTGCATTTACGGTCTACGTAAACATCTACTACCACGGCGATAGCACAGCGTATGCCGCCATTGCCGACACAGATGGTCCTGCCGACGGAGTAACTGTCGAGCCCTTGTCTGACGGATCGATTGCTTTTGTTGCCGAGAAACCCCTCGCTGGCATGGTTTTCTACCCCGGAGCAAAAGTTGAAGCCGAAGCCTACGCGCCACTGCTTACAAACTGTGCCCGCGCGGGCATTACTTCCATCGTAGTTAGACCCCCTTTCAATCTTGCGATACTAAACGCAGGAGCAGCTGGTGGCGTTCTCGAACAATTCCCAGAGATTGAGACATGGGTTTTAGCTGGTCATTCTTTGGGAGGATCAATGGCCGGAGACTATACTGCCGACCACGCAGATACCATCTCACTCCTTGTCTTTTTGGCTGCCTATCCCCACTTAGATCTTTCCAACTATGGCGGCGCAGTTCTTTCCATTGTCGGCAGCGAGGACACAGTAATTAACCGAACAAACTACGAAGAGGCAAAGGACAAGTGCCCTCACAATACACAAGAGGTAGTTATCAGCGGAGGCAACCATGCCGGTTTTGGCAACTACGGAGAACAAGATGGTGACGGCAAGGCAACCATCACTTCTGAGCAACAGCAAGCGCAAACAGTCGCAGCCATCCTCAATGCGGTTGAGTCCACAGAAGCCAACTCCAGAAGGTCCTAAAGGCGCGTGGCTACAAGCTGGACGTGGCTTTACTCGCCTAAGCCTCCATGTTTGTAAGCTCTCGTGGCAAGGAGGTTTTGTGCGTATGGGTTAGATGTGCCTTAACTTTGCCCTTTTCTTTTGCATTCGGGACTTCTGCTAATTTGTGTCGCCTTGGTGCGCTATAACAGTAAGTAGCTAGTAGATTTTGGATATGACACCAACAACATTTACGGGGGAGCTATGACATATACTGCTAAACACTCTCGAGCCTTGACAATGCTTATCTCGGCGTTTGCTCTGCTTGTACTCGCAATAGGACTTCTCAGTCCTCAGCGAGCTTTGGCAGCTGAGCTTGAGCAAACGCAAGATCTTGCGACAGGCATGAGCGCTCCGCTCGAATCTGCCAATACGCTCACAACTTCGGCACAAGCCACACCCGAGCTTGAGGCTCTGCTTGAGGCACAAGTTGCACTCAGCCCAGAGGCAGTAACTACGGGCACCTGCGGCGCCAATCTTGTGTGGTCGATTACGTCAGATGGTGTGCTCGTTGTGAGTGGATCTGGCGCCATGACCAGCGCTCCGTGGCTTCAAACCGGCATCGACATTCGTGCGGTTGCTCTGCCAACCGAGCTCACCGCAATCTGCGACGGAGCCTTTGCAGGCTGCGCTTCTCTGCCGTCTATCGATCTTCCAGCCAACCTAACAACTATCGGACGCGAGGCCTTCTCGGGTTGCAACTCGCTGACAAGCCTCACGCTTCCTTCCAAGCTCACCACCATCAAGCCAATGGCGTTCAAAGACTGCGTAGGACTCACTGAGCTCACCCTGCCAAACACTGTCACGAGTCTCGGCTATTCCTTCATCGAAGGAACGTCCATCACGAGCATTACTATCCCGGCGAGCCTCAAGAGCGCCAGCTATGTGCGCACAGATGGCGTCGTTACCAAGGGCATCCTTACTGGAGCAGACCAGCTCCAGTCGGTCACCTTTGCAGACGGATTATCGCTTGTGCCCATTGGAAGCTGCAAGGGTCTTGCCAATCTCAAGAGCGTGTCAATCCCGGGTTCTGCTACCAAGATTAGCGAATACGCTTTTGACGGCTGCAAGGGTTTGGAGACGCTCAGCTATGGCTCTGCAGACAAGATTCCTGCCGAGCTCACTATCGAGCACCACAATGTAGATCTCGCTCCGTTTGTCGAGGTCATTGTAATTCCTATGCACCGTCTGTATAACCCCAACTCCGGCGAGCACTTCTACACGGGCTCCACCGCTGAGAAAAACAACGTTGTCGCGGCTGGCTGGCGCTACGAGGGGATTGGCTGGTACGCACCGTCGTGGTCGCGCACGCCGGTGTATCGCCTGTATAATCCCAATGCGGGTGACCACCACTACACCACCAACGAGGGCGAGAAGAACTATCTCGTCAAAGTTGGCTGGCGCGACGAAGGCATTGGCTGGTATTCAGACGACGCCAAGTCTGTGCCGCTATATCGCCAGTACAACCCAAATGCCAAGGCTGGGTCGCACAACTTTACAACTAGCCTCGGCGAGAACAACATGCTGGTGAGTGTTGGCTGGCGTGCAGAAGGAATTGGCTGGTATGGCGTAAAGGCATAGCTGGCAGCGCCTAAATCGATGAGCGCCCGTACGAATCACCTTCGTGCGGGCGCTGGCATATCTCGACGATATACAATGGAGGCTAACGATTTGATTGGCAAAAAAGAGAATCGAGGAGTGTGACATGGGCGCTCATCAGGTGAAGACACATAACTGCTTGTCAAACAAAGCTTGGCGCATGCTGGTATTTGCGAGCATGCTTCTGTTCTGCATCGCTTTTGCCGGAACTCCTCGTGCATTTGCGCAGGATAGTGCAGAATCTCAGCTCATGTATCGACTCTACAACCCCAATTCTGGCGAACACTTCTATACCGCTTCCTCAGCCGAGAAAAACTCCGTTGTAGCTGCAGGTTGGATCTACGAGGGCATTGGTTGGATAGCTCCTCAGACCTCGGCGGTGCCGGTGTATCGCCTGTACAATCCTAACGCCGGAGACCACCACTACACCATGAATAGCCATGAGCGCGACCATCTTGTTTCGGTTGGCTGGCGCTATGAGGGGATTTCGTGGTACAGCTCAGATTCCAAGGCAGTACAGATATTGCGCCAATACAATCCCAACGCGACGTCTGGAGCCCACAATTATTCGAGCTCAGTGCCAGAAAACGAGATGCTCGTTTTGCTTGGATGGAAGCCAGAAGGCGTTGCGTGGTACGGGCGAAACCTCAACGTGCGCACAGCATCAGACAGACCAACACTCTACGCCCATCGAGCCATGAGTTTTATCAAGGAGTATTGCGCAACGGGAATGTTGCTCGACCAGAAAAATGAACTCACACTGATAAAACGCCCAGGTTGGTCGCTTACGAGTTTAAATTACGTCATGCCTGAGAGCGCCTTGTGGAAAACGATTCGCAGCGCGTCAGATAACAAAACGTTGAGTATTGTTAAGAACTGCGAGCTGGTGCGCGTTGATGATAAAAACGTGACAGTAACCGTGACAACGGCATCAACCTCGGGAGCTCAGTTGGGCTGGACAAGTAAAACCCAGAAGTGCAGCTTCGTGCTGACTTTTAACGACCTCGGGCTCATTGTTTCTTGCCAGGCAGCGTAATGGCAAACGAGGGTTTATCTGCAGATACGAACTCACGCCTCACACGAGGGGCGTTTGTTTTCAAGGCAGCAGCCAAAAAACAGGCCGTTGCATCAGGAGCTGACCAGCTTGCGGCCGGCGCAGATAAGTCCGCAACGGAGGCAAGTACAGACGCTGACCAGCCCGTAGCAGGTGCAGACCAAACGGCAGCAAACACAAATGAAGCTGCGGCAGTCGAGGCGCACAGTACGCCCGCCCATTTTGCTCCGAGTAGCATTGCACCCACAGTCGACACCTCTGAGGGCACTCGCTCCACCGCACCCGCTCATTTTGCCGCAGGCTCGAGCGACGCTACTACAGACGAAGCCAACTCAGGCGTCAGCACTTCTGCGACCTTGAGTACTTCCAATACGCCCTCTCCTAGCACCTCAGTCACTGGCAGCACTTCCGCTGCTCCCGACAGCGAGACCACTGCATCCAGCTCTCCTCGAGGTTTCCACCAGCTTTTCAAGCCAGCGCTCTTCATCCCTGTGTCAGTCCTTATCTTTGAGCTTGCCTTGAGGCTTTCAACAGCGTCTGAGCCCTACTACGCACTTCTCGTCATAGGACTCTTTGCTCTTGCATGGGGATGTCTCTTGGAGCTTCCGCCGGCACTCATAAAAAACGAGCGCGTATCAGCAGGGATACGTGTTGCTATCCTAGCGCTGCTTGGGGTGCTTTTCTCGGTTCAGTATTTTGTGTTTCGCAAGTTCAAGCTGTTCTACGATCCCAAAACGATTGTCACGGGGGCAACGGATGCCATGGGTCAGTTTGGCGACTCAGCGGCAGCGCTTATCCTGTCTCCCTCGGGTCTTGTTCACCTTACCATCTTTTTGGCACCTGCTCTCATCGCTGCATTCTTTGCCTGCCGCAAAAGACTCAAAAAGCAGGTGGGTCCAACCCCGCTCCCGTCCACTGCCTCTGACTCGCTCCCGTCCACTGCCCCTGACTCGCTCCCGTCCGCTGCGCCTGACTCGTCCCATCCTGCAGCAAAAGCTCCGCTCCAGCCCGTAACTGCCGCACCGATTCCCGAGCCACGTCATTTACTCACCACTGCAGTACTAGCCGCCGTTTGTGCGTTGGGACTTACCGTCTCGCTTGGCAACCTCTGGTCGCTTTGGACCGAACACTACAACTTCCAGAGCGCGGTGAGTTCGTTTGGCCTGCTCACGAGCCTTGGCAAGGAAGCTCATGCAGCAATCTTCAAACCGGTCGGCTCGATGGGCTCCCTCGTGCTTCAGGATGGAGGAGCGCTCAGTCAAGGCTCGTCCAGCTCAGACGCCTCAAGTGTCACAGACGCCGAAAGAACAGAAGCATCTGCAGCATCCGCGTCTGGCAAAACAGAGCCTGCGAGCTACGAACCCAGCGTAATGGACATCGACTTCGAAGCCCTCGCCCAAACAACAGACGGCACGTGGGCAGATGTCGACCGTTACGTAGCAAGCCTTACTCCCAGCTCAAAGAACAAGTACACTGGCTTGTTCGAGGGCTACAACCTCATCTTTATCTCTGCCGAAGCCCTGAGTTCAGAGGCAATTCGCCCCGATACAACGCCCACTCTTTGGCGCATGGCAGAGAAGGGCATCCAGCTCACGGACTACTATCAGTTTGATAACGCTGGAACTACCGGTGGCGAGTGCGCCAACATCTTTGGTCTGTATGCAACAGAGGGCGGCAGCTCGGTTAAGATGACCGCCGACCACAACAACTACCTCACCATGGGAAACGCACTCAACCGTTTGGGCTATGAAGGCTGGGCGTTTCATAACAACTCGTACGAGTTCTACGACCGCCATCTCACCCACAACAATCTGGGTTACAGCCACGGTTACATGGGCTACGGAAACGGTATGGAACAGTGGGTTGAATGGCAGTGGCCGCAAAGCGACCTCGAGATGGTCAAGGGTACCTTCGATAACATTTACGGAAACGTCGAGCGCTTTAATGTGTACTACATGTCGGTGAGTGGCCACAGCGACTACGGTCCCGGCGAGAACAAGATGGCTGAGAAAAACAAAGATGCTGTAGCAGACCTCGACTATTCTGAACCGATAAAAAACTATCTCGCTTCAAATGTCGAGCTTGATCACGCTATGGAATACCTACTCAAGCAGCTAAAAGACAAGGGTATCGACAAGCGTACGGTTGTGGTGGTTGCTGCCGATCACTTCCCTTACGGTCTTGATGACGATGCTCCAGTGGGTCAGCTCAACTACACGTCTGAGTTGTACGGCTACGAGGTGAGCGACGTATTCCAGAGAGATCACAACCGAGCAATTATCTGGAGCGCCTCGCTCGAAGGCAAAGACCCAATCGTGGCAAACGGACCCTGCGCGAGCATTGACTTGTTGCCAACACTACTCAACCTTTTTGGCTGCGAGTGGGATTCGCGCCTTTTGCCAGGACGCGATGTACTTTCCGATGCTGAACCCCTCGTGTTTGACACCAACTACAACTGGAAAAGCGCACGTGGGACCTACTGGGCAAGTACGGGAAAGTTTGAACCAACCGAAGGAGCGGATGTTCCCGAAGGCTATGTCGAGGCCACGAGCGCCACGGTTGCCCGCAAGCTCTCATACTGCGAGGCCGTGCTTACAACTGACTACTGGCGCCACGTCTTTGGCAATCCGGCGCCCGTTTCTGCAAGCAAGCAGGTGGGCAACGTTTCGCTGTGTTTACACGCTGAATTTTTAGGAGACTCCACGCGCAAATGCTGCTAGGATGGCATGAACGCAGTGGAGCTGGAGCAAACAGCTCATACGCAAACCGCCTCAACAGCCATGTCAGCTAGAGATAGATTCTGGCTCCGTGGACTACGACGAGTCAAAGGAGTGCACTATGAATGCTGTGCGCATTGCCGATATTCTCCGAGAGAAGCAGACCTTCTCCTTTGAGATCTTCCCGCCAAAAGACGAGTTGCCCGTTGAGGCTGGTCGACAAATAGTCTCGGAGCTCGCAACTTACGGTCCTGACTACATGTCGGTAACTTTCTCTGCTGGGGGTTCTGGAAACTCCGAGCACAGCATCGATATTGCCGCTCACATGCAAGACGAGCAGCAGGTCACAGCCCTCGCTCACCTCACCTGCATTGGGTCGACTCGCGAACAAATTGCCCACAACGTCAAAGAGCTCACCAGCCGTGGCGTCAACAATATCTTGGCACTTCGCGGAGATCGCGTGCCCGGACAGACTGAAGGCGATTTTCGCTACGCGTCTGACCTCATCTCCTATCTTAAAGAGCAGGATGTCTGCGTGGGAGCTGCGTGCTACCCCGAAGGCCATGTCGAATGTGAGGACGATGCCCGTTCGATGGAGCACCTCAAGATGAAACAAGATGCCGGCGCCGACTTCTTGGTGACCCAGCTCTTCTTTGATAACGAGCTGTTCTACCGCTTCCGCGAAGCATGCGACCGCGCGCGAATCAAGATTCCGGTTGTGGCAGGCATCATGCCGTTTACCAGTGAATCGCAGGTCAAGCGCATGGCGTTTACCTGTGGGGCAACTATTCCGGCACGTCTCATCAAGCGTCTGGTTGCCCTTGGCAACAGCCCCGAGGATCTCAAAAAAGCCGGCATCGAGTACGCGTGCGACCAGCTGACAGACCTTGCTGCAAACGGCGTAGACGGGCTGCACGTGTATTGCATGAATCGTCCCGAGGTTGGCAAGGCTGCCCGTGATGCCCTGCTGGACTGCGCCTATCTCGAGGCATAGGAGCGTGGCTGTGTGAGTGCTGATGAGCTAGTCATACCACGTGAGTCATTGCAGATAGCATCTGTTGACCGCCGAGAAGTACTGCGCTACCTTGGCCATCGCGAACAAGAACTCACTTCTGAGTTCGAGGCGCTGCTCGACGAGACAATCGCGCGCTGTTTGAACGTGGCAACGCCTCGTATGGCGCTGCGTTCGTTTGCACTGGCAAACACTGAGAGCGCTGCAGCTGTGAATGATGCCGCATATGGGACGACCGCTACAGCGGGGGAGCCTGCGGCGTTGCGGCTTGTGGGCAGCCAACTCGAGCTTGTTGGGTGCGACATTGCCAAGCATCTCGCAGGTGCAGATCGAGTTGTCCTCATGGCAGTGACCACGGGAAACGCTATCGACCAAGAGCTCCGTCGCCTGTCCTTTGGCAACTCGCTCGAACAGCTGGTGTTCGATGCGGCTGCTACGGCTCTCGTTGAGCGTGTGGCCGACGTCGCAGAAGCCCGCGTTCGTGATTGGGCAGCCAGCATGCAACGCTTTACAAGCTGGCGTTTCTCGCCTGGCTATGGAGACCTACCCTTAGAGACACAGCGTCTCTTATTGGCATCGCTCGACGCAACGCGACAACTAGGAATCACACTTACCGATTCGCTTTTGATGGCCCCAACCAAAAGCGTAAGTGCCATTATGGGAGTACATGCCGTTCCGCAAAGCGGCATGGCGTCGTCGTGCTCGATTTGCTCGCTCTTTGAGTTTTGCACGCAACGCCTGCAAGGAAGGACCTGCTGTGGATAACACCAACACTGCCGAGAAGCCCGCTGCCTCAGAGGAAGGATTTGGGGCTGCTGGGATATCGCCTGCCGAGAAGCCCACTGCCACGAAAGCCGCATCCAAGGCTGCCACGAAAGCTGCATCCGTGACACCGAGCATCCCAAACTACCCCCGTTGCGTTCGCATCAAAGACGACCACCTCGCTCGTGTACTCGCAGGTACAGAGTTTCTCCTGTTTGACGGAGCCATGGGAACCCAGCTGCAAGAGGCAGGTCTTGAGGCAGGAGAGCTTCCTGAGCTCCTGTGCCTCACCGAACCCGAGAAAATCACCCAGATTCACGAGCGCTACGTCACCGCTGGAAGCGAGGTTGTGACCACCAACACCTTTGGAGCAAACGCAAAAAAGCTTGGTTCTGCTGCCACCGTTGAGCAGGTATTCTCGGCAGCAATAGCCTGTGCACGGGCAGCTCATCCGCGCTACGTCGCGGCCGATATCGGCCCGACGGGAGCCCTGCTCAGACCACTCGGAACCATGCCCTTCGACGAAGCGTATGAGCTCTTTGCCCAGCAAGTGCGTGCGGCAGACGCGGCAGGAGCAGACCTCTTTATCATCGAAACCATGGCAGACATCCTTGAAACAAAAGCAGCAATCCTTGCTGCCAAGGAAAACTCTGACTTGCCCATTTTTTGCACCATGACCTTTGGCGAGGATGGCAGAAGCTTTCTTGGCACCACACCCGAGCTGGCGGCAGTAACGCTGAGCGCGCTGGGCGTAGATGTTGTGGGCATCAACTGCTCGCTTGGTCCGGCAGACGTAGCGCCTCTTGTGGCACGTATGACAGAGTGGGCGAGCTGTCCGGTTATGGCGCAGGCAAATGCGGGACTTCCCAGTGTGGTTGACGGCAAAACCGTTTACAGCATTGGACCTGATGAGTATTGCCAAGCGCTCGTTCCCATGCTTGACGCGGGAGTGACCATTCTTGGTGGCTGCTGTGGCACCAGCCCGACATACATTGCTGGTGAGCGATCCTTGCTCGACTCACGTCAACCCGCAGCGCGGGCGCCTCACAACATGCTTACGACTACTAGCGCCCAAGAACTCTTTTCTCTGGCGGCAGGCGAGGTGGGAATCATCGGCGAGCGCATCAACCCCACAGGAAAGCCGCGCCTCAAAGAAGCCCTCAAGACAGGCAATTTTGACTACGTAATGGGCGAGGCAATTTCGCAGGTAAAAGCAGGTGCGCAGGTGCTCGATGTCAATGCCGGTCTTCCCGAGATAGACGAACAAGCGACACTTGTTCGCTTAGTCGAAGACCTTCAGGGCATCACCACCAAGCCGCTGCAAATCGACTCCGCTGACCCCAAAGCAATCGAGGCTGCGGTTCGCATATATCCTGGAAAACCTATTATCAACTCGGTAAACGCCAAGGACAGCTCGCTCAAAACTATCATCCCCATCGCCAAGCACTATGGATGTGCGCTCGTGGGTCTTTGCTTGGGCGATGCTGGCATTCCAGATACGGCTGAGGGCCGCTTTGAGCTGGCACAACGCATCGTCTATGCCTGCGATGAGGCTGGAATTGCCCGCCAAGACATACTGATAGATTGCCTTACCATGGCGGTGTCGACCGACCAACAGGCGCCACGCATTGTGCTCGACACCATCAAGCTGGTGAAAAGCCGCCTTGAAGGTGTGCGTTGCGTGCTCGGTGTCTCTAACGTAAGCTTTGGCCTGCCTTACCGAGACCTACTTAACGCTACGTTTTTGGTGGCTGCCTTCGAGGCGGGCCTTGACATGGCCATCATGAATCCACTTTCGCAGCGCTTCATGGATGCGGTGGATGCGTGGCGCGTTTTCAATGGTGATGACGAGCGATCGACTCACTATATCGAGGCAAATGCAAACAGAAGCGACACAGTGTCGCCTGTGTCTGGCGCCACGGATGCTGGAGGCAAAAAGTCTGCAGCTGCCGAGACAAACGGGCTGTCTCCAGACCGCGAACCGACGGCAGAATCTGCGGGTACATCCACTTCTGGCGGTGTATTGAGTCCAGCCGAGGCAATCCGCGAAAACATTATCGCAGGGCGAAAGGAGCCCGTTGCTCGTGCGGTGGCTGAGCTGCTTGCAAGCGCGGCCGACTCCGCCGCCTCGGACGCTAGTGCCTCAACCGCCGTCGACGCCAGCGACTCTGCCAGCGACTCTGCCAGCGACCCGGATGCCAGCGACCCGGCTGCCAGCGACCCGGATGCCAGCGCCCCAACCGCCAGCGACCCCACCGCCAGCGACCCGGACACCACCGCCCCTCTCACCATCATCGACGAGATGCTCATTCCCGCCCTCGACGAAGTGGGCGACCTCTTCGAAAAGGGTCGGTTCTTCTTACCGCAGCTCATGGCATCAGCCGAAGCCGCCAAAGCGGGATTTGAGGTCATCCGCCAAAACAGCACAGCAGACAGCCTTGCCCAAAAGGAGCATATCGCACTTGCTACCGTCAAAGGTGATATCCACGATATTGGTAAGAACATCGTTAAGATGCTCCTTGAAAACTATGGCTACCAAGTCCATGACCTTGGTCGAGACGTCGATCCACAGGTCGTTGTCAACGAGGTTGTTGCCCACAACATAAAGCTCGCGGGTCTCTCGGCACTCATGACCACAACCGTTCCTGCTATGGCAGAGACCATCGAGCTCTTGCGCGAGCAGGCTCCGTGGTGCAAGGTCATGGTGGGTGGTGCGGTGCTCAATCCCGAGTATGCTGAGCTTGTGGGTGCGGACTTCTACGCAAAAGACGCAAACGAGTCAGCTAAGATTGCTGCAGAGGTGCTCGGCTAATCAGGGGTGACTTGCTGAGTATGTGCGGGAACAGTACAAACAAACAACGAATCGAGGGATCATGACCAACAACGCAAGTAGCAGCACGTCTGCCATAACGCCAGCTCACGATGTCAGCAAGCTTCCAGCGTGGACTGAGCTCAAAGAGCACCATGCGCGTCTTACAAACTCCGGTGAGCAGCTCAAAGACTGGTTTGCAAGCGACCCAAACCGCACGAATGCCTTCACGCGTGAGGCAGGCAATCTCTACGTTGACCTCTCCAAAAACTTTGTAACGAGCGAGACCCTCGACCTGCTCATCAAGCTCGCTCGCGAGTGCGGTCTTGAACAACGCCGCGACGCTATGCTCTCTGGCGAGCATATCAACACCACCGAAGACCGCGCTGTTTTGCATACTGCGCTTCGCCTTCCTGCGTCTGAGGCAGGTTCTCTTGTGGTAGACGGCCAAGATGTTGTGGCAGACGTACACGAGGTGCTCAGCCGCATGTATGCCTTTGCCGAGCGTGTTCGTAGTGGCGCATGGACGGGTGTTTCGGGCAAGTCCATCGAGCGCGTTGTGTCTATTGGTATTGGTGGTTCCGACCTTGGCCCCGTGATGATTTACGAGGCGCTCAAGCCATACAGAACTGGTCCAGAATGCCGCTATGTATCGAACATCGACCCCAATGACCTCGCAGAAAAACTCAGCGGAGCAGATCCTGAGACCACCCTGTTTGTTGTGGTCTCCAAGACTTTTACCACGCTTGAGACCATGGTCAATGCCCGCAGCGCTCGCGCGTGGCTGCTCGACCAGCTGCAGGACAAAGGTATTATCGACGGCTCAGATGCCAACATCGCCGAGGCAATTAAGCGACACTTTGTCGCCGTATCAACCAACCTCGACCTTGTCAGTGAGTTTGGTATCAATCCCGAGAATGCGTTTGGTTTTTGGAGCTGGGTGGGAGGGCGCTACAGCACCGACTCCGCCGTGGGTCTCTCGCTCATCATCTCGCTCGGTCCCGATGTCTTTACCCAGCTACTCGACGGCTTTCACGCTATGGACAAGCACTTTGCAAGCGCTCCGCTCAACCAAAACATTCCGATTCTCATGGGCCTCATCAATGTGTGGTACAACAACTTCTGCGGCTATGCCACGCACGCCGTGTTGCCCTATAACCAGTACATGCACCGTTTTCCGGCATATCTCCAGCAGCTCACGATGGAGTCAAACGGCAAGGGCGTTCGCTGGGATGGGACAGCGGTAAGCTGCAACACGGGCGAGATATTCTGGGGTGAGCCGGGAACCAACGGACAGCACGCGTTTTACCAGCTCATTCACCAAGGAACCCGCGTTGTGCCCTGCGATTTTATTGCGTTTGTGAACACCGCTCATCCCACGCAAGATGGCGAGCAGGACATCCACGAGCTCTTCTTGTCTAACTTCCTTGCACAAACCAAGGCGCTCGCCTTTGGCAAAACAGCAGATGAGGTTCGGGCAGAAGGCACAGCTGAGTCCATTGTTCCTGCGCGCGTGTTTGAGGGCAACCGTCCAACGACCTCGATATTTGCACCCCAACTCGATGCTCATACGCTCGGCGAGCTCATTGCGCTCTACGAGCACATTACCTTTGTCGAGGGAGCCGTGTGGGGGATTGACTCTTACGACCAGTGGGGAGTTGAGCTTGGAAAACAGCTGGCTCAGCAAATCGCCCCGGCATTCCATGACGACACAGCCCTTGCCGAGCAGGACAGCTCAACCCAAGCGCTTATCGCCTACTATCGCAAACACCGCCGATAACGAGCATGCCTAGCAGACAACAATCCACAACACGCCCAGCGTGTGTTGTGTGATGCCTGCGAATCATATCTCTCGCCAGAATGCTGAGATGACTGCGAATCATACACATTGAACAGGTTATTCGTACTCGAATTTTTGGGCAACGAATAATCGCCCAAGGGTGCATACTTCTATTCCACACGAGAATGCCGAGACGACCGCAAACCATACACTTTGCACACACTATTCGTACTCGAAAAAAATTTGTCCGAATAAATGCAAAAATGTGCATGGACTGCACAAATCAAAGTATACACATTTAACTAACTATTCGGACAATTGAAACCGAAAACTCGAATAATGACCAAAGAGTGTATAGTTGGTCCTCCGATGATAATCACAGCGCAACTGAATTGCCCGCAATTAAGGCTCATGTTGCGAGCAGTTGAACATGCATACCTTTGTCAGCTCTTCCCGTATACCCTCAGCAGCTCTCCCCGTATGCCTTCGGCAGCTTCTCTCGTACACTCGCACAGCTCTCGATTGTATGCAGCCCAGAGAGTCCGGCGATGGATGGCTTCCATACGTTACATCTCACGTAAAAATCGGAGATATACCACCACTTTATCTCGCCAGCGCGGCGCATTTGGGGTAATGTTGTGCTACCTGTGAAAAGGGGGAAACCGTGGATCAATCAAACAATAGACAACGTTCTCAACGTCCAAATTCAACGCTCACCGAGCAGGAGCGCCGCGAAGCTCGAGAGAGGCGTGCGCGTGAACGGGCAGCACGCCGAGCAGCAGAAGAAGCTGCTGTCAACGACACCGTTGCTCGCGATGAGTTCGGCGAGGCAGAATACCTTTCCGAAGATGTTGACACGTTTACAGATAATCAGCCTGTTGCGTACGACAATCAGCCCGTCGAATACAACAATCAGCCCGTCGAGTACGATGACCAGCCCATCGAGTACGACGGCCAGCCCATCGAGTACCTCGACGACGAGCTTGTCGACTATAACGACCAATCCAGCGAGTACCTCGACGACGAGCTTGTCGACTATAACGACCAATCCAGCGAGTACCTCGACGACGAGCTTGTCGACTACAACGACCAATTCGGCGAGTATGACGAATACTACGATGACGAGCTGAGCGAAAACACCAGCGACGTCTATGAGGAAGTCTCGCATAAAGGTTTCGAGACCTATGATTCACCAACAAGCAGCTCGTTGGCCGAACGCACCCGTCGTCTCAATGAGCGCTCGCGCCGCACGAACGGCACGGGACGAGCCAACGGCACCAATCGTGCCAACCGCATAAGCGGCTCAAACGGACCAAGCCAAGAGTTCCCGCTCTCATCGGTTCTCATTGGAGCCGGTGTTGTGCTCTTAGGTCTTCTGCTTGCCATCTGGCTTTTGTCCTCACTCCTCAGGGGTTGCTCAGGACCAGCCGATTCAACTGCCCCCGTAGTGAGCGCAACCGAAGCCTCCCAATCAAGCACAGAAGGCCAAGCAGAAGGTCAAACTGATGGGCAAACAGACGGGCAGACCACCAGCTCAGAGACCACAACCACGAGCTCTCAGGTGCCCACCAAGAGCCTAAATCTGGGAACCACAAGCACTTCGAGTAACCGCTTTAGCCTTGTTGCCGCAGGCGACAACGTTATTGGCAACTACCTCCTGCAAATGGGCGACCGCGAAGGCGGCTCAGCAGACGACGGTGTCTACGATTTCTCTGGTCTTTACAGCAACATCAAGTCGTTTGTGAGCAAGTTCGATGCCGCTCTCATCAACCAAGAGACGGTTCTGGGCGGTTCGAGCTTCGACTACGCGGGCTATCCGGTGTACAACACCCCCGACGCAATCGCCGACGCCATCTCAAAGGCTGGCTTCAACGTGGTCAACATCAACTCCAATCACCTCTTTGACATGGGCAAAGAGGGCGTCGAGCAGGCTCAAAAGACTTGGGCGAGCTACAGCGATTTGCTCACCATTGGTTCGTACGAGTCGCAAACAGACCGCGAGACAGTGCGTGTCGTTGAGGCTAACGGCATCAAGGTTGCGTTCCTGTCCTACTGCTACGGACAAGATGCCGCAACGGATACAGACTCATCAAGCTCCAACGAGAGTTCTTCGACAAGCTCGTCGTCGAGCTCATCGAAATCAAACGACTATTACACGGCTGACTTCGATGAAGATGCCATCAAAGATGACGTCGCCCGTGCAAAGAAGGCTGCCGACGCGGTGGTTGTCTACATGCACTGGGGAACCGAGTACGAGGGCGAGGTAACTTCGCAGCAGCGCCACTTTGCCCAGCTCTGCGCCGACGAAGGTGTCGACGTTGTCATCGGCAGCAACGCCCACGTGGTACAACCTATCGAGTGGATCACCGCAACTGGCGGCAAGAAGATGCTGTGCGCTTACGGCATTGGCGACTTCATCACAGCTGGCGCCTTTGGCACCGACGGTTTAGCTTCAGGTATGCTGAGCCTCGAGTTTGTGCGCGAGCCGGGCGGCTCCGACGTGACTGTCCAAAAGGTGGTGTGGCATCCGATTGTCGAGCACTGGGAAAACGAGAGCGACACCGTCTACCTCATGAAAGACTACACCGAGAGTATGGCTGCAAATAACGTTTTGCTCGGTGGCAACGGCACCGATGCCCTCTACGAGCTGAGTGTTGCACGCGTGGGCAGCGATGTCGAAATTGACATGGCTGTCGAGACGGTGAGTGACGAAACCACGTACGACACTGATGACGAGACCAGCGATGAGAGCTCGGAAGAAGACAGTGAATCTAGCTCCGAAGAGAGCGAAGCGAGCTATGATTCCGAGACAAGCGAGGCAACAGACACCGAGCAGACCTCAGCCGAGGAGAGCGAAGCGAACTAACCTTACAGCTGTACCGCCCAAGGTACGCGCCGCTACTCGGCACCCGACTAGCTCACCACAGCTCACAGCTCAAGCTTATGAAGCTGTTTTGGTGGCTTAGTGTAGGAAATTTGATGGCGCTGTGATCTGCGGACGTTTGCCCGAGATATGATGCCGTTTGTCCCCGCCGGCGACTCAAAGAGTCCCAAAAGGGATACAAAGATAGTGGTCGTCTCGTCTTCCCCTTCCTGACGATTGGCGGCCTGGTTGGAACTGCCAACGCGACAGACTCGGAGCGTTGGAGCGGATGTAGTCCGCCAAACGACTGCGGCTTTCGGCACCCCGATGGCCGCAGTCGTTTTGTCATTCTTGCGAAGTGGTGCAAAGCACAATCTCCCAAATTCGAACTTTGATACAATCGTTTCAAGTCGAGTAGCGGAAAGCTCAACGCGTAAATCCAGGCTTGGGTTTGCGCGTTTTTGCGCTCATCTAAGCCTTGAAAGATTGAGAGGTTCATGATGAGCAGCCCCGAGAAAACTCCCGCACAGAATGCCGCACAAAGCTCCGAGAAAACCCCCGCACAGAATGCCGTCCAAAGTCTCGAGAAAACTCCCGCACAGCCCTCCGTCCAACGCGCAACACATGGCTCAGTTGCGAGTGCCGCACGCAGCACGCAGCCGGCCAAGCACGTGCAGCTCTGGTCGAAGAATTTCACTCTCGTCATCATCATTAACCTGCTGGTCTTTACCAACCACCTGATGAATCTCTCCACCTTCCCGTTCTACGTTGAGAGTTTGGGGGGAACAGAAGCCCTCGCAGGAGCTGCTGCCACGATATTCTCGTTTGTGGCCGTGCTCTGCAGACCATTCATTGGCTGGATGCTCGATCGTGGTAAGCGTCGCGCAATTCTCATCGTTGGTCTCATTGGTTTGACGCTTGCACCTCTGGGCTATCTCTTCATGTCCGTGCTTTTTGCGGTGGTCGCGTTTAGGATGCTCCACGGCGCGTCACTTGCTTGCTCCAATACCACAACGGCAACCATCGCATCCGATGTCATCCCAAAGCCCCGTTTTGCAGAAGGTATGGGCTTGTTTGGTATGGCAACCGCGCTTGCAACTGCCGCAGCGCCAGCCCTTGGTCTTTGGCTCATGAGTGCACTTGGCTTTCCAGCGCTTTTTGCGGTTGCAGCAGGGTGCGCGGTGCTCGCGATTGTTTTGTTCATGCTCATGAACCCACCCCACATCGAAGGCACAAAAAAGCCCCTCGACTTCAAAGCCCTGTTCAATGCCGACGCTCTTCCAGCATCTGCCATCATGCTGGTATTTATGCTTACCTTTGGTGCGCTCGAAAATTTTCTTGCTATCTTTGCCGCCAACAACAATCTTCCTTCTGGCGGCTTATTCTTTGCCGTGATGGCTGTGATGCTCCTGCTTGTGCGTGTCTTTTTGGGCAAGCTCGTTGACCAGCGCGGCGAGGCAGTCTTTGTCTATACCTGTAATGCCGCTATGCTTGTTGCTTTTTTGCTGCTGGCGTTTGTGCCCAATACAGTGACGTTTTTTGTTGCAGCAATTCTGGCGGGCTACGGCTTTGGTGGACTTGAGCCCGCGCTTCAGTCGATGGCGGTGCATACGGCATCTGAGGAGAGTCGTGGGTCTGCCAACTCAACCTTTCTCTGTGCCTACGATATTGGCATCGGTTTAGGTGGTGGCATTGCAGGTGTTCTTATCTCGAGCTTAGGCTACTCACAGATGTTCACCATCCTGTCGCTTGCCTGCATCGCGAGTGTTGTGCTGTATATAGCATGGGGCCGCCATCATCCGTCAAGCTTTACCTACAAGGGATAATTCTCGCCGGTGGCTTGGAACCCAAAAGCGGCTCACTTCTCCTGATAATAGCTCGGACAACTGGCGATTGTCATGCTTACTTCCACAAATAGGCTCTCATCAAGCGCTCATGCCAAAACAAATAGGTGCACGCCAAGCCTTCAAATAGTCCCTTAATAAGTTTTGCGTTCTAAAAACTCAGTTTCATGTTCGAAATTCCCCTCCGTGGACGGTTTTTGAGGCAACTTTTCCCACCAGCGCCATAGAGCACCCCTCAAAAGCGCAGGTCACAGATACCGCGTTTCAGACCCCGTAAAATCTGAGACCAAAAAACCGTCCACAGAGGGGATTTTCAGACATGAAACGCTCAATTTACAACGCAATAGCGTCTCCGTGGGGCAGATGTCCGTTAATTTAAATGCGATGTGGGACTTTTACCTGTATCAGAGTTCACATCAGAGCCTCACCCACAGCCAGTTTACAGAACGAGACTCAGCACGCACAACAGAACCCCGTGCTCAGCGTGCAACAGACTCTCACCAACTGGCCGTCCATGGATATTGTGCACATGTTGTGACAAATAACACGTGTTTTATGAACGAGCGCCCCTCTGAGCGCCACGCCACGCGCGTTCTTTGGTAGAGTGTCTGTGAGCGCGCCGTGCGGGTGCGGGCGACACCATGTTCCGAACCTGGTCAGGGTCGGAAGGCAGCAGCCATAAGGAGCCTCTGGTGGGCGCCCGTTCCCGCTCGACGCGCTTATCTGTTCACAAACGACGGGATACCATGGGCTTTATTAACTTCATCGTAGAACTCCTCAAAGACCCACGTGCCGCCATTGCAAGTTGGATCGCAGCAGGACCACTTGCCGCGTACGGCTTTGTTTTCCTCATCATTTTTATCGAGACAGGTGTGGTGTTTTTCCCATTCCTGCCGGGCGATTCACTCCTGTTTGCCAGCGGTTTTTTCGCGCAGGGTGGAGGCTTCAACATTTATGTCCTGCTCGGCATTGCATGGTGCGCAGCCATTTTGGGCGACCAGTGTAACTTTGCCATCGGACACTTTTTTGGGCAGAAGATTATCCACTCAGGCAAGGTCAAGGCAATGACGCCTGAGCGCATCGCAAAAAGCGAGGCTTTTCTCGACAAGTGGGGAAAGCTCGCCATCTTCTTGGGTCGCTTTTTCCCATTCATCCGTACCTTTGTGCCGTTTTTGGCGGGCATGGGTGGCATGAAGTGGCACAGCTTTGTGGTGTTCAACATTTTGGGCGGCATTACGTGGTCGACCCTGTTCATCCTTCTCGGATACTTCTTTGGAGGTATTCCCTTTGTGCAAGAACACTTTGAGCTGCTCATTGTTGCAATCGTGGCGGTCTCGCTCATACCTACGGTCGTGGGCCTTGTGAGAAGCAGAATCAAAAAAGCGTAAGCCACTTCCTGCCATAAGTCGGCTCCTGCGCTCGCATACAAGTCCGCATGCAATATACTTGAGTAAGCGCGCCGGCCACCTGCACAGGCGTGCTCATCCAATATGACATTTTCCAAGCACGGAGGCATTATGGAGTCGCTCTATCGCCTGTATCGTCCGCAAACTTTTGGCGACGTTGTTGGTCAGACGCACGTCGTTGACACGCTCTCACGAGCGGTTACAGAAAAGCGCGTAGGGCATGCGTATTTGTTCAGTGGCCCCCGCGGAACAGGCAAAACTACGATGGCGCGTATCTTGGCAAAGGCGCTCATGTGCTCCTGTGGTGAGGGTCAGCTTCCTGATGGCAGCTGTGAGCAGTGCACCAAGATTGCCGACGGAACCCACCCCGACGTCTACGAGCTCGACGCCGCAAGTAGAACAGGCGTAGACAACGTACGCGAAGAGATTATCAATAGCGTGGCATTTGCGCCTATAGAGGGCAGGCCCAAGGTCTACCTCATCGACGAGGTTCACATGCTCACAACCTCAGCGTTTAATGCCCTGCTCAAGACCCTCGAGGAACCTCCTGCGCACGTAGTGTTTATTCTGTGCACCACCGATCCGCAAAAGATTATGCCCACCATTCTGTCGCGCGTGCAGCGCTTCGACTTCCATGCGATTTCTGCGTCTGACATGCGTGAACGCCTTGCTTATGTGTGCGAGCGCGAAGGGTTTAGCTACGAAGATGGCGTGCTCGACCTGATTTGCGAGCATGCCCGCGGCGGCATGCGCGATGCCCTCAACGACCTCGAGCAGCTGTCGGTATTTTGCGACAGGGCAATCACGGTCGACGCTGTCCGAGACATGCTGGGCGAGCTCCCGGCTACCCGCGTCGATGCCATAATGGATGCCTTGGCACGACGAGATGTGGCAACTATGTTTGGTGCTTTGGCGGCGCTTGTGGCTGAGGGATACGACCTATCGCAGCTTGCAAAAACACTCGCTCAACGCACGCGCGACCTGCTTGTGCTTAGCATGGGCGGAACCCTCCTAGAAAGCGACGAGATGAGTGCTGAAGAGACGGCGCGGTTGTCCGCACAAGCGCAGGCGTTTGGTACAGCTGCGCGACTGTCTCGTACGCTCGAGATACTCGGCGATTGCATGCAGGTGCTAAAAACGTCGACTAACCAGCGCCTTGATCTGGAGATTGCGCTGACCCGCGCAGCACGTCCAGACTCGGAGCTGACGCTTGCAGCGCTTGCCGAGAGAATCGCTGAGCTTGAAGCTCGTGTGTCATCGCCTCCCGTTGCTGCAGTTGCAGCTCCGTCGGCTCCCGCTGCTGCAGTCGCTGCTCCGTCGTCCACACCCACCGCTGCCCCGGTTCCATCCACACCCACCGCTGCTCTGGCGCCATCCACACCTGCGTCACCTGCGCCACCCGCGCCAACGCCGGCGTCCACATCCGCTGCATCAGCAACACCATCGACACCTGCGCCACCTGCGCCAACGCCTGAATCCCCAGCCGCTGCTCCGGTTCCATCCACACCTGCGTCACCGGCGCCACCCGCGCCAACGCCTGAATCCCCAGCCGACCCCGTTCAAGCTTCTGTGCCAGCACCCCTGCGCGACGCAGCTGAGATCTCTCGGGCGTGGACCAATGTGGTTACTGACATGGCTCAGCAGCATCCCTCCAAGGGAACCTTGCTCATTGGCTCGCACGCCTCTGCAACCTCAGACGACGAGCTTGCAATCGAGCTGCCTGCTGGCAATGCCTTTGTTGTACACATGGTCGACAAACCTGACTATCGAGAAACACTCATGAGTTTTGTGAGACCAGTTTTTGGCAACCGTGAGTTGCGCTTCAAGGTTGCTCAGACCAATCAGCCTTCGCACAGTTCGGAGGCGACTCAACAGGTAGCGCCAGCACCTGTTCAAACTTCAGCTCCACAACAAGCAGGACACCCTCAGCTTGAGTTGCCAACGCAACAACAAGCTCAACCAGAGACTCAGCCAATCCCGCAGGCTGCACAGACTCCTCAAGCCCCGCAGGTTGCTCAAGCTCCTCAGGCCGTACAAGCCCAGCAGGCAGTCCAAGCCCCGCAGATTCAAGCCCCGCAGGCAGTCCAAGCACAGCAGATTCAGACGCCGCAGGGGGTTCAAACCCCGCAGGTTCAAACGCCACAGGCTTCTCAGGCTCTGCAGACTCATGAAATCCCGCTGGCTCAAGCCATGCAGACCACTCAAGTCCCAGAATCCAATCCATATTCCTCTCAGAATTTTACACACAGCCAGCCCGACACCCCCGACTACTACGACGTAGGAGATGCTGGTTACTACGATGACGAGGGCGTCCCTGTCGACTACTACGGCGACGAGAGTCTTGACTATCCCGATGAGAAAACACCCGATTCATACAACACCGAGCTTCCAGCTGTGCCAAGCTCCCAAAACTTGCCATTTGATGATGAGAGTACGGCCCAAGCGGTTGCTTCCTCAGTTCAACCTACAAGTTCCGTTCCAGCTGCAGCACCCACGCCTGCAGTGCCTGCACCCGCAGCACCAGCAGCCTCAACACCGCCCGCCGCAGCCGCACCCACGCCCTCAGCTCCAGAAACACCCGTTTCCGCAGCATCTGCGCCAGAGACAGCTCCTGTCTTCGCCCCCACTGAAACTGCTCCCGCCGCAGGCACTCCCGCTCAATCCACCCCAGTCCCCAGCCCAGCAGCAGAAGCGGGCAGCAGCTCGCCCATCTCCGAAAAGCTCAAAAGGGATCTCGACGAGGTATTTCACGGAGCAGCAATTCGTTATATTCCACCAGAAGAAGCATCTTCGTCAGATGAGCACTCATAAACGAAAGAACCAAAAGCTCTGCACAGCACAGAAGCGCTAAATATCCTAGAATGCAAACGTCAAACGTTGACCCAACCAAACTTCTCGCGTCGCATGAGGCGCAATCAACAACGGAGGTAGTCATGGCACAGATGAACATGCAACAAATGATGAAACAGGCCCGCAAGATGCAAGAGCAGCTCCTCGCCGCTCAAGATAAGCTCAAAGATGTTGAAGTGAGCTCGTCGGCAGGCGGTGGCATGGTTAAGGTGACTGCTACGGCAGATATGCAGATTACCTCGGTCAAGATTGACCCCGAAGCCGTTGACCCCGACGACGTCGAGCTTCTCGAGGACATGATTGTCGCCACCATCAACGATGCTCTCAATTCTGCACAGGACGTCGCCAACCAGCAGATGAGCTCGCTCACTGGTGGAATGAACATTCCGGGTCTGTTCTAAGACAGCTCTGCAGTTCAGCTAGCTCACACAAGACTCACGCGAGAACCCTTAACGATGGAACATTCACTTTCCAATGATGGTCGTGCCCTGCAACGACTGCTCGACGAACTTGGCAGACTGCCCGGCATTGGTCCCAAAAGTGCGCAACGCATCGCATACTACATCCTTGGGCAGGATGCTGAGGAAGCGCGCCGGCTTGCCCAAGCACTGCTCGACGTCAAAAGTCAGGTGCACTTTTGCCCGGACTGCTTCAGTTACGCCACACGCGAGCGTTGCGACGTGTGTGAGGACAACTCACGTGACCGCAGCATGATTTGCGTGGTGTCCGAACCCCGCGATGTAACAGCAATCGAACGAACGGGCAGCTATCACGGCCTGTACCATGTGCTCGGTGGCGTGATTTCGCCCATGGAGCGTATTGGCCCTGAGCAGCTTCATATCAGAGAGCTGCTTGGTCGGCTTGCGGAATCCGAGGTGAGCGAGGTTATCCTCGCCACCAACGCCGATGTCGAAGGTGAGGCCACGGCCACGTATTTGTCACGCACGATAAAACCGCTTGGGCTAACCGTCACGCGTCTGGCAAGTGGACTTCCCGTGGGCGGCGAGCTTGAATACGCAGATGAGGTCACGCTTGGGCGTGCCATCGAAGCGAGACGAGCGGTCTAGCTAACATGTAAAGCGCGTGTACTCTTTTCTTGAGTGTATTTTCAGGATGCTCCAAACGTATTATTAAAGTGAGTTAGACGGGCGTCGCGATGACGCAGATGCCCCCAAGATTCAACGCCGAGCAGGCAAAACAGGTGATAGAAAGGCGCGGCTGATTTCATGGCGGCACATATGGGTGGCACACAAAACACAGCAAACAAGTCTGAGAGGCCGTCGATTGTCTCGTCAGAAAGTCCTCAGCCGGTCCATGTAGATCCGTCAACTGGTCCTTTCGAGAAGCTCAAGGCGGGTGAAGGAGCGCTTATTACCACGCGAGCTAACCATGCAGAAGGTGCTGAGGCCGCTCTCGGAAAGCATGGGGGAAAAGGTGCTTCTAAAAGGCTGTCAGGTGCGCATAAACCCCAAGTTGAAGCGAACAGGCCCAAGATAAAGACGGATAAGCGGATAATCGCAGGGCTTACAGTAGCTGCGCTTGCGGTAATTGCAGCTCTTGGATTTGTGTTTTGGCGAGCCATGGGCTCGACAGGTGCCGCCACACCAGAGACCTCCATTGTTGAGCAGGCTGCAATCGATCCGAGCGAGTCCTTCAACTACGGTGGCTATGACTATGCGTTAACGCAGGTAAATGGTGCAAAGCATGCGCTTACCCGCACGGCTTCGGGGGCAAGTGAGCCACTAGTGTTGATGGAACTTGAAGGAACGCCTGTTGCAATGATTCTCTACAAAGGGGCGTTTTTGATTCCGGAGAATCTCGAGAACTCGTGGGATGTTATGGCCTATACCTTAGGCGACGGATCAATGCCATCGCGCTTAGTGGACTCTACTGGTTCGGACTTTGTAGGCACAGGCATGTTGGTTTCTGCTGAGCTTGAAGGCAACCGACTGGTTTTGGTAGATGACCAATCTCGTACCGTTACAACTCCCCTTGATTAGATGAGGCTCACGTCTGGATTACTAGTCGCATAACCTCGCGTTTCTTTGTGCGGCTTGAGATGGCAAACTTACATGTTGAGCTAGAGCAAATTATCACTTCTGGTTAATGCAAAACTCGTGATGCGAGTTGGCAGCAAAACTCGCATCTGGTGCTGACGACAAATCTAGCCCAGAGTGACATGAAAATCAGCACTGCATGACACTTTTTTACGATTTTCTGCGTTTTGGGGGTGCGGTTTTGCTACCCGGGAAACACAGCACTCACGAAACTACAGGTAGATATGAGTCCTTTAATAGGAGCAACTCCAGAAGCCCTTTCCAATCCACTGAAAAACGTAAAAAAGTGTCATCCAGAGCTCATTTTAGTGTCATAAATCCAACGGAGGTAGGCTTTCGATGCTAACGAAAGAGGGTTCACACGGACTTAAACACAACCAGCGACTCAATCGAGCCTCAACAAAACCTCAATTAGCCGATATTTTCAAATAGACTATAGACATTACGACCCAAAGTCGTGTATCATTGCTCCCGCACCAAGAGACGCGGTGTTAGCTCAGTTGGTTAGAGCGCCGGCCTGTCACGTCGGAGGTCGAGGGTTCAAGTCCCTTACATCGCGCCACTCGCTCATTCTGGTCGCCCTGTTTCTTTCTCAGGGCGGCTTTTTTGTTTTGCAAGTACGGTGGGGCTATAGGACAAAACGGTGGTGTCTGTCCCGAGCTAAAGAACAAAGCGGGCCCCAAAGGGCTCATGCGCTACGATTTTGAAGCATCACGGCAGATCATGGCCAGTGAAAAGCAGAGACTGCGTCCCCGAAGGTACACAGCCTCTGTTTACAACTACACGTTTGCAAGAGTAAGGGCAAGCACGATTTACGCAGCGTGTTTTGCGCCTTGTGCGGTCAGCTCACCAACATGTGCTGGATCGTGCCTAACGTCTTCTCTGCGATCGGTGGCCTTCCGCCAGTCGTGTGTACCCTCAAAGACGTCGCCTGTGTAGGGATTTACACCAAGCTTGCGGGCACGATAGATGATATAGATGATGGCAAGTACGTTTGCTGCAAGAGCTGCTGCAGAAACAATAGTTGCAACGTTGGGGTCGAGCGTGCTTGTGGTACGGAAGATCGACTCTTCTTGGAAATAGGGGAATACCTGTGCAAACATGCACCAAATAGCCAACGTGTTTGCTCGGTTTTGAATCCAGCCGCCTTTGTTCCACAGCGCGTTAGCAACGGTTGGCGCCAGCAAGAGCGCAAAGCCGCAGAAGAACGAGTGGTGAGGTAGGCAGTTATACGTGTAGGCAAAGTTCCAGATGTCGTATGCAATGATGAACACCCAAGTCATGTCTGGCCACAGCATGTCCTTCTCGCCTTCAGAGGCGTACACGCTCCACCATGCCGTCATGCAAAAGATATTGATGATACCCGCGACACCATTAAAAACATTGTTCCAACCAGCAAGCTGGGTTGCTCCTTCAGAGGTAACCCAAGTTGTTTCGCCAAGCGCGAAGAAGTGATACGCACTTTCGAAGTCCGAGACAACAGCAATCAAAATGTTGATTGCCACAATCAAAAATGGAAAAGCCCTGAACCAGTGGGCTTTGCCAAGTGGTCCCCACTTGTATTTGATGGCCATAAAGCCAATGCAGCCAGTGAGTGCAGCATAGACTTTCGCATAGTGAAACCAGCTATTTTGGTACACGTGCGTGGGATTGGTGAGCGCCCATTCCCAGCCCTGTGAAACCCCAAAAGCTATAACTCCGCAGTAAATGGTCATCAAAACAGGGAGCAAAACAAACATAATGAGGCCGCCCGCTTTCGACCTTCGAGCAAATTCGTTTGCAAGAATGAGACCAAAAAACACCATTGCCCATCCAGCCCACTGAATAGGATCGCTAATATTCCACAAACCCATAACTCGCCCATCCTTTCGTTTTCACGTGTACAACAGAGCACCATAGCCCTGCTGAATTCGCCTATCCGCTCGCTCATGCCACGCGCAATAATCGCCCGTCCTGTCAGCTGTGAAGAGCTTATAGACGGCTGGAATATACCACGTGATTTGGATTACTGGCCGGGACGTATAGCTCAAAGGGTGCAAGTTTGTCCGTCTGCGTGAGAGTTACCAAAGCGTTTATGCTTCTGGCGTGTTCGAGCGAGGAAGCACATGGTAGAGAAGCTCAAGAAAAGCAAAGAACGAACCCATGCCAACAAGACTGCCGTCTAAAACGTCGTCGCTGGCTGAGTCGATGAGGCTGTCAAGCAGAGGAAGCAATCCCCAGATAGCAAGCGTTGCTACCGCTGTATAGAACAACGAGTTTTGCAGGCACACCTGCCCACGGAAATTGAAAGGCATATCGCGATAATCCCAGAGTTCAAAGTTTCTATTCGCAACCATGCCGGTTCCATAGTCAATACCCGTGCATACCACGAGGTTGGCAGCAAAGCTGCCGAGAATTGCTAGGGTGGTTGCAAGCTTAGGCAGTGCAGATCCAAGCGGACTCACCGTAAGTCTGTTGTGCATCGCCTCTTTTGCAGGCAGCAAAAACAGCTCGGCCAAAACTGCTGCCGTGCCCTCAGCTGGGAAAGGAAAGAGCCACTGATCCCAGAGCATGTGATTGTTGCGATCGTATCCACCCTGAAAAACACCGTATTTGATGCCTGTACAAAAAAGCATCTCGCCCCAGTGACCCAGAATCGAAAACGGCATGTAATAGAGAGCAAGCTTGCGCACCAAAGGATACCAAGGACGAGTACTGAGGGGCTGAGAGTTACCAGCCTGTCTCAGGGCACGGGCCACACCACTTGCGCCACTCGCGCCACTCGTGCCACTTGCACGGGTCACACCACTCGCACCACTCGCGCCACTCGTGCCACTTGCACGAGCCACGCCACTCGCGCCACTCGTGCCACTTGCACAGCTCACACCACTCGCGCCACTCGCGCCACCGCGAACAGGCAATCGACTTAAAGCGCTGTGCCTGAGCATAGCCTTTCCTGTATCAGAAGCGATAGTATGTTTCTTAAATCGCACATAGGCCGAGGCACCAACTGCAACTGCCGAGCTTGCCACATGAACAGCTGGCATAATCTTGTTGAATGCCTTTTCTTTCCATGACGAGACATCCCATGTGCGTGTTACGTATGAGCCTTTGAGTTTCTCATTGAGTGCCCCCAAGACACCCGTTGCAGCTACGGTTGCTGCAGCAACGGGCAGAGCCGCCTTCGAGCGTTTGGAGATAAGCCAGCCCGTAAGGGCGGTGCCCACAACACTTGCCTCTGAGCGCCAAAAACTCAAATCGTACGGAAGTTTGTCGGGGTCTGATGCTGCAGCATATGACAACCACGAAACAAGCATTGTCTATCAAATCCTCTCCATTGGGGTGCAAAGGCTCGGTGCTACAGGGACTGATGGACGGGTTTTGAGCTGCTTACATGATACCCATGTTAGCTTGTGACAACCCGCATTTTTGTCTGTGTCTCGATGGGCAATGCACTCTACGGTCGCTGGATTCATGTTCATCACATCTTTACATGGCGTGCTGACAACCCATACAATGGTGAGCGTTATTCAGTCAAGGAGTTGCGATTATGGCACAGAGATTTACCCATGCAATTGCGAGAAAGCCAGCAACGAGTATCGCTCGAGGCCTTTCTCGGTATTTCCAAGAAGGAAAGCCTGATTACGAGCTTGCGTGCGAACAGCATGCAGCCTATGTTGAAGCGCTTAAAACGGCTGGTCTTGAGGTTATGGTTTTGCCTCCGCTTGAGGAGTATCCCGACAGTATTTTTGTCGAGGATACCTGCATAGTTACTCCGCAGGGTGTAGTGCTTGACCGACCCGGAGCAAAGACGCGCTTTCATGAGCCAGAGTTTGTAGTTGCAGCCCTACGAGAGTTTTTCTCAGATGAGGATATGGTTCGGATTTCAGAGCCCGGCACCCTTGAAGGTGGCGACGTCATGTTTGCCGATAATCACTTTTTTGTAGGTAAGTCCACTCGGACAAATGATGATGGATTTCGCCAGTTTGCAGAGGCAGTTGGTAGATGGGGCTACACAGCAGAGCAGGTTCCTGTTGAGCAAACCTTGCATCTCAAAACGGGCAGCACCTACATGGACGATGGGCACCTGCTTGTTTCGGGAGAGTTTTGTAACTGGGAGCCGTTCTTTAACAAGAAACGCTTTTCAGAGACGTATTGTGTGCCACAGGAAGAGACCTATGCTGCGTGCTGTCTGCATTTGAATGACGTGGTACTGATGTCTGCGGGCTACCCTGCGGTGCGTGCCCAGCTTGAGGCGTGGGGGCTTAATGTTATCGAGCTTGAGATGAGTGAGTTCAGAAAGATTGACGGCTCTATCACGTGCTTATCACTTCGCTGGTAGCCAGCATCTCTGTTGGTATTTCTGGATAGAGAAAGCCCACAGATTCGCAGGTAGCGTGTGTGTTTGTATCGCCAGAACCCCGCTGGGGGATACACAGAGAATTGCCATGCGTTAATCCTACTTTTAGCGGATAATAGGGGAGCCCAAGAGGTAACTGAAATGCCGCAAGAGAGGATACATCATGCAATACATCACAAGTGACCCAAAGATTCACCTGGTTGAACGTATTCTCAAAGAGCCTCAACTTACGGTTACTCACCTAGTACTTCGTGCTGGTGAGGTTATGCATGAGCATCTTGCACCGTCGGATGCCTTGGTGATTCCTTTCAAGGGAAAGCTTATGTTCTTTGGTGAAGCTGGCTCAAACGCCCAAGAGATACAGCCGGGTATGATAGTGCGCTTGACTGAGGGAGAAGCTCATGCACTCGAGGCGCTCGAGGACAGTGAGCTTATGGTTGTAAAAATGATCCTTGCCAGCGCATAGACGCCTGAGTTCAGCTACGGTCATGGTCGATGACGGCATTGTTCATGAGGCTAAGCCATTCGACACAGTGCTTGCCTTGTTGGAGCGGGTGTCTCTGCAGTATTCTCGGTCATTGTGATGCTCATTGCGTTGAGGCGTATTCCTCAGTTTAAGCTCACAGATGTTGGCCGTATGTAGGATATGGATGCGATTGTCTCGGTATAATGACGGTAGGTAAATTCTCATAGATAGGAGAACTTATGGATAAAGAGTTATTTGATTTTGTGGCTGAGCGTGTAGATATCCTTAAGGTGTCGAACGCAAGCTTACAAGAGACAAAGGATCGGGCGACAGCTTGGAAAAAGGCGGTGTCTGCCGACAGTAGCGATGAGGTCTTTGAGACTGAGACAAATGCTTTGCTCGACTATCTTATGACTCGCCTTGTGACCATTGATCAAGCAATTGCATTTGCTGAGGGTCCTGCTAAAGACATGTTTGGTGCTGAGGCAGCAGCAAACATGCTCGCTGAGCAGAAAGAGCGCAAGGAGAATGGCGAGAAGTATTGCAACTGTGAGAATCACACAGCATCCACACAGCTTCTTGCCAAGTTTGGTCGCATTGAGTTGTAGTACTTAGGCACAAGCTTGGGCGCATTGTGACGGGCAAGCTCATGTCTTGGGTTGTATTGAGTGGCTAAGTGGCAGTGCTTGGGTCACATAGGTTTGAGCTGACACACCTCCGACATCACATTGGGGGTGTGTTTTTTCACGCATGAATACCACTGGCGATTATCCGTGTGTAGGGGCAGGGGTGAGAGGGCGTGCGGTGAGAGGGCGTGCGGTGAGAGAACGTGTCGGTTCGAAAGATGTGCCTATTCAGGCTGTGTTGGAGGGTGAATTTGTCTGAGTTTGTGATGCCGCCGACAGACCGAGGTGTATTTGTCGTTTGCACCGAGCACAACTTGGCTACCCTCGGTAACCATTGTTCCTGTCTCGTCAAATCGAGCAACGCAGGTGGCAGCTTTGCCGCACCAACAAACCGTCTTGACCTCCTCGATGACATCTGCCCATGCAAGTGCCCACATGGAGCCCTCAAAGAGCTTTCTCTGAAAGTCTGTGCGCAGACCATAGCAAATGACAGGAACGTTGAGTAGGTCAACAATGTCACAGAGTCGTTCTATGTTTTCCTTGGTGCAGAACTGAACCTCATCAACGATGATGCAGTCAAAGTCCTGTATATCTGCATCGCTCATGCCCATGAGCTTCTCTACTGAAATACACGACTCTGCCAAGCCAATACGTGAAGCCATGACATCATTGCCATCACGATTATCGAGAGCAGGCTTGGCAAGTAAAGCTTGCTGTCCCTTCTCTTTGTAGTTGTAGGCAACCATGAGTGCATTGGCAGTCTTTGAGCTTCCCATTGCCCCATAACGAAAATAGAGTTTTGCCATGGTTTTCTCCTCGTCTGGTTTTTAGCTACACCCTTGTAGTTTGTTTTCCCGTTAGCTGTGAGTCGTTGAAGTGCTCGCATCTCGTTTGAGTGAGCTTTCGACTGTAAAGCCTTCAGGATAGCGCCGTGCAAGCTTGTCAATGTTTCTTTGCAGAACCTCATCGAGCTCGCAATCAAGAGCATGAGCGGTCTCTGCTAAGTACCATGCAATATCTCCAAGCTCGCCTATGAGCGCCTCTCGGTCGAGTTCATGACCTTGTGCAAGGTGCTTTTTTACAAGGTCTATGGCTTCTCCCGCCTCGCCGCACAGCCCCATAACGCCATTAATAAGCACGTCTTGCTGAGAAAGGGCAGGATTGAGGGTTTTAAGTGCAAGTTTTTGGTAGTGGTTAGCCTCCATAGATACCTCCAAATCATGCGAACCTCGTGACGCTGGCTTACGAATCTTTGCACGCTTGTCGTATGATGAGAAGCGTGCAAACTTGTGTGCACAGCGGTGTCTGTCGTTTCATAGGGAGTATATATGAGCAAGTCGACAACAATTCGTTCGTCAGACAAACAGGGCGATTCTCATGGTGTCGCAAACACTGCTGAGCCTGTAATGATGCACCGGCCTCGTGCGCTCAATTCGCCCGAACTTACGCCGCGTCTCGTTGCAGATACAAAGGCGATGCCCGCTATTGAGCCGCCCGAACTTACGCCGCGTCTCGCTGCAGATACAAAGGCGGTGCCCGCTATTGAGCCGCCCGAACTTGCAGCAAAGTTCCAAGCGCTTCTCGATTACTTCCTCGCCAAAAAGGAACAAGGCATTGGCGTTGCTTTTTCAGGAGGAATAGACTCAACCCTTGTGCTTTGGGCTGCTCATCAGGCGCTTGGGGATCGCGCACGTGCTTACAACGGTGTTGCCTCGATTTTTCCCTCGTATGAGACCGATGAAGCGCGCGAGTTTTGTAAGGAACACAATATCGCTTACACAGCTGTTGTGCTCAATCCGCTCGAGATAGAGGGATACCGAGACAATCCTCCTGAGCGCTGCTATATCTGCAAACACATGATTTTCTCGACTCTGATAGAACAAGCCGCGCGTGATGGTTTTGCCGTGATAGTTGACGGTACTAACGCAGATGACAATGCCGACGACCGTCCGGGTATGAAAGCCCTCGTTGAGCTCGGTGTACAGAGTCCGCTCAAAGAGCTGGGCATTGCTAAGGCTGAGATTCGAGAACTTTCTCGACTGCTGGGGCTTCCATGCTGGAGCAAAGGAAGCTTTGCATGTTTGATGACACGCTTTGGCCAAGGACAGCATATAAGCGACGATATGTTGCTTATGGTTGGAGAGGCTGAGAGCTACCTCTATGAATTGGGCTTCACGCAGTTTCGGGTTCGCTGGCACGCAGGAAATCTTGCCCGCATTGAGCTCGGCGATCAGGATATGAAACGCATGCTCGACCCAGCACGTATGGAAGACATCAACCATCAGCTCAAAGAACTCGGCTTTTCTCAGGTGACCCTCGATTTGGGTGGCTTTGTCAGCGGTTCTATGGCGAGACCAGCTGTCTGAGCTTGAGAGTTGCATTATGAGCAAGCGCGCACCGTCTGACGCATCGACTTACACTGAGGCACTACAGGACGCTAACTCACCCCAGCACGCCGCACCACAGCGCACCGCGGCGCCCCAGCACGCCGCCGTGCCACAACACGCAACAGCGCCCCAGCGTACAACAGCGTCCCAACACAGTGACGCACCCCAGCGTACAACAGCGCCACAACTCAGCAACGCGCTGTACTACATATACATTATCCGCTGTGAAGACAACTCGCTCTATACCGGCATTACCACCGATATCGTGCGACGCCTGTCCGAACACCGAAGCCAGAGTTCTCGCGCGGCACGTTACACGCGGACACACAAAGCAACAGAGCTGTGTGGATTGTGGACGGCTCCAAATCGAGCCAGCGCAAGCAAGCTCGAATATCGCATCAAGCAGCTCAGCCGCCCAGAAAAAGATAGGCTTTTAGAGATGCCAGACGCAGTTGGTGAACCCTATCGAGCACTTCCGTCGGTGCATTTTCGCCATGTGTGGGCTCAGGCGTTGATGGCATCCGGCGAGTCCGTCTACGTTGCTGCTCGTGATGACGAGCTGACATATCTCAAGGAGAAGGACGCTCAACTCGCCGAGGTTATCAAGACGCTTGGTCCACTTAAGCGACAAGTTGACCCAAATCTCTTCACATCAGTGGTAAATAGCATCGTTGGCCAGCAAATATCGTCAAAGGCGCACCAAACAGTATGGGAACGCTTACTAAACAGCTGTGGCGAAATAAGCCCCGCTACCCTCTTGTCTCTTGGGCAAGATAAGCTCTCGTCGCTCGGCATGAGTCAGCGCAAGGCAAGCTACATTCTCGATTTTGCGTCAAAAGTTGATAGCGGACTCTTTGATCTCGACGCAGTATCTCAAATGGACGACAAAGAAGCGATTGCTGCCCTTGCCTCCCTTCGAGGCATTGGTGATTGGACCGCAGAGATGACCTTGCTCTTTTGTTTACAGCGTCCCAATATCCTGAGCTTTGGAGACTTTGGCATTCAAAAGGGCATGCGCATGGTCTATCACCACAGAAAGATTGACCGCGCACGTTTCGATCGTTACCGCAGACGTTTGAGTCCGTATTGTAGCGTTGCGAGTCTCTACTTTTGGGCAGTGGCAAACGGGGCTATCCCTGACATGAAAGACTATGCGCCAAAGAAAAAGCGCCCGTGAGCTAGACTCGGCGACGACCATGCGGAGCTGAGGAGCTTTACCTACACGCAGCTGCTGCTTTGCTGCCGATACCCCAGCTTCCCCCAATCATACAGAGCTTGCCTACACACAGTCATCACCTTCAGCGTTGGCGACGATTTCTCACCTCCGAAATGTGCAACAGCCTGTACCATGGACACATAACCCTCAGGAAAGGCATTAGCACATGGAACAGCTCGACCTCAATGCACTTATCACTAAGTCCTACGAGATTTGCGACGCCCTCACCGATGCTAACGTGGGCAAACTTCGCGACGAGCATCGCAAGCTCAAAAAGATACTCCACAACGACTTGGTGACGTTTGGGGCTTATCTGGCAGAAGAAGACGGAACAGTGAGTGCTGAGGAAGTTGAGTTTATCTGCTCGACGCTCGAGCTCGACGAGAGCGCGTATATTACTAAGCAGCTCCGACAAGGAAAGACCGATACCTCACCTGCAGAATCAACGCCCTTCTCGCTCAAGTACGCAATTTTGTCGGATGCGGGCGGCAAACTCACCCCCGACCCGTTCAAAGCTCAGGCTTCGTCGGTGTTCTACGACACGTTCAAGGTTTTTGGCGAGACGTTTTTGTCGCTGCGCTCTCATGAGGTGACCAACCGCGAGGCGAGTCGTTTTACCTCCTACATGCAGCGCATGAAAGCCATGCTCAAGGAGTACAGCGTATGGCGCACAGGAGCGCAAAAGTCCTACCAGATTAAAGGCGCTGCAGCTACGGGGCAAGCGCCAGTAGAAAACGAGCGTGAGCTCGAGGAGTTGCTCGCCGAGTTGGCATCGCTCATTGGACTTGAGGGCGTGAAGCACCAAGTCAACATCATGGTGAATCTCATTCAGGTGCAGCGTATGCGTGAGGCGCAAAACATGAAAGTGGCAGACATTTCCAAGCACATGGTGTTTCTTGGCAATCCGGGCACGGGAAAAACAACGGTCGCGCGCATGCTTGCCAGTATTTACCGAGCACTTGGCGTGCTGCGTACGGGTCAGCTCGTTGAGGTTGACCGATCGGGGTTGGTGCGCGGATACATTGGACAGACTGCAACGCGTACGCAAGAAGTTATTGAAGAGGCCCTGGGCGGTGTGCTTTTTATTGACGAAGCCTATGCGTTGACGGTTGACAAAAGCCAAGGTGACTTTGGGCAAGAGGCTGTTGATACGCTGCTCAAAGCCATGGAGGACCACCGCGATGACCTTGTGGTCATCGTAGCAGGCTATACTGACCTCATGGAGCGTTTCTTAGACTCAAATCCTGGTCTTCGTTCGCGATTTGGTACGAGTATTCACTTTGACGATTACAGTTCAGATGAGCTTTTTGCCATTCTTGAGCAGAACCTCAATAAGCAGGACTACCACCTTTCACCTGCGGCAAAGAAACGCGCGCGTGCTCTCATTAAGGTTCGCGTGACCGATAAACCTGAGAACTTTGCAAACGCACGAGATATTCGAAACTTCATGGAGCGAGCCATCGCTAACCATGCGGTGCGCGTGGCAAATCTCAAGGATGCAAAGGAAAGTGTCGAGATTTTGAGCACTATCGAAGCAGATGACCTTGAAGATTGGGAGTAACAGCTACAACCAGTACGAACAGTACAACCAGTACAACCAGTACGAACAGTCCAGCCAGCTACAACCAGTACGGACAGTACAACCAGTACGACCAGCCTCAACCAGTACAACCAGTCCAGCCAGCTACAACCAGTACAACCAGTACAACCAGCCAAGGATTGCGCTTAACGTCCCTTAATAAGTTTTGCGTTCTAAAAACTCAGTTTCATGTTCGAAATTCCCCTCCGTGGACGGTTTTTGAGGCAACTTTTCCCACCAGCGCCATAGAGCACCACTCAAAAGCGCAGGTCACAGATACCGCGTTTCAGACCCCGTAAAATCTGAGACCAAAAAACCGTCCACGGAGGGGATTTTCAGACATGAAACGCTCAATTTACAACGCAAACTTTTCTGGGCAAGCGTTATTCTGGGCAAGCGCTATTCTGTTTGGGAATTGGGAGTCTTTTTACGAGGGGAACTGTTATGCAGCTCAAGGTACTCGACCAAGAATTAAGTGTGTGCAAGGTTGCTGAGATACCTCAGGCAATTTATGACACGGAGCTTTATTTCATTGCACAAACCGACGAAGAGCTCTCGCTTGTGTGTGAGACGAATATGGCACCGACATCTGCCCATGAGCGAGAAGATGGCTGGCGAGCTTTTCGCATTGAGGGAGTACTCGATTTTTCTCTGGTAGGTATCCTGTCCAAAATCTCGGGTGTGCTGGCAGAAGCAAAGGTGGGCATATTTGCTATATCAACATTCAACACTGACTACATCTTGGTAAAGGCTGAGCAGCTCAACCGAGCGCTCGCTGCATTAGAGATTGCGGGCTACCGTATTGTCTAGCTGGTAGCAAATCCCTGCAGACTTTGAGCCTAATGCAAGGACGAGAAAAGCGAGCGTCCTTCGTACTTCAAGCCCAGCCCACGCAAACCATGTATCCACTGACGAGCAAGCTGTGCATGGCCGCGCGCGTTGGGATGTGCCCCATCGGGGGCGTCGTAGCGCTTGCCAAAAGAAGCCAAATCGACCAGCTTTGCATTGGTACGTGCGACAGCTGCACGAATGGCCTCGTCATAGTGGGCAAGCTCAAGACCGGTTTCGTTATGTTCAGGCATGGCCTGAATGTGCCTGAAACGGCCGGGCCAGTTGCTGCGCATAATGGTGGCACAACAGATAGCCGCTTGCGGATAGCGCGACTCAAGCTCTTCAAGCATCATGAGATAGGCATCGGCGAAATAGTGTGCAACACGAGGACCATCGCTCGTTTGTCTTCCAATCGGGACGCAAAACATGAAGTCATTTACGCCGAGATAAATCAGAATCAGGTCAGGGGATTGACCGTCTTTCCCAAGGTTGGACAAGCGTTGTTCGTTGGTAGCCGCAGGAAAGATTCCGCTGCTCACGGTACTTCCCGAGTATGAATCGTTGACGAGCAGCTCGCCGCCAAGAGCCATAATGGTTTGCATCCACCAACAATCGGCACTCTTGCGTACATCAAGCGACAGAATGTCGCTTGCATCATAGTAGACGGCATAGCCCGGTGGATTGTATCCCTCAAAAGTTGATATAGAGTCCCCGAATACCGAGACCAGCATGCGCTCTCCTTACGCCATATGTGCGAACATCAACGCTCAGCTTACACCATGGTCCTGATGGTGAATCTTGGATGTGGCTTTCACGCCTTGTGTGCCTTGAGGGCGAGCATCGTGGGAATGCCAAGCTCTGAGAGCCTACCTTCTCCATTGATGTCATCGAAAGCGTCATCAAGGACAAGGCCAGCGGCAAGTATCCCGTGTAGCAGTTCGCCCACCGTGTGGGAAAACTGAATACCCCACTCAGCCACATCAAGACCTTCCATCAGCTCAGGATGAGCAATAGGGTCGTACGGAAGTCCTCGAACTACCTCGCGCTCGTCATCATCAAATATGTAGTTGAGACCTAAGTCGAGACCTGCCAAAAGTGCTCCGCCCGGCTTCAGCACCCGTGCGACCTCGGCCCATATTCCATCAATCTCGCGAACATAACAAAGGCTCACGGGGTTAAAAACCAAATCGAAAGACGCGTCCGCAAAGGGGAGTGGCTGAGACATGTCGGCTTGTACAAGGGTGATGTCATAGCCTTCACGCTCAGCCACCACACGTTCGCTTTCAATCTGTTCAGACGAGTAATCAAGTACGGTACAGTGAGCCCCTGCAAGGCTCAGGATTGGCATTTGCTGACCCCCGCCAGACGCTAAACCGAGCACTTGCGTGCCAGCGAGTTCGCCGAACCACTCGCGTGGCACGGGTTTTGTAGGTGTAAGCAGAATCGACCAGTCTCCTGCAGCCGCGCGTGCGCAGACTTCGTGGTCAACGGGAATGCCCCATTGCCATCCGTCTGCAATCCACTGATCAATCACGTGGGCATTGACGGCCTGATAGTTGGTGTTATCAAATCCGTTAGCCATGCCTGCCTTTCGTTTAGACAAACCACACGGGCTCTGCTCGCCGTTGGTAGTCTCGCTCGAGCATACCACGATGCGAGAGAAACGCTGGATCCTCAAAGCTCTTGGCACCCTGCGGGCAAAGCCTCACACATGCATGACATTTGATGCAGGTGCCAGGGGTCTGACTCACGTCGTTAAAGTCGATTGCCGCCATGGGACAGCGCCGAGGACACAGCCCACACTGGTCACAGAGACTCATATCCGTAACCGGTTTTGCCTTGAGAAAAACGGTGGGCTCGCCATCCAAGCCAATAGGACGATAGTAGGGCGCTTCAGCATCACCGGGCACGTCGAGAGGACTCGTTGCCTCGCGCTTGCCGCGTACAACATCGGCAATTGCGCAGGCAAATTGGTTGAGCTCTGAAAGGTCTGCCTCGTCGGGCCTGTCAGCTGCGAGCGTCTGAGAAAAAGCATGGCGGTTAGAAAACGCTCCGGCTCCTACGAGAGAAAAACCATCACCTTCAAGGCAACTCACAAGTTCAGCGAGCGCGTTGTCAAAGCTACGGTTACCAAAGCCAATCAGAGCAACCGCAGGAGCGCCATTGCCAACAAAGCCAGAGCTGATATAGGGTAGCAGCTTGTTGGGAAGCTTGCCCGCGTATGTGGGCGAGGCAAACAGAACAAGCTCGCTGGGGGAGAACTCGTAGCTTGTCTCACGCGCTTGAGGCAGGGTGAAGTCCGTTTTTGCAATGGGTAGGTCAAGCTGTTGAGCAAAATCTTGAGCGAGTGTTGTCACGAGTTTTCGGACGCCGCCCGTGGGGCTGAAAAAGACCGTTCGTATACCGCTGAGTTCGAGGGGTGCAGACATACAAACTCCTCTCCATGCATAGTGTGGGAATCCTCAGTGTCTAATGAGCATGTCTCGGCGAGCTCCTCCACAGGCTCAAGCGAGACAAAAAAGACGCTCTCATCATCCGTGACGAGAGCGTCTTTGTAAATACTAACGAGGTGAGCGGTGGTTAAGCGTTATCTGCTGTGGACAGCTTTACGTGCACGTTGTGCCCAATTGGCAGACAAAAGTAACCGCTCAGGCCTGCTTAGAGCCACTGAGCTTGGCTTAACGGCCAGCCTCACGCTTGATGTTGTTAGCGATCCAGAAGATCAAAGCACTAAGGACGATGGTGAGCACGGTTGAAAGGATGTCAACCGGCTGGCCTTGAACGATATTCATGATGATACCAACAACATTCAAAACGAGAGAAATCAGCGAGAGCCACCACACAGGCATAATCTTTTGAGCGTCATTTGAAGCACGCAGGCCAAGAATACCGATGATAATCTCAAGAATGCAGACTACGATGAGTGAGATGCCGCCAGCAACGAGAAACGTTCCTCCGAGACCAACCTGCGCAGTGGTGAGGCTTGTTTCAGAAGCAGCCTCTGCAGCAATTTGGGGATTGCCTACGATAACGCCTCCAATAAGCGAGAAAATTCCCAACAGCAGCAGGATTGCGCTGAGAATGATGTTTATTACCGAGATAACGAGCAGTGCCTTTTGACTTCCAGAACGTTGCATGATATTCCCTTCCTCCAAGGATTCTATTTCTGGTCGCGCTTGAGCGCGAAGGTATTCTACTCCTTTTGGTCTTAATACACAATTAATTAGTAAACACACGCTCGGTGGGTGGATTCTTTGCTTGTATGGTCGATGGAGCACGTGCTTACGGCTTTGCGTGTCGTCTACGGGTAATACTTTGTCTGTCGGAGGGCTGAGCGGGTATTATGAGAAAGTAACCGCTGTGAGAAAAGTGAGCACTGTCAGAAAAGCGGCTACTGTGAGAAAAGTGCCACTGTGAGAAAAGTGCGACTATGAGAAAAGTGCCACTGTGAGAAAAGTGCGACTATGAGAAATGTGCCACTATGAGAAAAGCGACCACTCGCATATGGGGGAGAAGTTATGCTTGAAACAGGTTTGACGACTCAGCTCGAGCGCTTCGTTGGCGAAAACGATACGGCGCGGGTGCGAGGGAGCGGATCCCTCGATGTTTTTGCAACACCTGCCTTGGCGGAGCTGGTTGAGGCATGTTGTTGTGCGTGCATCGAAGGCAAACTTGAGGCTGGCGAGACAAGCGTCGGTTCGCGTCTGGACTTGCAGCATGTGGCGCCAACGCCAGTTGGCATGCGCGTGACGTGTACCTGCGAGCTGGTCGAGATTGATGGGAGGGTGTTGAGCTTTGACGTTCAGGCCTCCGATGAATGCGGACTAATTGGACAGGCACATCATACGCGGGCAGTGGTGCAGGCAGAGCGCTTTCAGAGTAAGACCGACGCTAAGGGACAGGTTGTCTCGTAATGACGGATGATGGCGCGACGCATATTCCGGGTTCTGATTTCATGCTCCCCCATAATGAAGGGGAGTCTCAGCATGTAAGCAGGGCGGATGAGACGCCCTCTGAAGCGCCAACCACGAGTGTGCCAAGCACCGTAGATCCGAGCGACAGTGACGTGAACGCCGTAGAGGCGAGCGCTGGCGGAGCGAACGCCGCAGAGGCGGGCGCTGGCGGAGCGAACGCCGTAGAGCCGAGCGCCAGTGGAGTGAACGCCAACGCACCAGCTGACAATTCAGCGACCGACAGCGACTTGCAGGGCGAATCATCCCAAAAAAGCAATACCTCAACTCCACTCGACGCAGCGGGTAAGGTTGCCATGTCGGCAGTGCTTGCAACAACGCTCGCAGGCGCTTTGAGCCAGCCTCCGCGCCGTGACCTCATGACGCTTCCCGATCCCGTACCTATCATTCGGGTGATAGAGCCACCGGTGGTCGACGTTCCCGCAGACACAGATGAGGAGCCTGACAAACGAGCAGAGCGCATCAAACGACTCCTCAAGCTGCTCAAGTTTTTGGTCGTCGCCCTGTTGTTAGGCGCGGCGGTTGTATTTGGAGCGCTCAAAGGCTGTGCGTCATGCAGCGCGGGAGTGCTTACTCACAATGATGAGGTTTCTGCTTCTGAGTCTTCAGAAAGCAACGAAAGCTCTGCATCGGACTCTGGAAACGCTGTACAACGCTGAGTACGCGAGCCGCAAGCTGCATGAGCTGCAGCCTATACGAACTTTACTGCACTACCTCGCCAGTCCAGTTGATGATGCCACCAAAATCGATAACGTTTGTGTAGCCAGCCTGCGCAAGCATTGCTGATGCTTGGCGCGAACGATTTCCGCTACGGCAATAGACGAGAATGAGCTGGTCTTTGTTCGGCAGCTCGGCAATGTCGGCAGAGCCAATGGTCTCAACGGGGATGTTAAGGGCGTCGGGGATGTGTCCCTCTGCAAACTCAGCTGCGGTGCGCACGTCAACGATAACATAGTCGCTCTCACTTTCCATCATCTGCTGAGCCTCGCTGGAGCTGATGGTTTTGAAGCTCGGTGTCTCGGCAACGGCAGCAACAGATGTACTACTGGAGGCGGAGGCTTCACTCGAGCTTGGGGCAGTACCCGCTCCGCATCCTACCAAGAGGCTAACGCTCAAGAGTGCAGCAGCGCTGCTTACAGCAAGTTTGTTGGTGATTGTCATGACTTCTCCTTCCCACATATTCGCTTCCACAGTGTATCCATTTGCTTGCATGGGGTACGTGACGTGGTCACGAGAAACTTTGCGAGAGCCTCCAAAACAACAGACGAGCCGAGAGGAGACACTGTGGGTGGGCTCAGCGGGTCAATCTCAATATAAGGAAGAGGCGTTAGCGTTCGTTGAGGCTATCCTCGGCATGGTCGAGGGCGCCGAGGTAGTGTTCTGGATGGTCGAGAGTGCCGATGTTGTTTTCTGCAGTGTCGAGGGCGCCGAGGTAGTGTTCTGCCACAAACTGAGCCACACGGTTGAGCAGACGATTCGCAGGCGCGTGCGGAGAAACCACGTCATCGCGGAGAGAAAACTCAGATCTAAATCCGAGTGCAAGCGACGGCGCAAGCCGCAAGGCGCAGCTCAGGGCAAGCAAAGGGCCATCCAGAGAAAGACCGAGCTTGCGAAACGGCGACAAAATCCACGCCACAACCGAGACAAGCTGGGCGGCGTCGAGAGTAGCCGTCACGGCAACGCTGATCCCTACAAGGGCGAGTAAGCGCAACGCCATAGTAACTGTAGTCATGAGAGCATCGCTTGTTATGAGGACCGTTCCAAACGTAATAACAGGTACACCGGTTTGTGTGCTAAGAATCTGGGCGATGGCACTCACAACAATGAACGGAACGGTTGGGAGAAGTGCTTTTGCTACAGAGCTGAATTGCGCCCGGCTCACGAGCAGGAAAATCACGGCAAGCGTGAGCAATACCAGCAAACTGCTCAGGCGCGACACTCTCAAAACTGCGACGCAAAACACGGCAAAGCCAGCAAAAATGAGCTTGGCTGACGTGCTGGCTTGAGTCGTGAATGCTGTGTCAGCGGAGAAGGGCGGAAGGGCTGAGGCTTCCAAGGACGAGAAGGGCGGAAGGGTTGAGGCTTCCGAGGACGAGACGGACGAGAGGGTTGAGGCTTCCGAGGACGAGACGGACGAGAGGGCTGAGACCCCCATCGGCGAGGCGGGCTGCTGTGAGGCTTCCGAGGACGAGGCGGGCTGTCGCGAGGCTTCCGGGGACGAAGCGGGCTGCTCACCCGGATAATCGTGTTGTGTAGACCCATCTACAAGATGCGCGGTCTTAGCAGCCACAACACCAAGTACAAGCCCACATACACTACCCGCCACGGCAAGAACAGGAGCACTGTACCAAACGAGCGGCGTTCCCAAGATGAGCATGGCTACTACGAGCTGCCCTGCTTCATGGGCAAGCGCACCTACAACAGAAACCATCTCAAGGCGCATCGTGGGAAGCAGACTGAGTGCTGCCATTACAGCGAGCGACATCGCTGTGCCCACAGCAGAAAATGCCAGCGAGACAGGCGAGCCAAAGAGCAGGCCAGCTGCCACAACTTTGATAGCGGCAATGTAGCAGGCTCCGATACGGTCGTGCTGAGCGAGTGAGAGCAGAACAGGTAGGTTAGCAAGGCCAAGTTTGACTCCTGGAATAGGGATGGGGATGAACGTTTCGAGGTAGCTCAAGGCAAGGGCAAAGGCCGCCAGCACACCAGTGCGCGCCCAACGCGTACGTTGAGCATCACTGAGGGTGTTGTCGCTGCTTGCGGCGGCGCGGTCTGTAGGGGAACTGCTCATGGTCTTTGCTTACCTTGCCACAAAGTCAACGTCGCTGGATTCGTCGGCTTCTGGCGAGCTGGCGTCCGTATCTGGTCGGTCGCCCGAGGGTGAGCTGGCGTCCGTAGCTGGGTGGTCGCCCGTGGACGGGCGGTCGTACGTAGCTGAGTCGGAACCCTCACTTTTCACAGCCCCAATATCCATCTCAGTGCTTTGTGTCGAGTCAGCTTGGACTATCTCAATCCAGAGCTTGTGAGGCATGCAGATGATTTGCTGGCCGGGCTGAGAAATCGCAGTTTGGTGCACGCAGTCTTTGCTCGGACAGTCAGCATCGATGACCGATACTGCGCCCGACGATACTTCGACAACATTGACACCAAGCGAGCTCGACACGGTAAGGGATTCATACTGCTGCAGTGGTAGCTCATGGGTTTGTCCGTCTCCATCATGGATTCGCGCCACTAAGGGCAGCTCGGCGTGAGGGGCTCTTCGGGAGATGAACAGCCAAGCAAGTGCTCCCATGACAATAAGGAGCACCAGCGTGCCTGCCACAATAGTGGCGCGGTTGTGCTGCCATGTGTGCCGTAAACTCATACCATGCTCCTTTGAATTGGCGTTAGACTAGCATAAGCAGCAAACACAGGACTCTGAATGGACGCTTCGTATTGAAAGGTTTGCAATGCGGTTTGCAGTGCGCAGACAGGCGCGACGAGCACATAGTGACACACTCGAGCCTGCGACAGGTTTGTCTCGGCGTGAGTTTGTGCTTGGAGCTGCGGGTGCCGTGGGGGCTGTGGGTGCCGCGGGGGTGTCGTTAGCTCTTGGTGGGTGTGCATTTGGACAGCAGGCATCGCCCGAGTCCGAGCAGGGCGGCTCGCAATCACAGGCGCAACAGGCAGACGACATGCTTCGCCGGAGCTTCTTTGCCCTCGATACGCTCTGCGTTGTGGGGGGAGACCTCACCACAGAGCTGCTCGATGAGGTGGAGCAGCGCTGTCTCACCTACGAAGCGCTCTTCTCGGCATATATCGAGACAAGCGACGTCTCTCGCGTGAACACCGCTCAAGGCAAGCCTGTGGAGCTTCATCCAGACACAGCCGAGCTCATATCACAAGCGCTGGTATATTGCGAGAAGTCCAGCGGGTTGTTTGACATTACCATTGGGGCGGTAAGCCAGCTCTGGGATTTTCACAACGCTGTGGTGCCTGACGATGAGGCGATACGCCAAGCGTGCGCCCATGTGGACTATCGGCTGGTGTCGCTCGATGGTACGACGCTTCGCTTGGATGACCCCGATGCCGTGCTCGACCTAGGTGGCATCGCCAAAGGTTTTATTGCCGATAAGATTCGCGATTATCTGCGTGAGCAGGGAGTAACAAGCGCGTACGTCAATTTGGGTGGCAACGTGTGCGTGCTCGGCTCAAAGCCAGATGGCAGTGCTTGGAATGTGGGGGTGCGCGACCCATGGGCAACAGACGATACCCAGCTTGTTGCCCGTGCCAAGATTCGCGACGCTGCCTTGGTGACGAGTGGTCTGTACGAGCGAAGCTTTGAGCAAAACGGGAAGCGGTATTGGCACATTCTCGATCCGAGAACGGGCTATCCGGTGGAAACAGAGCTGGTCTCGGCAAGCATAGTGTCGGAGCTCTCGATTGACGGGGAAGGCTACACCAAGCCGCTGTTCATGCTCGACAAACAATCCGCACTCGATTACCTTGCAGGCCACGATAGTCTGCAAGGCTTTTTTGTCATGGCTGACGGCTCACGTTTTACGAGCGAGGGAAGCGTATTCGAGAGCTGATGGCTTGCGCGAGGCGCTATGCACAAAACCGCCAAAACGCCAGACTATCGGACTCTATTGCACAAAAGCAGAAACCGCACAGGTGCCAAACGTTCTGTGACACCTCAAGACAACCCGAGCACCTCCCGATTCTAAGGTGGCGTCGAGCAGTAGGGGCGTGTGCTCCATATACAGAAAGCTATAGTTAAACAAGCTGATGACAGAGCTCATTTTGCCAGCTCTATCTATTCATATCACCCAAACAAGATTCGTAAGGAGGAACGATGGCAGCAGACGTAAAAATCTTTGCTCAGGATTTGGAGAAAAGCGCACAACAGCAAATTGCGAGGCTTGCAGAGCTCCCACCTTACGATGGGGCAACAATTCGCATCATGCCTGACGCGCATGCTGGGGCAGGCTGTGTTGTTGGTTTTACCGCCAACGTGACAGACCATGTTATTCCTAACGTGATTGGTGTTGATATTGGCTGCGGTCTTCTCGCTGTGCGCTTGGATGAAAAGGCAGACGAGGCTCTCGCTCGAAAACTGGATGCCTGTGCACATGAGCGGGTACCCGTGGGCATGGAAGTTCACGAGACTCCCACGCTCGATAAATCACGCCTCAGCGAGCTTTCCTGTAGTGCAGATTTGAAAGCTCATGACCGCCTTGTCCGCTCACTGGGAACCCTTGGGGGAGGCAACCACTTTATCGAGTGTGATGTTGATCCTGATGGAGCTCCGTGGCTGGTGATTCATACGGGGTCACGAAACATTGGAAAGCAGGTTGCTGAGATTTATCAGGCCTTGGCGGCGGCTCGTCATAGGGGAAACTCAAAGTCTGACCGAGAAGAACTCATCGCACGGCTCAAAGAAGAAGGTCGCGAGCGAGAGATAGCGTCGGCACTTGCAGATTTGGTTCGAAAAGCATCAGATAATGAACAAACCACGCCAGATGATTTGTGGTGGCTCTCTGGTAGTGATAAGGACGACTACCTTCATGACATGGGAATATGTCAAGCATTGGCTCACGAGAACCGCTGGCGTATTGTGGAGCAACTCAAATCAGGAGGCATCCGCGTAACAGACGACGTGGTGAGTTCTGTCCACAACTATATCGACTTAGAGAACGGTGTGTCGCGTAAAGGAGCGATTGCAGCATACGAGGGTCAACGACTCATCATTCCGCTCAACATGGCGGCGGGCTGTGTCATAGGAACGGGACGGGGAAACGCCGACTGGAACAACTCAGCTCCCCATGGAGCTGGCAGGCGCATGTCTCGTGGAGCGGCGCGGCGCGAGCTTGTTATGGAGGAATACCGACACATGATGGAGGGGGTATTTTCTACGACGGTTTGCGAGCAGACCATTGATGAGGCGCCTCAAGCCTATAAAGATCCGCGCACCATTGTGGATTCGCTTGGACCAACGGTTGATGTTGACTTTGTTATGCGTCCTATTTGGAACTTCAAGGCAACTCAGGACAAGCCCGTGTGGAAACGAAAGTAGTGCGAAAGGCGACGGCGAGAACAAAGGCGAGGACGAGGGTGAGGCGAAAGCAGGGCGAAGGTCGAGGCTCGTGAAAGGCGAGGGCAAAACGAAAGGTGAGGCTCGTGAAAGACGCATCGGATTACGCACCATCTTTGGTTGGAGCTGCTCATGCACTACTTGCAGAACAAGCACCTGGAGCACGGCTTATCTTGCTCGTAAGGACAGGTAGTCACTTATGGGGCTGTGCGGACTCGACAAGTGATGATGATGTTTGTGGCATATATGTCAAGCAGCTCGAGGATTACCTCACCGTAGATAATCAGCCTGAGATGGTGAAGAAAACGATAGCTAGTTTTGAGCCAACAGGCAGAGAACTTGACCTGTCGTTGTGGGACGTTCGAAAGCTGGTTCGTTTACTTGGTAAATCGAATCCTTCGGCACTAGAATGGCTGCTTTCGGCGGCATCTTTGTATGAGGATTTGGGTGCTGGAATGCTCAGAGAGCTGGCTTGGGAGATGATGCAACCACGCACTCTTGCCCTGCACTATTTAGGGTTATGCAAGCGGCATGGTCAGCGCACTGCGGCGAGCGATGCGTATCTGGCAAAACGCTATCTTCACTTCTACCGTGGTCTTTTGTCGTGTAACTATGTCATAAACCATGAAGACATGCCCCCTGCAGATGTTCGAGAGCTGGCCAGAGCATGTGGAGTCGAAGAGCTCAAGCGTATGGAAGGCCTTGTTGAGGCAAAGCTGTCGTTGCGTGAAATGCCGCGAGATGAACAGCTCGAACACGAGTTTTCTCTGATGGTAGAGCGTTTGCACATGCAAGCGAGTGGTATAGCGCAGCGAAAACCCGATACAAGCAAACTCGATAGGGTTTTTAGGCAGCTCGTTCTTGGCGTGGTTGAGGAGAGTAACGATTAACGGCGTTTACTAAGGCAGCTGTCCAGTTTGGAGAGAACGATGATTTACCTTACCGGTGGTTTTCATGGTGGCACGTTTGCCGAGAAACTAGAGGAATATAATACGCCTGAGCTATATAGCACTAGTCGCGAGGACTTTTTGATTATAGTTGGTGATTTTGGTCTTCCGTGGCCGGGAGAAGACTTCTCGGATTTGAATTGTGCATGGCTTGAGAAACGGCCGTGGACAACCCTTTTTATTGATGGCAACCATGAAAACTATCCGGTATTGTACAGCCTAGAAGAAGAGTCATTCTACGGAGGAAAGGCATCACGCCTACCAGACTATCCGCATCTTATACATCTCAAGCGTGGGGAGGTTTACGATCTACCAAACGGATTGGATACTGTCCGTATATTTTGCATGGGAGGTGCTGAATCGGTAGTAGATAGACGATATCGCTGTGAGGGTATTGATTGGTGGCCAGAGGAACTGCCCAGCGAAGAAGAGCTTGCACATGGCGAGGCATCACTTAATAGGGCGGAGTGGCTGGTGGATTATGTCATCAGCCATTGCTCAAGCACGCGCCTGCAAGCTCAGGCAATCTGGCCTTCGGTAGCTTTTGCAACTGCACAACCAAATCGTCTTACAAATTGGCTTGATGCGCTTGAAGATAAGCTCACTTTTGACTACTGGTATATGGGTCATTACCACAAAGACATAGGTCTTGATGAAAAACATGCTGTGATTTTTGACGCAGTAATTCCTTTAGGAGAACAGCTGTCATTGGATTCAGACAGAAGGTGGTGATATCTAATGAATGCGCTTAATAATGCAATAACAAATATATTGATTTATGAAGATGCAATAGAAAGGGATCCTGCATTTCGGATTACAAAGCCAAAAATCGGATACATAGAACTCTCGGAGAGAGTAAAAGAAATGAGCGATAAAGATTTGCTGGCTTATGGCAAAAAATGTGTTGAGTACAATACATTTGGAGCCGATATTGATGATATTAGAGACACTATGTTTCCCGAGATATTAAATATGAGCGTGATTGTCTGTAATGTTAGACCAGCAGTATATAAAGATGTCATCCCAGATAGTTTGCCGATAACCTGCACCCAAAAACATCTGTTTCAAATTATGGCGAGTGGGCATGCTCGCAACAGGGATATACACGGAATAAAACCAGAGCTCTTGAAGAGAATCCCAGAGCTTCTTGAGAAGCCAGTATCAGTTGCAGTGGATTCTGAGAACAAAGGTTGTTTGCTCGTGACGCTTGCAGCAAGCAATAATGTTGGAGACAGCCAGTCATTTACGGTATCCATAAAAGCAAGTGGATTAAGTTCTTACGAAATGCTGATACTTGATAGTTCGCAACATTAGAACTAGCGCTCGTAAGGTTGAAGCTAACGAACAGGTTTCACGGGCGAGCTAACTTACCGCTTGGCAGACATCGGACATGAGCGCAATCGCGAGAGGCAAGATGCAGCCTTCTGCTATGTCCTGACCGTATGGGTTGAGGAGCAGGTGTAGAGCAACTGAGTTTTTCGCAAGACTTAGCCGACGGGTAGAATGGCAACGACGCCTTCAGCTTGCATTCGCCGCCATAGTTCCGCAGCATAGTTTTTGATTTTTGCCCAAAAGCCCCTGTTCTAGGGGCTTTTCCTATGTCAAATTATAAGATTGTTATTACTCGCGAATACTGGCGCATTGTGATATAATGACAGGTGGAGTTAGGAGGGCCCATGCACCTGAAGCAGACGCGCCAGAAGAGTGGTAAGACCAACCTGTCGATAGTGGAGAGCTGGTGGGACCCAGCGATGAAGCGCTCACGCCAGCGCACAATTGAAAACCTCGGCTACCTTGAGGACCTCACCTGCAAACACGACGACCCTGTGGCTTGGGCAAGAGCGCTTGCAGCCGAGATGACCGAGGCCAAGAGGGTCTGCGAACAGGCAGTGTCCATCGAAATTCACCCTACCCAAAAGATTGATAAGCGCACCGACAACGTGAAGAATATTGGGTGTGCAGCTGTACTCTCGCAGTATGCGGCACTCGGAATTGAGCGGGCACTGCGCAACCACATGAGAGGCTCAGACGCACAATACGACCTGAATGCTGTGTGCAGGCTGCTTGTGTGTGAGCGCATCGTAGAGCCTGGCTCTAAGCTCTCAGCCTTCAACAATCGCGGCCGCTACTTTTTCAGGACAGAGTTTTCAGAAGACGACGTATACCGCGCCCTCGACGAGCTTGTAGCCGCAAAGAGCGCGGTCATCTCCGCCATGAACCGCTCGGTAGCTCAAGCAGGCATGCGCGATATGTCGTGTGTGTACTACGACGTGACGAACTACTACTTCGAGACAGACACAGAAGACGAACTCAGATGCAAAGGTGTTAGCAAAGAGCACCGAGCGGGCCCTATTGTGCAGATGGGGCTTTTGCAAGACGTACGCGGTATCCCCATTTCATATCGTAAGTTTTCTGGAAACACCTCAGATAGCACCACTATGATACCGGTGCTTTCAGACTTGAAAAAAGACTACAAACTCAATCGGGTTATATGTGTAGCTGACAAAGCTCTGAACTGCTCAGATAACATAGCTGCTGCTGTTGCTTTAGGTGATGGCTTTGTGTTTTCTCAGTCGGTGAGAGGCACTAAATCCGACACAGCACTTAAAGCCTGGGTGCTCAGCGATTCTGGATATGCTAGCCAGACAGAAGATGGCTCTACGTTTAAGTCCAAGTCCAAGCAAGGATACAAGACCGTCCACTTGAAGGCAGCCGATACAGCCTCAGGTAAGGCCCAAGACATCCAGGTCGAAGTTAAATATGTTGCCTTTTGGTCGCAGAAGTACGAGCGACGTGCTCGCCACGAGCGAGAGAAGCTTATCGAGAAAGCTAGAAAGCTCGTCTCCAGTCCCAGCTCCTACACACGCGCGACAAGCTACGGTGCTGCCCAGTACGTAAAGAACTTACATTTTGACAAGGAGACCGGAGAGGTGGTAGATGGCGCTAAGCTTGAACTTGACCTTGATGCAATAGCCGAAGCACAAAAATACGACGGCTACTACCTCATAGTTACGAGCGAGACTGACTGGGCTGATAGCCGCATTATCGACACGTACCGGGAGCTCTGGCGGATAGAGGAGTCCTTCAAAGTAACGAAGTCAGAACTCAAAACACGTCCTGTCTACGTCTGGACACCTGAGCACATAGAGGCACACTTTCTCATCTGCTATATCGCCCTTGTTATCTTGAGGTTATTACAGCTGGCATGCGGCCTTTCATGCAGCCGGATACGTGAGGAAATCGCGGCTATGAACGGAATAAACATGGACGCGAACTGGTGGGTATTCGGACACCGCACCGACGAGTCTGATCTTCTGGCAGAAGCGCTGGGACTTGAAGAGCTCAAACTCAAAAAC